>JAUIJB010000031.1 GCA_030430455.1 Verrucomicrobiia bacterium | reverse complement strand
CCCATTCTCGCGTCGGAACCTTGTGGACAACTTTCCTCCAAGGGGACGGCGAAGCTCAAGAAACCTGCGAAACCCCGCCTCTCAACCCACCAAATTCTCTGATGTCCCCTGCTGCAGGGCAAGCGGACGCCGGTGACCATCGAGCTGTGGGCCACCCAGGACGAGGTGCAGGCATGGGCCCGCATCTTCTCCTTCGGCAGCGGCGAAACGGAGAACCTCTTCATGTCCTGGACCCAGGGCACCGACGTCAACCTCGACCGTGTGGAATGGCGGGATGCGGCGGCCACCGGCACCGGGAACAACACCAACGCCCCCTACACGCCCGGCACCCAGTTCCATGTGGTGATGACCATCGTCCCGGCCTTCAACACCCTCGACGATGACGCCCCGGTGTACGTCGGAAGCAGCGTGAGCTGGCATGTCGCCCCGGTTGGCGACCCCGACGGCATCTACTACGCCCGCGGCTCGTTCACCACCGACAACGTGCTCGCCGACTTCAACGACGCGGCCGGCAACCTCGGTCGTTCCTTCTACGCCGACGCCACCGCCAGCGCCACCTACGACGAGGTCCGCATCTACGACGGCGCCCTTTCACCCGCCGCCATCCAGACCAACGGCTTCGCGGACAGCTCGGGCCCGGACGATCCCTCGCCGCTCCTCGAGTCGGAGGACGACGACCTCTACGATGCCTGGGAAGTCCACTACTTCGGTTCGATCGGCGGGCAGAGCGGCAGCTCGACGACCGGCGACGCCGACGGCTTCAACCTCGCCGAGGAGCAGGCCGGCGGCAGCGACCCGACCGACACCGCCTCGATTCCCGACGACATCGACGGCGACACCCTCGCCGACGTCTCCTTCGAGTTGTTCTACTTCTCGAACCTCGACGCCGGCCCGGCGGAGGACCCGGACGGCGACTTCGACGTCAACTCCGTCGAGCAGGCCAACTTCACCGACCCCACTCTGCGGACCGACTTCTTCAGCGCCTCCGGCGACACCGTCCCGGACTCGTGGAAGGCCGCGTTCGGCATCGGCGGCCAGAGCGGCGCCGACGACCTCGACGAGGGCACCGGCGACGGCCTCGACAACCTCACCGAGTTCAACCTCGGCACGGATCCGAGCGACAAGGACTCGGACGACGACGGCATCGATGACGGCCCCGAGACGACCGGTGCCGAGAACCCCTTCGGTAGCGCGCCGACCGACCCGCTGGACGACGACAGCGACGGCGACACCCTGAGCGACGGCGACGAGGTCAACGGCACGCTCAACGGCGCCTTCGGCAACGCCCCCTCCAACCCGCTCGCTGTGGACACCGACGGCGACTTCTTCGGCGACCGCCGCGAGATCGACGACGGCAGCAACCCGGCGAACGCGACCAGCACCCCGCCGCAGGTGGCGGGATGGTCGCTGGTCGAGAACTTCGACGGCGCCGGCATGGTCATCGGCCAGCCCTTCAACGGGGTCAATGGCTGGACCACCACCGGGACGGCCACCGTCGTCGCCGACCCCGACGGGGTCGACCAGGCCGCCTCGTGGATCAACGGCAACATGAGCAAGTCGCTCTCCGCCCTGCTGCTTCACCTGCTCGACGGCAACACCGGGACCCTGTTCTACCAGGTCCGCACCGGCGCCATCACGGGCATGGACAAGACCTGGGGCCTCAGCGACGTGGCCAACCCTGCCGGAACCGGCGACTTCGAGGCGCAGATCGGCTACAACAACGGCGACGTCAACATCCGCAACGCCGGCAGTGGGGGAGGGACGGGCTTCGACTACCCGCTGGACGAGTGGAGCAACTTCTGGATCGTGGTCGACAACGCCACCAACACGGTCGACGCCTACATGGAATCGCCGTTCGAAGAAACGGGCGTGGTCCAGATCGCCTCGGGCAACCTCTTCCGCAACGGCGCCGCCGGCAACCCGCTGCTGAGCCTGTGGTTCATGAGTTTCGGTGACGACGTCGAGCTGCTGTTCGACAACATCTACCTCGACCCGACCGCCGAGAACCTGAGCAACCCGCTCGGATCGTCCGGTGACACCGACAACGACGGCATGGACGACAGCTGGGAGGAGACCTACTTCGGCGACCTCGACGAGGAACCGGACGGCGACTTCGACGCGGACGGCACCGACAACCTGACCGAGTTCCGCCTCGGCCTGATTCCCAACGATGGGTCCTCGCGCTGGGAGGTCACCACGACCGACAACGAACTCGGCGACGGGTTCACGGTGAACTGGGAGGGGGTTTCGGGCGAGACCTTCGTGGTCGAGCGCTCGATCGACGGCATGTCCACCTGGCTGCCGGTCGACACGCAGGCCGGCGTCGACGGCCCGATGAGCTACACCGACCCCTCCCCGCCCGTCGGCAACGCCCAGTACCGCGTGGAGCTGCAGTAAGGCTCGCCACCGGCCGCGGAACGGAGGCGGCTTCCCGCCTCATCCCTTCATGCCGGCCTGCTCCCGCGGGAGCAGGCCGGCCCACCCGCTGGGCCGCCCGACCCGCGGGAGCGTGGGCGCCAATCCGCGCAGATCCTCCGATTTCGGGCTCACCAGCTTGCAATTCGGCGGCTGGGTTCGCTCTTCGGGTCCGCCATGCGATAGGCTTGGCCACCGCCGTGAGCTCCACCCCTTTGCGCCCCCGCCTCGCCCCGGCCCTGCTGGCTATGCCGGCCTTGCTGGCTGGCGCACCGATGGTGTCCGCCGCCGCGCCGGAGCTGGCTCCGATCGCGGACCGGGAGATCCCGTTCCGGGGCAGGTCGCTCGACGTGATCCTGGCGCTCTCCGATCCGGACACCGCGGTCGGGGAGCTTGTTCTCGGCGGCTCGGCGGAGGACGAGACCCTCCTTCCGGCGGGAAGCCTCACCTTCCACGGCAGCGGCGCCATCCGCTGGGCCACCATCACCCCGGCCACCGGCGAGTCGGGGGCCACCCGCGTGACGCTCAGCGTGAGCGACGGCAACGACTCCTCGTCCCGGTCGTTCACCCTCGGCGTCGCCGGGCCTCCGGCCGACCCCGCAGCCGACGAGGACGGCGACACCCTTACGAACGGCGAGGAGGCGGGCCTGGGGACCAACCCCTTCCTCCCCGACAGCGACGGCGACGGCTCGAGCGACCCCATGGAGCTCACCGCCGGCACCGACCCGCTCGACGCCCTCTCGGGTCCGGGATTCGACCCGACCGCGATGCGGGTCGCGACCGAGGATGCCATGCGCCGTGCCAATGACTACTTCCAGGCCAACTTCGCCATCGGCAACGAGGGCTGGGAGCGCAGCGCCTACCAGACCGGCAACTTCCGTGCCTGGCAGGCGCTGGGCTACCAGCCGTATTTCGACCGGGCAATGGCCTGGGGCGTGCAGAACGACTGGGACCACGGCACCGACTATGGCGACGTGAACGGCGAGAGCGCCGACGCCCACTGCTGCGGCCAAATCTACATCGATCTCCACGAGGCGGCCGCCGAACCCGACGACGCGTGGATTGCCACCATCACCACCCACCTCGACGATCTGCTCCTCGATGACCCCGGCTCGGTGGACGACTGGTGGTGGGTCGATGCCATCTACATGGCGGCGCCCACGCTTGCGCGGCTCGCCGCCGTACACGGGGACGAGGCCTACCTCGCCCAGATGATGGCGATGTACTTCGACACCAAGGAGCGGAGGCGCCTGTTCGACCCCGCCCGGGGGCTGTGGTGGCGCGACGACCGCTTCCTCGACACCGACGTCTACTGGGGCCGCGGTAATGGATGGGCCATCGGCGCCTGCGCGCGGGTCCTCGAGGCCCTGCCGGCCGATGATCCGCGCCGGCCGGAGTTCGAGGCGATGCTGCGCACGATGGCGACCGCCCTGCTCGAGTGGCAGCAGCCCGACGGGATGTGGCGCAGCTCGATCACCGATCCGGACCATCCCGCCCACGACAATCCCGAGACCAGCGGCACCGCGTTCTTCACCTACGGCATCGCCTATGGATTGAACCACGGCATCCTGGTCGACGGCCCCGGCAGGAACTACACCGCTGCGGCCATGAAGGCCTGGAACGGAATGGTCGCCGTCGCCCAGCATCCCGGCGGCGCCATCGGCTACATCCAGAGCGTCGGCTCGGCCCCCGGGCCGGCCTCCTACAACGACACCGGACGCGACTACGGCTACGGCGCCTTCCTCCTGGCCGGCAGCGAGATCCTCGACCTGCTCGGCGGGGCCACGCCCGTCTTCCCCGACGCCGGGCCCGATGCCCGCCTCGTCGATGCCGACGGCGACTACGCCGAGCCCCTCACCCTCGATGCCTCGGCCAGCCAGCTGCGCAGCGGCTCGGTCACCGGCTACTCCTGGTGGAGCGGCGGGACCCTGCTCGGCTCCGGCCCGACGCTCAAGGTCGACTTCCCGCTCGGCGACAACCCCGTCCGCCTCGACCTCGAGCACTCCGACGGCAGCACCTACCGCAACCGGATGGTCGTCTCGGTCTCCCCCGCCCCGGCCGGCATCACCGCCAGCGCCAGCGGCTTCCAGGACCCCAACGTGCCGGCCAACACGCTCGACGGTGACCTCGGGACCCGCTGGTCGCAGTTCGGCAACTCGGGGAGCGAGTGGATCCTCTACGAGCTCCCCTCGACCGAGACCCTCGATCACCTCGACCTGGCCTTCCACCTCGGCGACACCCGCCGGGCGCACTTCGCCGTCTGGATCTCGCAGGACGGCTCCTCGTTCACCCGGGTGCTTCCCCCGGCCGGTTCACCGGACGACTACATTTCCAGTAGTGGCACCACGACCGGGGTGGAGACCTTCTCCTTTCCCGGCCAGCCCGCCAGCCATGTCCGCATCAACGGCTGGGGAAACTCCGCCAGCGGGTGGAACAGCATCACCGAGGTCGCCTTCCCGCTTCCGGGGCCGACCGACCAGGCGGATGCCGACGGCAACGGCCTGCCCGACTCGTGGGAGGTCCACCACTTCGGCAGCGCGGGCCTCGATGCCAGCGCCATGCTCCCCGGAACCCCGCTGACCCTCGCCGGGGCCTACCTGCTGGGAATCGATCCCGCCGAACCCGCCCACCTGCCGGTGCTCGGCATCGCCCGGCCCGGCGGCACGCCGGAACTGTCGCTCGATGCCCGGGGCGCCTTCGGCGTCGGCTACCAGGGCCGGACCCGCCACTACCGGATCCACGCCAGCCCGGACCTCGAACCGGGGTCCTGGTCGGCCCTTCCGGGATACGAGGACCTCATCGGCGACAACCGGGTGAGGCGGATTCCGCTCGGCGACGAGGCGCCGCGAGGGTTCTACGAGGCGGAGATCTGGCTGGATTAGCCCGGACGATGTCACGTCGTCATCGGCCCGGTCGGAGTGGCGACCGCCGATTTGTCGGATCGGGAGCCGTTTTCGCGCTGCTTTCCCTAAGATGGCGGCTCGTCGCCCCGTTCCTTCCCGGGGCGTCCGGCCCTCCATCCCAGCCTGTCTTCATGCTCCTGACTTCCTTCCGCTCCCTCTTCATCCCGGCATCGCTGCCGGCATCCTTCCTCATCCTCGCCTCCGTGGCGGCCGCGGCGCCGATCGAGGTGGCCGGCATCCCGTGCGAGCTGGCATTGCGACCGGCCGGCGATCATGCCGTTCGGGTCACCCTGCGGCCGATCGGCCACCCCGATCCGGTTCCTGTGAACCCGGCGCTTGCCGCGAAGGATCCGGCCGAGCCCGTCCTCACGCTGCGTGAATCCGGCGACCCGACGCGGGCGAAGGTCGGCGACCTCGCCGTCGAGGTGAGCTTCACCCCCCTCGAGATCACGGTCACCCGCGCCGACGGCTCCACGGTCCAAAAGCTGGGCTTCGGCGAGGATGGCGGCATCCGCTTCCTCCTCGACGACCGGCCGGTGCTCGGGCTCGGCGAGGGCGGACCGCGCCCGGCGAAGGGCAAGGACTGGCGCCGCGCCGGGGTGGAGTTCGACCGCCGCGGACGCCTCCACAAGATGGAGCCGCGCTGGCAGGCCGACGCCTACGGCTCGCGCAACCCGGTGCCCTTGATGATCGGCACCGGCGGCTGGGGCCTCTTCATTGCCACGCCATGGGGCCAGCTCGACCTGTCCGCCGAGGACCACGGCCGCTTCATCCCGATCGGGAAGAAGGACTCGGAGGCGATGCGCCAGAACCACGCCAACCAGACCCGGCAGCTCGGCAAGGGAATCCCGCCGATGGAGGACCACGTCGCCGGCTTCCGCGACCTCTTCGTGTTCGACGCCCGCGAGCCGGAGACCCTCATGAAGGACCTCTCGACCGTCTCGGGTGCGGCCGCGCTGCCGCCGAAGTGGGCGCTCGGCTACATGCAGTCGCACCGCACGCTCGAGGACGACCAGCAGCTCGTTGAGATCGTCGACACCTTCCGCGAGAAGAAGATCCCGGTCGACGCGGTCATCTACCTCGGTACCGGCTTCACCCCGCGTGGCTGGAACAAGCACCAGCCGTCCTTCGAGTTCAACCCGGAGGTCTTCAAGCGCGATCCCGCCGAGGTGATCGCCGAGCTCCACGAGCGCCACGTCAAGGTCGTCGTCCACATGGTCCCCTGGGACCGCGACCGCATTCCGCGCCTCGATGACGAGCGGCTGCCGGGCTACTGGAAGGAACACGAGGCGCTGGTCGAGGCCGGCATCGACGGTTGGTGGCCGGACGAGGGCGACTGGTTCGACCTGCACGAGCGCATCAAGCGCCACCAGCTCTACCACGACGGCCCGATCTCGACCCAGCCCGACCGCCGACCCTGGAGCCTGCACCGCAACGGCTACCTCGGCATCGCCCGCTGGGGCGGCTGGGTCTGGTCGGGCGACACCGACAGCTCGTGGAAGAGCCTCGAGACGCAGATCGCGGTCGGCATCAACCACTCGCTCAGCCTGGGTCCCTACTGGGGATCCGACATCGGCGGTTTCTTCCCGTCGAAGGAGCTCACCGGCGAGCTCTATGCCCGCTGGTTCCAGTTCGGCGCGTTCTGTCCCTCATTCCGCTCCCACGGCCGCAGCTGGTGGACCCGCCTGCCGTGGGGTTGGGGGCTCGACACCCTCGGTCCGGAGGAGCACCCCGAGTCGCCCGACGCCTCGACCCTCAACGACCCGTCGATCGAGAAGATCTGCCGCCGCTACGCCGAGCTGCGCTACCGCCTGCTGTCGTACAACTACACCCTCGCCTGGCAGGCGCGCCAGACCGGCCTCCCCTTCATGCGCGCGCTGTGGCTGCACCACCCGGACGACCCGGTGGCCGCCGCCCGAGCCGACGAGTACCTGTGGGGCCGCGACTTCCTGGTCGCCCCGGTCTTCGAGAGGGGCGCGACGAGTCGCGAGGTCTACCTTCCCGAGGGCACCTGGTACGACCTGTGGACCGGAACGCCGCAGTCCGGTGGCCGCACGGTCAGCCGCCGGGTCGACCTCGAGACCATGCCGGTCTTCGTCCGCGCCGGCGCCATCATCCCGATCGATCCCGTCCGGCAGTATGTCGACGAGCCGGTCGGCGAGCCACTGACCATCCGGATCTACCCGGGCAGCGACGGCAGCTTCACGCTCTACGAGGACGACGGCGGCTTCGGCTACCTCGACGGGAGATTTTCGCTCACCCGCTTCGACTGGAACGACGCGTCGAAGACCCTGCGGGTGTCGCCCGGCGAGCCCGGCGAATCCGCCAACTCCGAAACCGAGCCCCGCCGTTTCCGCGTCGAGCTCGCCACCGGCGGCGAGTCGAAGCAATTGACCTGGTCCGGCGAACCGGTCGAAATCAAGTTCTAGCGCAGCGGAGTCACGCGGTAGAGTCCCGCGCCGTGGACCGGCAGCACCCGGCCGAAGCTGCCCTCGAAGGTGCCGAGGTCCTCGCGGGCCCACAGGTCGCGGACCTTGACCTTGCCCGAAATGCCGATGTCGGCGAAGTCGACCGTGACCTCGCCCTCGTCGAGCGGAGCATCCGCAGCCCGGTCGACGAGCACGCCGAAGACCACCGAACCCCGGTTGGTCACCACCCCCCTGGCGGTGAAGGTTTCGTAACCCTCCGGAAGATCGTAGACGATCACCGACTCCGAGTGGGTTCCGATCCCGCCGACCTCCCTGCCGCCGACCATCAGCGGCCGGTCCTCGCAGGTCCGGTTGACCCGCGGCGCACCCCAGCCGGAGGTGGCGCTGACCCACTCCAGTTCGGTCAGCCTGAGCTCCCCCCCGGGACCGCTCAGCAACGGGTCGACCCAGGCAGCATGGTCGTAGTCGAACCCGTCGCCCCCGTCGCGAACAAAGAGAACCAGTCGCTCGCCCCCCACGACCGAGACGCTGACCTCCTGCGACTGGCCGTTTCCGGCGATCACCGGGCTGGCGTAGTCGGCATTCGCGAAGTCGAGGTTCTCGCCGCTGCTCTGGGCGTTGAAGAGGGCGACGTACTTGTCCTTGCCGTCGGCCGCGTCGGCGGTCCAGACGATCAGGTTGTTCTCGCGCGAGACCTGGCGGTTTTTGCTGCTCGTCTGGTTCACCTCGAGCATCTCCGGGTTGGTCAGGACCTCCTTGGTGAAGTCGTCGAGCTTGGTCATGTCGCCGCCGAAGATCAGCGGCGAGCGGGCGATGCTCCACAGCGACATCATGGTGTACTGCTCGTCCCTGGTGAACTGGGTTGGACGGCCGAAGGCGATCACCCCGATCGGCAGCATGTCGGCATCCGGCCAGTGGCCCGGGCCGCGGTAGGGCGTCCAGGCATCGACCCGCTCGAACATCGCCTCGAGCAGGCCCCAGCGGTCCCAGAAGTCGTCGGTGATCCGCCACAGGTTGGCGTGCTCCATCACGTGGGGGCCGGCGCTCACCGGCGTCGCGCCGGGCGACAGGCTGAGCACGATCGGGCGGCCGGTCTTGTCGATCGCCTTGCGGATCGCCTCGATCTCCGCCTTCTGGACCTCGTCGTAGGGCCGCGCGATGTCATCGACCTTGATGTAGTCCACGCCCCAGGAGGCGTAGAGCTCGAAGATCGAGTCGTAGTAGGCCTGGCCGTCCTTCTTGGTGGCGTCGACCCCGTACATGTCCGGGTTCCAGGGGCAGGTCGAGTTCGTCAGGCCGATGTCCTTCGCGCTCGACTGCGTCCCCTTCACCGGCGTGTCGCGCTCGACCGCCTGTCGCGGGATGCCGCGCATGATGTGGATGCCGAACTTCAGCCCCTTCGAGTGGACGTAGTCCGCCAGCGGCTTGAAGCCCTTGCCGTCGGCCGCCGAGGGGAAGCGATTCAGCGCCGGGGTGAGGCGACCGTATTCGTCCATCGTCAGTTCCGCGCCGGGCTGGTAGACGTGGCCCCGGGCATTCGGCTCGTACCACTGGATGTCGACGGTCAGCACGTCGTAGCCGGCCGGCAGCAGGTGCTCGGCCATGGCGTCGGCCTGCTCGCGGGTCTGCTTCTCGGTCACCGTGGTGCCGAAGATGTCCCAGCTGTTCCAACCCATGGGTGGGGTCTCGGCCCAGGAATGGAATTCCGGTTCCGCCTGGGCGGCGGCCCAGAATGAGAGGGAAACGGCGAGGGAGGTCAGGATCGGGCGCATTTCAGTGAGGACAAGGTTTCAACGATGCAGGACAGTCTCCACAGATTCGCCCGGCGCAACGATGAATTCCCGGCCGGGTTGTGTCTTAACATCAGGACAAGTGCGTGCCCGGCCAGCCCGCGCCCGCCTGGCCCATGCCGCCTGGCTCGCTTGCCGGGCCGCGCTCAGTCAGCCCGCGGGCGGCGGCGGATCAGCAAGCCGGCGCCGACCAGTAGTCCCGCCAGCGCGCTCCCCGGCTCGGGGATCGGGCTGAAGGAAAGGGAGCCCCAGCCGTTCAGCGTCGGATGTAGCCGGTGTTGTCGTTCGATATGCCGAGCCCCGAGACCGTGCCGGTGTCGAAGCTGGCGAGGAGCTGGAACGTCGAGCCGTGGTCGGTGGTGCCTCCGCCGATGCAGAGTGAAGGAGGTTTCCGAAACCTCCGCGTCAGTCCTCGGCACCCGGCCAGTCCGCCCACCAGGCGCGGAACAGCTCCCACTGGTCCCGAAGGAAGGCCGCCTGGCTGGTCGAGAGGCGGTCAAACGGGTTGAGCTGGTGCTGGTAGGCGGCGTGGCCCTCGAGGACCATCAGGCCCTTGTAGTAGAGAACGAGGTCCGGCTGTTCGTCGAAGCGCGAGAGGTTGAACATCGCCTCCTCGAGCTCGCGGGCATGGACGCGGGCCTGGGCATCGCCCTTTGCAGCCCGCTGGCAGAGCTCGACGTGGCGGAGGATCTCCTTCGGCAGGGCGTTTCCAACCCCGGTGATCGCCCCCTGGGCACCGCAGCGGACGAAGCCGTGGTAGGCCTGCGTGTCGACCCCGACCATCAGGACGAGGTCCGGGTCGCCGCTGGTGATGAACTCGGCCGCGTAGGTCATCGCCGCGGCACCGCCGAACTCCTTGAAGCCGGCCAGGTTCGGGTTCGCGTCACGCAGCTGGAAGAACAGGTCAGCCTTGGTCTCGTAGCCGTAGTAGGGGCTGTTGTAGATCACCGAGGGCAACTCGGGCGCAGCCTTGAACACGGCGTTGAAGTGCTCGCGCTGGGCGGGCACCGAGGTGGCCCGCGAGAGCAGCCGCGGGATGACCATCAGGCCGACGGCACCGACTTCCTGCGCGTGCACCGCGTGGGCGACCGCCTGGCGGGTGCTCGGCGCACCGGTGCCGACGATCACGGGCACACCCGCCTCGGCGAGGCGCCTGACGCCCTCCTGGCGGTCCTCGTCGGAGAGCAGCGGCCAGTCACCCATGGAGCCGCAGTAGACGACGCCGCCCATGCCGGCATCGATGAGGCTCTTGCCGGTCTCGACGAGGGCGTCGAAGTCCGGTTCTCCCGCCGCGGAGCAGGGAGTCATGAGGGCGGGAATGGTGCCGCGGAAGACTTCTTTGTTGGTGGAACTCATGGTTGCAGGTGATTGGGATTGATGGGGTATTCAGCGGGTGTGGACGCCATCGACGAGGCGCATGATGCCGCGGGGATTGTCGTCGCGAAGCTCTTCCGGAAGCGCGGCGGCCGGGAAGCCCTGCCACGCGACCTGGCGGCAAAAGCGGTCGATCGCGAGCGTGCCAACCGAAGTGCTGCGGCCGTCGGATGTCGAGGGCCAAGGGCCGCCGTGGACCATCGAGGGACAGACCTCGACGCCGGTCGGGAAGCCGTTGAGCACGAGCCGGCCGACCCGCTTCTCGAGCGCGGCGACGAGGCCGGCGTGCTCCGGCAGCTCGGCATCGGTCGCGTGAATGGTGCCGACGAGCTGGCCCTCGAGGCCGGCGATGACCTCGGCAAACTCCTCGGTCTTTCCACGGACGACCAGGGTCGCGGGGCCGAACATCTCGGCGTGGAGCGCTGGGTTCGCGACGAAATCGGCGAGTGAGACGGAGAACAACGAGGGCGTGCAACGCCCGGCCTCGTCCGGCGCGGCGGCGAGCGTCTTCACCTCGTCGATTGCGGCGATGGCCGCGGTGGCCTGCTTGAAGGCGTCGCAGATGCCGGCATTGAGCATCACGGCGGAGGAGCCGGCCGCGACCAGCTCGGACAGCTTCGCGAGGAAGGCCTCACCGTGGCCGTCGGGCAGGAAGACCAGCCCGGGGTTGGTGCAGAACTGGCCGGCACCGAGCGTGAGCGAGCCGAACAAGCCATCGGCGATCGCCTCGCCGCGCTCGTCGAGCGCGGCGGGAAGCAGCACGACCGGGTTGACCGCGCTCATTTCCGCATGGACCGGGATCGGCTGCGGGCGCTTGGCGGCGGCCTCCATCAGGGCGGTGCCGCCGGAGCGCGAGCCGGTGAAGCCGACCGCCTGGATGACGGGGTGCCCGACCAGCGCCATGCCGACATCGCGACCGCCGCCGTGGAGCAGCGAGAAGACGCCCTCGGGCATGCCGCAGTCCCGGGCGGCGCGGACCACGCACTCGCCGACGATCTCGGCGATGCCGGGGTGGGACGAGTGGGCCTTGGCGATGACCGGGCAGCCGGCAGCCAGGGCCGAGGCGGTGTCGCCGCCGGCGACCGAGAAGGCCAGCGGGAAGTTGCTCGCGCAAAACACCGCCACCGGGCCGAGCGGGCGCTTCATCGAGCGCAGGTCGGGCTTCGGCAGCGGCTGCCGCTCGGGCTGGGCGTGGTCGATGCGGGCGTCGACCCACGAGCCCTCCTCGATGAGGTCGGCGAACATCCGCAGCTGACCGGTGGTGCGGCCGGTCTCACCGCGCATGCGGGCCTCGGGCAGGCCGGTCTCGAGCGGACCGAGCTCGGCGATCCGCTCGACGGCGGCCTCGATCTCGTCGGCGATGCGACGCAGGAAGCCGGCACGGTCGCTGCCGGGGAGCGCCGAGTAGACCGGGAATGCCTCCCCGGCAAGCCGGGCCGCCTGCTCCACCTCGGCCTCACTGGCGCCGAAGTACTCGATGCCGAACGTTTCGCCGCTGGCGGGGTTGGTCGCCGGGCCGAGGGACTTGGTCTTCCCTCCACGAGAGAAGCCGATCAGGGAGGTGCCTTGCAGTGGGGTCGTCATGAGATGCTTGAAATGCGGTCGGGGGAGTCAGGAGAGCGGGGAGGAAATCCCGAACGCGAACGGCGCCGCGGGATCGATGAGGAGAACGGCTTCCATGGTGATGAAGGCGGTGCCGGTGACGGTGGGGATCACGCCGCCGTCGGGGTGCGGCTCGACGCTGCCGGTGAACACCGTGTCGAGGATCCCCGCCTGCCGCCACGGCTGGCCGGGCGCGAGTCTCCCATCGGCGTGGAGGCAGGCGAGCTTGGCGCTGGTGCCGGTGCCGCAGGGCGAGCGGTCGTAGGCCTTGCCGGGGCAGAGGACGAAGTTCCGGCTGTCGGCCTGCGCCGGATCGCCGGGCGGCCCGAAGACCTCGACGTGGTCGATCTCGCCGCCCTCGTCGCCGGTGATGCCATTGGCTGGGAGCGCCTGGCGGACGGCCCAGGCGAAGTCGGTGAGCGCCTCGAGGCTCGAGAAGTCGACCGCGATGCCGGCGGGGGCGTCGGTGAGGAAGAACCAGTTGCCGCCCCAGGCCACGTCGCCGGTGACCCGGCCATGGCCCGGGACCTCGACGGCGACCTGTTTCCTCGCGCGGTAGCTGCGGATGTTGCGGACGGTGACCGCGCCGCCCTCGGCGATCGAGATCGAGACGACTCCGACAGGCGTCTCGAGCTGGTGCCTGCCGGGTCCGACGAGGCCCATGTGCAGCAGGGTCACGGCCACGCCCATGGTCCCGTGCAGGCAGCCATTGAGGACGCCGACGTTGTTGAAGAAGATCACCCCCGCCACGCAGTCGCCCCGGGTCGGCTTGCACAGCAGCGCACCGACCATCGCCTCGTGCCCCCGCGGCTCGCAGACGACCGCGGAGCGGAGCCAGTCGAGGTCCCGGCGGAAGGCCTCGCGCTTCTCCGTCATCGTCGCCCCGGCCGGTTCGGGCACGCCATCCACCACCACGCGGGTGGGCTCGCCGGCGGTGTGGGAATCGATGACTCGAACGTGCTGGATCGTCTCGGGGGGCATGGCTGGCGGAATGCTACCACCCCCGTCTTGACGGAGACGGCAATCAGGATTGGCGGAACGGCATAGCCAAGTCCCCCGAGCCCGGCTAGCGTCGCGCGGTGGACGGCGACGAGATCCAGCAACGCTTCCTGGCCGAGCTCGGCCGCCCCTGGATGGCGGCGGAGATCTTCGACGCCGTTCCCGACATCGCTTTCTTCGTCAAGGACAGGGATGGCCGCTACGTGGTCGTCAACCAGGCGCTCGCCGACCGCTGCGTGGGTGGCAACCGCGACAAACTGCTGGGGCGCACGGCGGCCGAGGTGTTTCCCGAGGAGCTGGGCGAGAGCTTCACCGAGCAGGATTTCGAGGTGCTGCGCGAGGGTCGCGCGATCCGTGGCCAGCTCGAGCTCCACCTCTACCCGAACGGCCGCGAAGGCTGGTGCCTGACCTGGAAGGAGCCGGTCGTCGACGCGGTCGGCGAGGTCGTCGGCGTGGCCGGGATCTCACGCGACCTGTCGTTCCGGCCGGACGCCAGCGGCGACTTCGGCGCCGTCGCGGAGGTGCTCAGGCACATCGATGCGAACCTCGACCAACCGCTGTCCATGGCCGACCTCGCCGCGCGTGCCGGGTGGTCGTCGTTCCAGCTCGACCAACGCATCCGCGCACTCTTCGGCGTGACCGCCAGCCAGTACCTGACCCGGCGACGCATCGAGCGCTCGCGTCACCTGCTTGAGCGCACCGACCAGTCGATCAGCGACATCGCCCTGGTCTGCGGCTACGGCGACCAGAGCGCCTTCACCCGGCAGTTCCGCCAGTCCGTCGGCCTGCCCCCCCCGCGCCTACCGCGAGCGGCGCCGGGCCGGCGGCTGACCGACTCCTTCGCGATTCAACCGCTGGTTCGTCAGGGCGCCGAGACGCCCAAGCGCAAAAACAGGGTGGTATCGTCGCCGGCCGGGCGGGTGAAGCGGATCTCCTGGATCGACCCGTCGTCCGAGAGGACCGACTGGCCACCCGCCGCCGGGCTCCACGGCAGAGCGAGGTCCGTGGATTCCTGGACCTCGAAGGTGAGATCGGTGGCGGCAAGAGACCTGCGGTAGATGATGCTCAGCAGCGGTGCGCTGTCATCGACCCTCGGCAGGATGCCCGGGTCGGCGGAATTGGGATCGCCTCCGAGCGCGCGCTCGAGGAGGTTGATGATCCGGTCGTTGTCGGGATCCTCGTCGTCCGCGCCGGGCGGGATGTTCTCGATGCTGCCGAAGTGGGCGAGCCGCCAGATCTCGGCCGGGGTGTGGGGGGTGAACACGAGGGACACGCTGGTGGCATCCTGCTGGAGCGCGAGGGTTCCGTAGTCGGAAACCGGACGTCCGCCGGGATCGCTGGAAACGGTCCCGAGCTCCAGGCTTCCGGAGATGCCGGGAGCGGTGAGGAAGGTCCACGTCCGCGGCTGGGTCCAGAACGCATCGTCGAGGGCGACGGTGCTCCCGGAAGCGTCGAGGATGAGGTCGACCTTGGCGCCGCCGGCCACGGTGACCGCGCCGGAGGCGACCACCCTGTCGAAGTCTCCGGCGGATGTGCTGTTGGAGCTGAGTTCCCACTCCAGGCGGGAGGTCGCGCCGTAGTCGAGCGTGCTGCCGAAGTTCTGGGTGCCCGCGCTGGTGCCCGGGGCGTGGATGCCGTTGATCGTGCTCGCGCCACTGATCGTGCCGGTCCCTCCGAGCGTGGCGGCGGCGGCCACGGTGACCGGGGTGGTCCCAAGCGAGCCGTTGACGAGTGTGGTGCCGGCATCGAGCGCGGTCGGACCGCTGTAGGTGTTGGCACCGGAGAGGACCAGGGTGCCGGCGCCGCCGCTCCTGGTGAGCGCGCAGACCCCTTCGCTCGCCAGGTCCGTGATCGCACCGCTGAAGGTGAGCGTGCTGCCGGCCGCGACATCGATGGCATTGTCCGCCCCGAGTCCGACGTTGGGCGCGCTGACGGTCGAGTCCGCGGTGACGTTGAGCTTCGCGCCGCCCGCCCGCTTGAAGTTCCACGAACCCCACGTCGGACTGGCGAATCCCGCAAGAGTGCCGCCATCGAGGGTGACGGTGCCGACGTTCACGTCATCGCCGGTGGCGTCGGTGGTGAGGGTGGCGCCGGCATGGGCCGTGATCGGCCGGACCTGGCTGCCGTCCCAGCCGAAGAGCGAGTTGGCGCTGGACCGGAGGGTGGCGCCGGAGTGGACCGTGATGCCGCTCACCTGGCTGAGGTTCCGGTCGGTGGCGGCGTTGTCGGCATTGGCGAAGAGCGTGCCCCCGTCGACCGTGACCGGGCCGCTCATCGGGTTGGCGCCGAGGAGGGTGGTCGTCCCGGTGCCGGCCTTGACGAAGGCCCCTTCGCCGGAAACGACTCCGCCGAGGATCTGGTTGGCGCTGGTGCCGATCCGCAGCGTGCCGTTGTTGGTGATCGGCATGTGATGGTCGCCGTTGTTCATCCGTCCCGCGCCCGTGACCTCGAGGACCCCGCCATTGATGATCATCTCTCCGATGTAGGAATTATTGGGATGGGTCAGCCGCAGCTTCCCGCCGTTGTCCTTGATGAAGAGCCCCGAAACCGGATTGGGGTAAAGGGGCGCGGTCTGGAGGGTGTCGCCCGATGCCGGACTCGAGAGGGGCACGTCGATCGCGAGGGTGGTGCCGGGCGCCACATTGAAGATCCCCGCGCTCTCGCCGATCCGGATCCCCCGGTTGGGGTCGTCGATCGTCACGTTTGCGGATGTGTAGAGAATCCCGCGGTTGAGGGTGAGGTGGTCGGCGGCGAAACCGGCTGGATTGGCGCCGAGGCGGGCCTCCGAGTCGATGTCCAACCGGCCGAAGCGCCCGTCTCCGACCTGGATCCGCCCGTCGTAGGCTGCGTTGCTTCCGCCGAGCGTCACGGTGTTGTTCACGCAGAGCAGCCCTCCGTTTCCGCTCAGGCTGGCGTTGAGGTTCATCGGGCCGTTGGCCGCACGCACGATCACTTCCTCCGATTCGACGGAAAGCCCGCCGGCGAGCGTCCAGGTTCCCGAGCCCGCCTGGACCAGTTCGCCGGGGCCGCGAACGGTCAAGTCATTGATGGTGATGGTGGTGCCGCTCCCCTTGTAGATCAGACGCCCCCCGGAAACGGTCAGGGCGTCACCCGCGAACGCATGCGAAGATCCGTTGGGAGGCGTGCGCAGGTCGAACCCATGGGTGTCGTAGCGGTTGCCCGCGGAGGGGGCCGCGGGCGTGCTCCAGTGGCCCGCCTGGTTGAAGGAGGTCGTCCCAAAGGCATCTCCCGCCGTCTGGGTCACACTGGACGTTCCATCGTGGTTCGGTCCCAGCAGGTAGTTGGCGCGCACCTGGTCGGGATTCATGAGCACGTTGCTCACCCGCACCTCGGCGTACTCGCAATCACCCAGGTCGTCGCCGCCGTAGACCGACCGGCCGAGCCAGGTGTTGAGATCGGGAAAGGAAGAAAGGTCGTAGCCGACGTCGAGCCACGCCACCAGGTCGCCGTCGCGGTACCAGTGCCAGCGGCCGTTGCCGCCGCCGAAATCGTCGAAGGTCAGGGTGTAGTGGTGAAGCCGCCCCGGGAAGGTCGGCAGGTTCGAGTCGAGGGTCGCGAAGGCGCCCCCGTTGTTCGACTCGAAGCGCTGCAACGACGGGTCGGTGCCGGCCGATGACGACAGGAACAGGTAGTTGCCGGTGGTGCCGTCGTTGAGGCTGACCAGGCGGCCCCAGTTCCGCGCCGACATCGGCCTCGCCCAGATCTCGATGGTGACCTCGGAATGGCCGTCGGTCAGGCCGGACGGGAGCTGGAGGTAGGCCTGGCCGCTCGCCGGCGAACCGCCCGGAATCCTCAATCCCCCGCCGGTGAACTGGGCATTGTTTCCCTGCACGGTGAGCAGCGCGGTGCCGCCGACCTCGTCGGTGACGGCGGTGCCGCCCGGGGCGCCGCCGGCGGGCTGGTCGAGCCTCCACCGGCGCACGACGCTGCCCAGGTTCGGCGCGACGTGGACGCGGGCGTTCCGGTCGGCCACCCCCTGGGCGGCGGCACCGATCGTGTAGGCCACGTCGCCGCCGTGGGCCGGGCCGCCGAGGCAGCCGCCGTCGCCCTGCAGTTTCACGCCGTTGAGCCAGATGTTCGGGTTCGAGTAATAGCCCTGGGCCCCACCGCCGCAGTAGTTGTGCAGCATGATGGTCTTGGGATTCTCGCGGCCGCCCTCGTGGGCGATCCCGTAGTTGTGGCCGCCGGACTCGTGGGCCACGATGTTCGACCAGAAGTTTCCCGGTCCGTAGGCGGCATAGCGGCCCGGCTGCTGCGCCACGGCTGCGGATCCCTCGCCCGCGTTCGGCGGGCAGATGTAGGCCACCAGGTCGGCCCCGCGGGCGTCCGCCGCGGCGGTCACGTCGTCCAGCTCGCCGTCCCCGTAGTTCTGCAACCAGTTGACGTAGCCCCCCAGGGTCGAGCGCCCTCCCTGCCACCAGGTCTTGTGGTAGCCGCAGATGCGCATGCGTGCTCCCGTTCCGCTGCGGTCGTTGATCGCGTTGCTTCCGGCCACGCCGTTGGCGGCGATGACCTCGGCATTGTCGTCGCCCCCGACGCTGTCCGAGTAAGTGTTGTCATAGGCGACGAGAAGGTCGGCCTCGGCCGCAGCGTGCAGGGCCGGGGCGACCGTCAGGAGGAACAGGAGGAAAATCGCGATGCGCATGGCTTCAGTGGGCCTTCCGGGAATCCGCCGGGGGAATGTCCTGGCCGTGGGTCCGGCCACAGACACCGCAGGTGCCCTGGTAGTACTCGCCGGGATCGAAACTCTTCACGATCACCTCACCCGGCTCGCGTGGCTCGCCCTCCAGGTAGAGGTTGTCGTCGGGTGAGTGGACGGTGAAGGCCTCGCGCCCGAACTTGAACGCGAGGGTGACCAGCGAGTTGGGCTTGCCCGGAAGTTGGCCATGGAAGCTTCCGCTCTGGCCGGAAGGGGCGATGTCGGCCCGGACGACCTCGAAGTCATGCTCGTCGCCGTCGATGCCGGGGAGCGTCAGCCGGGTGATGGACTCCCCCGCCGACATCGATCGCTGCACGGATGCGGCGGCGGTTTCGTTCCGGTAGACGAGCTGCCGGCGGTGGATGCGGTCGTTCTCTTCGACCATCCGGATCGCTTCCTCGGGGTTGTGGGCGATGCGCTCAATGACCTCGAAACATGTGGCATCGGCATCCGTCCACTCATGGCGGTCGGTCGTCCAAGCGACCGCGAGGGGACGCAGGGAAACCTCGCCGGGTGTCACCTCCCGGGTCGGGGTGCCGGCAGGACTTGAAGCCACCCCGGCAGGGGCCGCTGGACTCGGCGGGCCCTCCGGGACTCCGACCGGTGGTTTCTCCTGCAGAAGCCACCCAAGCCATGCCGCAAGGACAAGCATCCCCGTCCCGGCAAGCGGGAACCAATTTCGCCGTAGGATCATCAATGGGTTTTGCGGGCACTCTCGCCGGGAGAAACGTCGGTCGAAGACGGGGGGAATCAACAGAAATCAGGAAACCCCCTCAGCGCTCCCCCGCCGCGACCACGACGGTGTCCGCCTCGAGCCCCTCGGCCTCGGCACGGAGTTGGATCGTCCCCGGTTTCCCGGTCGGCCGGAGGATCGCGAGGCAGCGACCCTCGTAGGTCTCGCGCTCCGGCTTGCGGAAGCTGGCCGGTTCGTTCGGGACGGCGCTCGCCTGGCCGGCGAGCTCCCCCGCCCCCTCGACCGCGAACCGCACCGGCACCCGCGCGCCGGGAACGCGCCGCCCCTCGGCATCGACGACCTCGACCTTGACGTAGGAGAGGTCGTTGCGGTCGGCGCGGATCGATGCGCGGTCGGCCGTCAGGCGCAGCGCCGCGGGCGGCCCGGTGGTGACCAGCGCGACTTCCCCGACCGGCTTGCCGCCGCGCAGGCCGACGGCCTTGAGCTCGCCGGGCGCGAAGGGGACCTGGAACCTGGCGGTCAGCTTCGTCTCCCCGCTCACCGGCTGCTCGCCGATGACCTCGCCATTGAGCTCGAGGCGGACCTGCTCGCAGCGGGTGTAGACCGACACCTGCAGCGGCCTGCCTTCCATCCCCTGCCAGTTCCAGCTGTCACGCTCCTTCGGCCAGGCCCACCAGCTGAGCACCTCGTGCAGGCCGTCGGGGATCGGCTCGTGGACGAACATCGCGATCTCCCGCTCGCGCCAGACGACGTCGCGGAAGTACGACTGCGGCTTCTTGAACCCGCACAGGTCGAGGTCGCCGCTCCAGGCGTTGAACCACGGCCAGCCCATGAAGAAGGGATTCGGCTCGTTGTTCAGCACCGCGTGGGCGAGGCCGGCCTCGCCGAGGTAGTCCATCGCGGTCCAGACGAAGTCGCCGAACACGTAAGGCTTGTCCTCGACATGCCTCCAGTACTCGAAGGCGTCCTTCGGAAAGGTCTCGGAGCCGTACATGACCCGCTCCGGGTGCTTGCGGTGATCGATCTCGTACTGGTTCGGCAGGTAGTTGTAGCCGCCGATGTCGAGGTGCTTGAACCCGGGCTCCATGTCCTCGTTGGCGTAGTTGCAGAGCCCCTGGGTGACGAAGCGGGTCGTGTCGTGCTCGAGCACCGCCTCGCGCAGCTTCTCTTGGGTCGCCTCGGCACGGAACTGCTCGGGGATCTCGTTGCCGATCGAGTACATGATGACCGACGGGTGGTTGCGGTCGCGACGGACCATCGAGGCGACATCGCGGGCATGCCACTCGTCGAAGAAGCGCTGGTAGCCCATGTCGTTGTTCTCCTTGGGCTCGTTCCACTGGTCGAAGGCCTCGTCGATGACCAGCATGCCGAGCCGGTCGCAGGCCTCGAGCAGCACCTCGGAGGCCGGATTGTGGGCCGAGCGGATGGCATTGAAGCCGCTGGCCTTGAGCAACTCGATCTTGCGCTCCTCCGCACGATCGATCGCCATGGCCCCCAGCGGGCCGTTGTCGTGGTGGATGCAGCCGCCCTTGAGCAGGATCGGCTCGCCGTTGAGCAGGAAGCCGTCCCTGGCGTTGGCATCGATCGAGCGGATCCCGAAGGTCTCGGAAACGGCATCGACCGTTGTGCCGGCGGCCACCACCTCGACCTCCGCGGTGTGGAGGTTCGGGGAGTCTGGCGACCACAACGCGGGGGCTGCGACCTCGATCGACTGCTCGTTGATCGACGTCCCGCCCTTCGCCAGCTTGAGGGATCCCTGCGACTTGCCGACCTCGTTGCCGTCGCCATCGAGCAGGCGGATGCGGACCCCCGCCGCCACCGCCGCTCCGCTGGTGTTGGCGACCTCGGTCGAGACCCTCACCGTCGCCTTTTCCTCCGACACCTCCGGGGTGGTCACGAAGACCCCCCAGGTCGGCACGTGGACCGGGTCGGTGACCGTCAGCCGGACGTGGCGGTAGATGCCCGAGCCGGAGTACCAGCGGCTGTTCCAGCCCTCGTTGCGGACCTTGACGGCGAGCACGTTCTTCCCGCCGACCGGCTTCAGGTGGGGCGTGAGGTCGAACTCGAAGGCGGTGTAACCGTGGGGGTGCTCGCCGAGGCGCCGGCCGTTGATCCACAGCTCGGAGTTCATGTAGACGCCGTCGAAGAGGACGGCGACGCGCTTGCCCGGGTCCTCCACGGTGAAGTGCTTGCGGTACCAGCCGATGCCGCCGGTGGTGAAGCCGGTGAAGTGGCGGTTCTGCGGGTTCTCGAAGTCGAAGGGCCCGATGCGCCCACCCCGGACCCCGGCCTCGAAGATCCCGCCGTAGCCCTCGCCGTCGAAGATACGGATCGCGATGGAAAGGCGCCCGCCCTTCCCCACGAGCGACGCCGGGACACGGTAGCGCCGCTGCTGGTCGTAGGCGGTGGCGTAGCCGGGGGGAAACGAGCCCATCCCGCCGATCTTCTCGCCGTTCACCCAGGTCTCGTCGACGTCGTCGATCTTGCCGAGCAACAGGAGCAGGTCCTTCCCCCGACACTCCTCGGGAATCTCGATGCTACGGCGGAACCAGCCATGGACGTTCGGGTCCGCGGACTGTCCGTGGTTTTCCCAGAAGGTCGGCAGGGTCACCTGCTGCCAATCCGAGTCGTCCAGCTCCGCAGCCTTCCAGGCCGGGTCGTCACCCGGCTTGAAACGCCACTCGCCGGTGACCGCCTCGAGCTCCGGAAGCGCATCGGGCTTCGGCGGGAGGTCCTCGATGCTGTAGTCGTGGGGAAGGTCCAGCGTCCGCCAGCCGGAGTCGTCGAAGCCGGCCGCCTCCGCCCCGGAAACGTCGCCGCGGTGAAACTTCCAGTCCTGGTCGAAGCAGCGGGTGCGCTCGGCGGCGAAGGCGACGGTGCTCCCGAGCACCAGCGAGAAGATCAAGATCAACGGGGAGCTGCGGGTCATGGGCAAATGGGGCTTTCCGGCGGGACCCCCATCCGATGGCGGCCGCGCTACCGATAGAACAACGTCTTTCAGCGGAGAATCCCGTCAGGGTTTCGACTGAATCTGCCGGATGTCCGGGTCTCCGTCGACTTGGACCGTCCCGATCGCGAACCGAGCCGGCAACCCGAAGCGGTTTCAGCCAACCGCCAAGTCCCGTCGCTTCAAACCGGTTCGGCCGAGGAAACCCCCAGAGGCGGCTGGCCCGACAAGGGCCCCAAGGTCCATCGAGACCCCCTTGTTGTATCAGAATAAGACACTTCTCATGGCAACATTGCCGTGGGAGTCTTGCGCCTACGGGGCGAAACCTCTCCCAGCTGGTCCCAACCCGCGACCTCGATGTCGAAGCAACCAACGTCCCAGATCCCCCAGCGCAACCTGCTCACCGACCAGGCCGCCCGGTGGATCCGGCAGCGGATCGCCCAAGGCGAGTGGAGCGAAGAACTGCCCACCGAGGCCAGCCTGTGCCGGAGTCTCCAGGTGAGCCGGGTCACCCTGAGACGGACCCTGCAACTGCTTACCGACGAGGGCCGGATCATTGCGGTGGGCCGCGGCGTCCGACGCCGCATCAACCCGGACTACTCCGTGCCGCGCAGTGCCAAGACCGGGCGGATCGTCCGGGCCCTTGCGCCCTTTTCCCACCGCAAGATGGGAGCGGTCAACCACGCCATCCTCGAGGGGCTCTCGCATCGACTCGACTCCCGCAACCTGAGAATCGAGTTCGAGAGCCGCCCGCAGCTGTTCCAGAGCCACCGCCCGAAGGAGCTCGAACATCTCATGACGCTCCCGGACACCGCCGGCTGGGTCCTGTTCTTCTCGACCGAGCCGATGCAGCGCTGGTTCGCCGAGCAGGACATCCCCTGCATCGTCGCCGGACGCCTCCACGATGACTTCGACCTGTTTTCCGCCTTCCCTGACAACGAAGCGGTCGCCAAGCACGCCGCCGGCTTGCTGGTGGCCCGGGGCCACCGCCAGATCGTCATGCTCATCGCCCAGCAAACCAGCCTCGGCGATCGCCTGGCCTCGGCCGCCTTCATCGACCAGGCCCGCCCGCTCGGTGTCGGGGCGCAGTTGCTCGAGTATGCCGGCGACCCAGCCTCGATCTGCCGGGCCATGAACTCGGTGCTCGCCGCCCGGCCAGCCCCCACCGCCTGCTTCCTCACCTGCCCGGAAGACGGAGTCACGGCGCTCTGCCACTCCCTCAAGGCCGGGATCGCCGTGCCGGGCCAGCTCGACATCCTCGTCGGCTGGGACGACCCGATCCTCGACTACACGATCCCACCGCTGACCCACTACAAGTTCGATGGAACCAAGCTCGGGAGCCGGATCGGGACCCTCGTGCTCAAGCTGATCGAGGGCCAGCGACCAAGGAGGAAGGAGACCCGATTCCTCGGGGAGTTCGTCCCCGGGGGAACCCTGCGCCAGCCAGCCAGGAGGTGACCGCGGTGCCCCCCTCCCCGGCAACCCCTCGTCTCCACCCAGCCCCGGGAGCCTGCATCTCACGACAACACAATGCGCCAAATGATCGAACCCCCTCCCGGTCCAGATTCCATGTCTTCCGAGGAAACCCGACGCGACCCGACAGACCGCACCACCATGCAAGCAACCCCATTCCACGCCCCATCCGGAGCCGTGCACCCGCAGCTTCGATCCGGCCGTGCTGCACGAACCCGCCCCCATCAGGGGGGGACGGGACATTCCGCCGGGATGAGAACCCGGGTGCTCCTGTGGTGCCTCCTGTCCTCCGTGACCCATGCTGCCGAAGCCAATCTGGCCCTTGTCGCCGAGCCCTCGGCCTCGGCCGTTTCCGGCGACACCAGCGTGAACGCCCTCAACGACGGCAACTCCCCGGAGAACTCCCTCGAGCGCGGCACCGGGTCCTACGGCAACTGGCCGACGACCGGGACGCAGTGGGTCCAGTACGACTGGCCGCAGGCGATCCACACCGACCGGATCGAGGTCTACTGGTGGGATGACCACCAGGGCGTCCGGCTTCCCGCCGCCTATCGGGTGAAATACTGGACCGGCAGCGGCTTCGAGGAGGTGAAGGGTGCCGAGAACGCAAAGGTGGAGGCCGACAAGTTCGTCGTGGCCACCTTCGAAGCCGTGAAGACCGACAAGTTGCGTCTCGAAATCGATGGCAGCGGCAACTCGTCCACCGGCATCCTCGAATGGCGCGTCCTGGACTCGGGCGAGTCCCCCAACTTTCCTCCCGCGATCGCTGCCGGCATCGACCGCGTGGTCATGCTCGACGGCAGGACCTACCTCGGCGGAGAGGCAAGGGCGCTCAAAAACCCGGACGCCATGACCTTGACCTGGAGCAAGGCCAGCGGCCCCGGCGAGGTGACCTTCGCCGACGCCCACGCAGCCCGGACCACCGCCACCTTCTCCAAACTCGGGACCTACACGCTCGAGTTCACGGGAGAGCTCGATGGCATGAAATCCTCGGACACGCTCACCGTCCAGGTCGCTTCCCCACCCGAGGACAAGCGCCTCGATGTCGTCTACACCACGCCCTACAAACTCGACAACCCGCTCTGGGACGACCGCGCCAGGGCACTCATCGCCCACTGGATCCCGCACTGCATCGACGTGATCGAGGACCGCTCGCTCAGGACCGGCGGCATCGACAACTTCGAGGAGGCGGCCAAGGCCCTCCGCGGCGAGCCGCATGGCCCCCACAAGGGCTACGTCTTTGCCAACGCCTGGGTGCTGCAGACCGTCGAGTCGATGTGCATCGCGCTGATGGTCGACCCCCGGGGAGACGCGGAGGTCATCGCGGCCCAGGATCGCTTCCGCAGGACCCTCGACGAGTGGATCCCCGCCATCCTCGCCGCGCAGGAGCCCGACGGCTACCTCCAGACCGCCTACACGCTGGCGGACCGCGCGAGCTGGCCGGAGCGCTGGAACCCGGCCAACCGGGTGAACCATGAAGGCTACATCGCCGGCTACTTCATCGAGTCCGCGATCAACCACTACATGCTCAGCGACGGCGAGGACACCCGCCTCTACGACGCCGCCAAGAAGCTCGCCGACTGCTGGGTGAAGCACATCGGACCGGAACCGGGCAAGAAGGCCTGGTACGACGAACACCAGGAAATGGAGCAGGCACTCGTCCGCTTCGGGCGCTTCGTCAACGACATGGAGGGCGACGGAAAGGGCGACGCCTACATCCGGCTTGCCAGGTTCCTCCTCGACAACCGGGGCGGCGGCCACGAGTACGACCAGAGCCACCTGCCGGTCCAGCAGCAGTACGAGGCCGTCGGCCACGCGGTCCGCGCATCCTACACCTACTCGGGCATGGCCGACATCGCGGCGGAGACCGGCGACACCGACTACGAGAGCGCCGTGATGTCGCTGTGGGACAACCTGGTGAACCGGAAGTACTACGTCACCGGCGGCATCGGCAGCGGCGAGACCTCGGAGGGCTTCGGCCCGGACTACTCGCTGCGTCACGGCGCCTACTGCGAGTCCTGCTCGAGCACGGGGATGATCTTCTTCGACTACAAGCTCAACCTCGCCTACCACGACGCGAAGTTCGCCGACCTCTACGAGGAGACGATGTACAACGCCCTGCTCGGATCGATCGACCTCGCCGGGGAGAACTTCTACTACCAGAACCCCCTGGTCACCCACGGCGCGCGCTACCCCTGGCACGGCTGCCCGTGCTGCGTCGGCAACATCCCGCGGACCCTCCTGATGGTGCCCACCTGGACCTACGTGACGGGCGACGACGGCATCCACGTCAACCTCTTCATCGGCAGCACCATCCGGGTCCGCCAGGTGGCGGGGACCGACGTCGAGATCGTCCAGGAAACCGACTACCCGTGGGACGGAAAGGTCGCCATCACCGTGAATCCGGGGGAGAGCCGCGAGTTCGGCCTGCACATCCGGGTGCCGAACCGGGATGTGAGCGAGCTCTACAGCGCCACCCCGGATGCCGACGGCATCAAGTCGATGTCCGTGAACGGGGAGGCGATCGAACCGGTGATCGATGGAGGCTACGCCGTCGTCACCCGAACCTGGAAGGAGGGCGACCGGGTCGAGTTCGAGGTCCCGATGGTTCCCCAGATCGTTCGGGGAAGCGACAAGATCGAGGCCACCCGGGGCCAGGTCGCGCTGCGCTATGGCCCCCTCGTCTACTGCGTCGAGCGTGTCGACCAGAACATCCAGCGGGCGATCGACATCGAGGCGCCGCTGACCATGGAGTGGAGGCCCGACCTGCTGAACGGCGTCATGGTGATGCACGGCAAGTGGACCGACGGCAGCGCCCTGCTGGCCATCCCCTACTACGCCCGCGCCAACCGCGAGGACGCGAAGGGCCAGAGCAGCTTCGGCGGGCCCGGTGCCACCGGCGGCGGTGACGGGGCGCGCCGCAGCGGCGGGCCGAGCTCGACCGTCTGGCTCAAGGCCCAACCCTGAAGATTTCCATGACCTCCATGACTTCCCTGCTACCGATCGCCATGGCGTCCGCCCTCCTCGCCACGGCCTGCCTGGCCGCCCAGGAGGAGCCCCCGAAGGTCACGCCGGTGCCCGAGGCCCTGCGGGAAAAGTTCGACCTCGACCCGTTCTACCAGAAGTCGCTCATGCTCGACGGCCTGCCGATCCTCGGGTCGGCAAAGGTGTCCGACCACGCACTGCTGGAGGCGGAGTGGATCGTCCGCCGGTTGCTCACCGCCCATCCGGAAATCTTCGCCACGCTGAGGAAGAACGGCGTGCGCGTGGTGGTCATGGCCCACAACGAATACACCACGGACGTCCCCGAGCAGGCCGACTGGGACCGCAAGGAATACTGGGACAAGCGGGCGCGCGGGATGGGCGGCCAGATCAGCAGCTGCGGCGAGGAGAACCTGCTCGCCTTCCCCGGTGACCCGTATTCGACCGAGAACCTGCTCATCCACGAGTTCGCCCACACCATCCACGACTACGGCCTCAAGGACCTGGTCCCCAACTTCGACAAGCAGATCACCGCCGCCTACGACAAGGCCATCGCAGCCGGCCTCTGGAAGGACACCTACGCCGGCACGAACGCCCACGAATACTGGGCCGAGGGCGTGCAGTCATGGTTCGACAACAACCGCGAGAACGACGCGATCCACAACTCGATCGATACCCGCGCCGAGCTGAAGGACTACGACCCGGCTCTGGCCGCACTCTGCGAAAAGGTCTTCGGCGACGGCCCGTGGCGCTACAAGAAGCCGATGGATCGCCCTGCCGACCAGAGAACCCACCTCGAGGGCTACGCCCCGGATGAAGCTCCCGAATTCCGCTGGCGCGACGGCAGCAGCGCCCGAAAGTAGCCCCGACATCCGGCGATTCCCGCGACTCCCATGACCCAGCTCACCGCCGCAACCGGCCTGCTGCTCGTCGCAGGCACATTCCTCGCGTCCGCAGCCCCGAAGCCGACCCGGACCTTCCACAGCGGGGGCAATCCCATCCTCGGTGACGGGTCCTACTTTTCCGCCGATGCCGCCCCGCTTTCGGTCGATGGAAAACTCTACATCCATGCCGGCCATGACGAACCGCCCCCCGAGGTCGGCGGGTTCGTGATGGATGACTACGGCGTCTTCGTCACCAAGAACCCTTCTTCGGGCGACTGGGAACTTCACGAGGACAACCTCGACCCGGACAAGGTCTTCGACTGGGCGACGGGCAACCGCGCCTATGCCGGGCACTGCATCCAGGGTCCCGACGGCCGCTTCTACTGGTACGTCCCGGTGGAGTGGAAGAATGACGAGTTGCCGAACAACATGGCCATCGGCGTCGCGGTCTCGGATGGGCCGCTCGGCCCGTGGAAGGACCCCATCGGCAAGCCGCTGGTCACCTGGAAGGACGTCTTCGGCGACGCCCGGCACGGCCAGGAGGTGATCGACCCGCACGGGTTTATCGACGACGACGGAACCATCTACCTCTACTGGGGTTCCTGGGGTGCCGCCCGGGTGGTGAAGTTGGACGATTCGATGGCCGCGATGGACGGCGAAATCACCACCATGACCGGCTTCGAGGCCTTCTACGAGGCGCCCTGGGTCTTCAAGCGCAACGGGACCTACTACTGCATCTACGACTGGAAGCTCGGCGGCACCGAGTACACCCCGTCGAACTACCAGGCCGCCATTGCCTACGCGACCGCCTCCTCGCCGACGGGACCCTGGAAGACCCGGGACATGATCCTGTGGGGCACGTCCTCGACCACCGTCCACCCGTCGCTCATCGAGCACGGCGGCAAGTGGTGGCTCACCTACCACACCAAGGACGCCGAGGGCGGCGGGCACTTCCGCCGCTCGATCGCGATCGACGAAGTCCGCTGGGACGGCGACCGGATCCTGCCGGTCGACCAGACCTGGGCGAACCCACCCCTTCTGCAGCTGACCAACAACCTCGCGCGTGAGGCCGCGCTGACCGCCTCGTTCTCCGAGGAACCCCCGATGAGCCTGGCCGCGCTCCACGACGGCCGCCCGCCCGTGGTACGGCTTCCCCCGGACATGTGGAGCACCTACCGCGGCAACGACTCCAAGGTGGAGTCCGATTGGGCCCAGTACACCTGGGAGGTCCCGCTTCCGGTCTCCGGCGTCGGCATCCAGTTCCACCAGGACCCCAACTGGCACCTCCCGCCGGCCGAGTGGAAGGTCGAGTATCGGGATGACAAGGACGGGTGGAGAGAGGTCCGGGGCGCAAAGTACCCGACCACGCCGGATGAGTGGATCACCGTCGACTTCGAGCCGGTCATCACCCAGGCGCTGCGCGCCACCTTCAAGGGCCAGCCCGAGGGAGACTACTTCCACTCGATGATTGTCTCGGAATGGGAGGTCCACTCGCCGCCGGCCGACAAGCTCCCCAGCGGAAGCCTCATTACCAGCGTCGGCAAGGCCCCCAAGCTACCGGAGTCCGTGAAGCTGGAGTTCAACCAACTGGGCAGCGTCCGCGTCCCCGTCCACTGGCGACGCATCGACCCGGAAAAATATGCCAAGCCCGGCACCTTCACCGTCGAGGGCAAGGCCGCCGGCCAGGGCGCTGGATACCTCACCATGAAGGTGACGGTGACCCCATAACCCTGACAGAACCCGAGAAATGACCCCTTCCTCCCATCCGATGACCTCCGGACGGCGGATGATCGCCCTGCTCTCCCTGCTGGGAAGCACGGCCTTCGCCCCCGCCAATCCGGCCGCCGAGCCGGTCACCTGGCCGGCCTACAGCCCGAAGCTGGAGTACGACTTCTCCAAAGAAACCGCCAGGATCAAGCCACCAACCAAGGTGCTCGATGACGGGGTGGAGGGCGTCGCGGAGACCGTCGTCAACGGCTGGTGGTGCTTCCGCTACGGCCCCGACAAGAACCCGAAGGTCACCGCCGACGCCTGGATCCCGATGCTCGAGCGGCTCAACGAGGACGCCGCCTACATCCGCGAGGAGTTCGGCTGGCCCCCCGACAAGCGGGCGAAGGAGGGATACTACAGCACGGTCTACCTCTTCGGTTCCGGCATGTCGACCGACAACGCCGACAGCGAGGCGCTCGGCGGCTGGATGGGCAGCGTCCACCACAAGGGCGAGGACTGGCCGATGGTCCTGCTGTCCTACTATCCGGTCTGGGCCTTCGACCCCGAATTCCCGAACAACGACGCCGGCTACCAGACCGGCGCCGTCGTCCACGAGTACGTCCACGCGATCCAGGCCGACATGCCCGGCTGCAAGAAGGCCGCCTGGTTCCACGAGGGCGGCAACAACTGGGTGCTCGGCATGATGAACGCCAAGCGCGGCGGCCCCACCGACAGCATGGGCTGGCTGAGTGCCGGGTCGATGATCGCCCCCTTCATGCCGATCGAGTGCTACAGCGGCTGGCTCCAGGACGGCAGCTTCGGCGGCCCCTCGGCGGAGGGCGTCCACCAGGGCAAGGACTCCCGCGGAAGGGATTACGCCACCTGGCGCAAGCTGCTCGGCGGCGTCGCCTACAGCGAGGCCTTCCCGTACTTCCTCGGCGAGTTCGTCTCCGAAAAGAGCATCGCGTGGATCTGGCAGCACTGCGAGGGACGCGTCCTCGAGGGAATCGCCAAGGCCCCCGGCGGGCTCGGCGACGAGCAGACGCGGCGGCTGGTCCAGGAGTACCGCGGCCGCGCCGCGATGTGCGACTTCGGCCGCTGGTCGAAGGCCTACGAGAGGCTTCTCACCGACAACTGGGGCGCCGAGATCGTCGCCGAGGGCAACCCGATCTGGAAGAAGTGCGAGCCGTGGAAGGCGACCTGCTACGCCAGCACCACCGTCGAGGGCGACATGCTCGTTCCCGAGACGCGGACGCTCCCCGGCTGGACCGGCGCCAACCAGGTCCCGCTGAAGGTCTCGGGCAAGCAGGACGAGATCATCGGGCTCTACTTCCACCCGAAGGAGGAGAACATGAGCTGCCAGCTGGTCTACCGGGCGACCGACGGCTCGGTCGTCTACAGCCGCCCGGTCGCCGACGGCCCCTGCGCCCTGCGCCTCACCAAGCCGGTGAAGAACGACGTCGTCATCGCCGTCGTCTGCAGCACCGACTACGTCTTCGAGGGCGATGAGACGCGGAAGAAGAAGTACGACTACCGCCTGCAGCTCGCCAAGGGCCTGTCCGGCACCGCCGACGTCCACACCCAGTGGTTCAAGGCCGACGAACCGTGAACGGGCCTTCCAGCTGAGCGGGCCTTCCAGGCCCGTCGCGACTTCTGCAGGCCCGGTATGCCCGCAATGCCCGAATCCCCGACGCCACCGAACCCGCCCCGAACATCCCTTTCCATGACTCCCGCCAGGTTCCTCCCCCTCGCGACGCTCCTTCTCATGACCACCGCAACGCTCCCCGCGGAGGACGGTGACCAGTTCCTCGACGGAATCGGCGAGACCGCCCTGATCTCGCGCTACCTCTTCGACGGCGACCTCGACGACTGGTCGCGCAACGGACTCGACGCCTCGGCCTCCGGCAGCGGCCACGAGTTCGTCGACGATGAAACCTTCGGCACGGTGCTTTCGCTTCCCGGCGGCGACGACGGCGCCTTCATCGAGGTACCCGTCAGCGCGATCGGCGATGCCGTCAGCTTCAGCGTGACCGGCTGGGTCCAGGTGGGCGGGGAGACCCCGGGGCAGTATTTCTTCGACCTCGGCACCACCTGCGACGAGGGCACGCGTCACCTCGGGCTCGTCCCGATGGGTGCCGAGCGCGAGGGCGGCTGTTCGGTGCGGATGACGACCGACGGCGGCGACGGCGGGGAAGAACGGGGCCCCTCGAGCTTCCGGGTCCACAAGGAGGAGTGGGTGCACCTGGCCACTGTCCTCGACGCGGCGGAGAAGACCCTCAGCCTCTACGTCGACGGAACCCGTGTCGATCGTATCGAGGACGTCGCAACGACGATCGCCTCGCTGGTCGACGCCGACAATCCAAACAACACGCGCCTCTTCCTCGGTCGTCCGGTGTCGGGCGGCGCCCCGCGCCTCGGCGGGCGGCTCCACGACGTCCGCTTCTACCGCAGCGCGCTCAGTGACCGGCAGGTCGCGGTGATCCACCACAACGCCATCTCGGACGACAAGATCACCGCCGCCGACGGCGACGAGGGGGCGGAGAGCTACCGCCGCGACCGCGCCCGCCTCCTCCACCCGGGCTTGGAAGCCGTGGCGGATGTCGAGGTGACCACCCCGGTCGGCCACCTTCCGGAGCTTCCCCGCCTGGTGCCCGGAAGCTACCGCGACGGCGGCAAGGGGCCCGCCGTCCGGGTCATCTGGCCCGCCCCGCAAGACAACGCCGCCGTTTCCGAGGCCGGCAGCCACGTCCTCACCGGGACGATTCCCGGCACCTCGATCGAGGCGAAGGCGCAGGTCCGCGTGGTCGAGCCCGGCACCGCCGACCCGACACCCGAGCGCTCCCTCGAGCCCTTCCCGCTCGGCCAAGTGGTCCTCACCACCGACGAGGACGGCGAGCCCACTCCCTTCCTGGCGAACCGGGACAAGTTCCTCCGCGGCCTGGCCGCCACGGACCCCGACCGCTTCCTCTACGTCTTCCGCGACGCCTTCGGCCGGGAACAACCGGAGGGCGTCGACCCCCTCGGCGGGTGGGACAGCCAGACGACCCGCCTGCGTGGCCACGCCACCGGCCACTACCTCACCGCCCTGGCCCAGGCCTACGCCGGCACCTCGTACGATCCGGATCTCCAGGCCGGGTTCGGCCGCAAGATGGAGCACATGATCGACGTCCTCCACGAGCTCTCGCAGATGTCCGGCAAGCCGGCCGAGGAAGGCGGCCCGTCGGTTTCCGACCCCGCCAAGGTGCCGCCCGGCCCCGGCAGGGACGGCTTCGACTCCGACCTGAGCAAGGAAGGGATCCGCACGGACTACTGGAACTGGGGCACGGGCTTCATCAGCGGCTACCCGCCGGACCAGTTCATCATGCTCGAGAACGGCGCGAGCTACGGCGGCGGCAACGACCAGGTCTGGGCACCCTACTACACGCTTCACAAGATCCTCGCGGGCCTGGTCGACTGCCACGAGGTCGGCGGCAACCCGAAGGCGCTCGAGGTCGCCGGCGACATGGGCCTGTGGGTCCACGCGCGGCTCAAGGAGCTCCCGCAGGAGACCCTGATCCGGATGTGGAGCAGCTACATCGCCGGGGAATACGGTGGCATGAACGACATCATGGCGCGGCTCCACCGGGTCACCGGCGACGAGCGCTTCCTCGAGGGGGCCAAACTCTTCGACAACACCCGCTTCTTCTTCGGCGACGCCGGCCACCGTCACGGCCTGGCCTGCAACGTCGACACCATCCGCGGCCGCCATGCGAACCAGCACGTCCCTCAGGTGATCGGCGCGCTGGAGACCTACCGGGCCTCCGGCGAGCCCCCCTACTTCGACGTCGCCGAGAACTTCTGGGACCTCTGCGAGCACGGCTACATGTACTCGATCGGCGGCGTCGCCGGCGCCCGCAACCCGAACAACGCCGAGTGCTTCACCGCCGAGCCGGACACCCTGTTCCGCAACGGCCTGTCAGAGGGCGGACAGAACGAGACCTGCGCGACCTACAACCTGCTCAAGCTCGCCCGCGAGCTCTTCATGTTCGAGCGCGACCCGGGATACATGGACTACTACGAGCGGGCGATCTACAACCACATCCTCGCCTCGGTCGACGAGGACAACCCCGGCAACACCTACCACGTCCCGCTCAACCCGGGCTCGAGGAAGTCATTCGGCAACCCGCGCATGGACGGCTTCACCTGCTGCAACGGGACGGCCATCGAGAGCAGCACCAAGCTGCAGGACTCGATCTACTTCAAGGCCACCGACGACGGCGCCCTCTACGTGAACCTGTTCGTCCCCTCGACACTGGACTGGAGGGAGAAGGGCGTGAAGTTCGTCCAGACGACCAAGTTCCCCTTCGCCGACCGCACCACCCTCACCCTCGAGGGCGGCGGGGAGTTCGCGGTCTTCGTCCGGGTCCCCCGCTGGACCAGCAAGGAATTCGCCGTCCGGATCAACGGCGAGGAACAGGAGGTCGGGGCGACGCCGGGAAGCTACCTGAAGCTCGAGCGGGAGTGGCAGGACGGCGACCGGATCGAACTCGGCATCCCGATGGACTTCCACCTCCTCCCGCTGATGGACCAGCCCAACGTGGCCAGCCTCTTCCATGGCCCCGTCCTGCTCGCCGCCGAGGAACCCGGCGCGAGGAGCACCTGGCGCGGCGTCACACTCGACATGGACGACATCGGGAGCTCCGTTTCCGGTGACCCGTCGGCCCTCCGGTTCACGATCGGCGAAACCCGCCTGAAGCCATTCTTCGAGTTCTACGACGGCTCTCACTCGGTCTACCTCGAGATCAAGCCCGCCGGCGACTGACCCCCGCCCGAATCCGCGGAGCGCGCGTCGGCTTCGCCCCCCGGCGATCCCCGCGGACTTCCCCACCGCCCCGGAAGGGTCCGGGCGAACCATTCCACGGCACCGGCGAGTCGGATCGCGAGGGGTGGGCAAACGAGGAAATCGATATGGGCGAGGCCCCTTGGAAGGGGAGCGATCCCGCACCGACAAGGGGCGCCCTTGGGCCCGCGGTGTCTTGGCTTGGGACAAGGAGGATGCCGGCACCGCGTTTGCGCCGGCTTGCCGCTTTCGAACCTCCGGCCTCGCCCGGGGCTCGCCGGGAGCAGGGCGCCCTCCCGGAAGCACCACAGCCCGGCCCGGAAGAACCGGGCCGGGCTGTGGTGCGCGCGAGAGGACTCGAACCTCCACGGCCGTGAAGCCACTAGAACCTGAATCTAGCGCGTCTACCAATTCCGCCACGCGCGCGTCGCTGTCTCCAGCGGGGCGCGAAAGCATCATGTCCCCCGCCCCTTTGCAATCCCTATTGCAGGAATCTTGCGGAAAATTCCCCGACCCCGGCAACGCTTCCTCCCTTGCAAGCCCCGAAGTCCACGAACACCCTTCACCCCATGCGGAATCCGGCACCCCTGGTCCTGTCCCTCGCTCTCGCCCTCGTGGCCGTGTTTTTCCTTGTCCGCAAGCCGGATGCCCCGGCGGAAACCGCCCCCACGGAGGCGGCGGAAGCGGCCGAGGAAGCGGCCGAGACCCCCACCGAGCCGGCCGCGGATCCCGTGGAGGCATCCACCGCGACCACGGCCGTCGCCGAGGAGCCGCCCGCCGACGTCTGGCCCCACCAGTCCAGCGACATCCCGGCCGACCCCGACGCGACCTTCGGCCGGCTGGCCAACGGCATGCGCTACATCGTCCTCCCCAACCCCGAGCCGCCGGGCCGCATCTCGCTGCGCCTGCACATCGCCGCCGGCTCGCTGATGGAGGCCGAGGACCAGCGCGGCATCGCCCACTTCCTCGAGCACATGGTCTTCAACGGCACCAAGAACTTCACGCCGGACGAGCTGATCCCGCGCATGCAGCGGCTCGGCGTCGCCTTCGGCGCCCACGTCAATGCCTACACCTCCTTCGACGAGACCGTCTACATGCTCGACCTGCCGGAGACCGACGCGGAGATGCTCGAGCTCGGCTTCACGGTGATGCGCGACTTCGCCGACGGCGCCCTGCTGCTCGAGGAGGAAATCGACAAGGAGCGCGGCGTGATCCTCGCCGAGAAGACCAGCCGCGACTCGGTCGGCTACCGCCTGATGGAAAAGCAGTTCAAGCAGCTGCTGCCCGAGTCGCTCGTCACCAAGCGCTTTCCGATCGGCGAGGAGGAGGTCATCTCGAACGCCCCGCGCGAGCGCTTCGTCGACTTCTACAGTCGCTACTACGTCCCCGAGCGCATGACCTTCGTGGTGGTGGGCGACGTCGACCCGGCCGCCATCAGCGCACGGATCGAGCAGAGCTTCGCCAGCCTCGAGCAGCCCGCGGACGCCGGCGGGGACCCCGAGCTCGGCACCGCCACCCCGGCCAGCGGGCTCCAGCCCGCGGTGTTCGCCGACAAGGAGGTCGCCTCGACCGACCTCGGACTGCTTACCATCGACGACTGGGACCCGCTTCCCGACACCCGCGAGAACCGCATCGTCCGCATGCCGCTGACCCTCGCCCACGCCGTCCTCGGCCGCCGCTTCGAGCGGATCGCCAAGCAGGAGGGCGCCCCGATCGTCGGCGGATCGGCCTCGCGCGACGAGCTCTTCAACCACCTCGAGCTCGGCAGCATCGACGTCACGGTGGCCGACGACCAGTGGCAGGGGGCGGTCGGCGTGCTCGAGCAGGAATTCCGCCGCGCCCTCGAGTTCGGCTTCACCGAGGCCGAGCTCGCCGAGGCCAAGGCCAACCTCCTGAATGCCTACCGCCGCGCCGTCGAGACCAAGGACACGCGCCGCTCGGACGGCCTCGCCACGGGGATCGTGCAGACGCTGAACTCGGGCCGCGTGCTCACCGAGCCGGAGACCGACCTCGAGATCATCAGCAAGGGGCTCGATGAAATCACCCCCGCCTCGTGCCACGAGGACTTCCGCGATTTCTGGGGCAGCCGCGAGGGCCGGCCGCGCGACCTCCACCTGATCCTCACCACCAAGGTCGAGCCCGAGGGTGCCGTCGAAACCCTCGGCGAGCTCTACCGAGAGTCGTCCACCGTCGCGCTGGAGCCCCCGGTGGAGGCCGAGACGGCCGAATTCGCCCACGGCGACTTCGGGCCCGCGGGCGAGGTCGCCTCGCGCAACGAGGTCGAGGACCTCGGCATCACCCTCGTCGAGCTTTCCAACGGCATCCACGTCCACCTCAAGCCGACCGACTTCGATGAGGACACCATCATGGTCCGCGCCAACATCGGCCACGGCCAGCTCACCCTGCCGGCCGACAAGCCCGGGCTCGACCAGTTCGCCTCGGCCCTCGTCAACCAGGGCGGCATCGGTGAGCACTCGACCGACGAGCTCAAGCGCATCCTCGCCGGCCGAAACGTCTCGGTCGGCCGCGGTGGCGGCTTCGCGGTGGGCGAGGACTCCTTCTCGCTCGGCGGCCGCACGACGCCCAAGGACCTCGAGCTCCAGCTGCAGCTGATGGCCGCCCAGATCGAGCTGCTCGGCTTGCGCGACGAGGCGGTCACCCAGTTCCGCAAGGGCCTGCCAATGATCGAGCAGCAGATGAAGCACACCCCGGCCGGTGCGGTGCAGAAGATGCGCGCGTGGCTCCACGGCGACGACCCGCGCTACGTCTTCCCCGGGGTCGAGACCCTCGCCGCCTACACCGTCGACGATGCCCGCCCGTGGCTCGAGTCGGCCTTCCAGCAGGGCGAGATCGAGCTGAACCTCGTCGGCGACTTCGAGACCGAGGCCGTCCTGCCGCTGGTCCTGAAGACCTTCGGCGCGCTCGAGCCGCGTCCGCAGCAGCCGGTCGCCGAGTCGCTCCGCCGGGTCAAGTTCCCCAACGCCCCGGCGACGAAGAACTACCGCTACGAGTCGAAGATCCCCCAGGCCGCCGCGCTGGTGGTCTGGCAGACCGAGGGGCGTCGCGACAACCACGAAGGCTTCCGCCGCCTCAAGCTGCTCTCCGACGTCCTCCGCGACCGCCTGCGCGAGACCATCCGCGAGGAACTCGGGGCTTCCTACAGCCCCTACGCCGAGGCCACCGGATCCACGGTCCTCGAGGACTTCGGCTTCATCATCGCCCAGAACACCTGCGACCCGGAGGACGCCGAGACGCTTGCCAACACCTCGATCGAGCTCGCCGCGGTGCTCGCCGACAAGGGCATCAGCGAGGATGACCTCGAGCGGGCCCGCGAACCGACGCTCGCCGAGGTGCGCAAGGCCCAGCGCGAGAACGCCTACTGGCTCGACTCGGTCCTCTCCGGCCTGTCGCGCGAACCCGAAAAGCTCGAGCTCGCCCGGACCCTCCTCGACGACCTCGCCTCGATCACGGTCGCCGAGCTCAATCGTCTCGCGGCCCGCCACCTCGCCGCCGAGAACGCCCTCAAGGTCGTGATCACCCCGACCGGCGGGGAATGATGCCGCCATGCGCTGCCCCTACTGCCGCCATTCCCTGAAGGAGCTCTCGCCCGAGTGCCCCGGGTGCCGGCTGAACCTGCAGCGGGCCACCGCCATCCTCGGTCCGGTGCCGCGGATCGAACTCACCGTCTCCGACAGCACCGACGCCCTGAGCAAGGGGGGACATCGCCAGATCCGCAAGCGGATCAAGGCGCTCCACGAGCGCTTCCCGCAGGTCGACTTCCAGGTGGTGATCCGGAACTTTCCCGAGGATCACCCCTTCGAGCTCTACGTCTTCTGGCTCTTCAACCAGGGGGCCCTCCACTCCGACCACCACAAGGCCGGCGACAATCATGGGGTCCTCCTGGTGATCGATCCGGTCACCGGCCGCTCCTCGCTGATGGTCGGCTACGGCCTCGAGCCCTTCATCGCCGAGTCCTCGCTCGACGAGGTGCTGGCCATGGCCGCGGCCGCCTGGATCGACCGCGAGTGGGCCGAGGGCGTGATGCTCGCCATCGACGCCCTCGAGGCGCGCCTCGAGGGCGCGCTGAATGAGATCCATGCCGCCTTCGACATGCCGATCCACCCGGGTTCGCGGCAGTCGCGCGACTTCTAGCGTCCCGCAGCGACCTTTCGATTGCGCCTCAAGTCGCGCCGAACCGCTCCCCGCCCTCACCCGAAGGCCCGCAGGAAGCCCACCTCGAGGGCGAGCTGTTCCTGGGCGTTCGTCTCGAGGGTCGCGCGCAGCTCCTCGAGGGCATCCATCCGGCGCAGCAAGCCGGCGAGCGGCTCGCCCTCCGCGAGTTGCTTGAGGGCCGCCTCACTGGCGGCGAAGTCGAGCCCCTCCGCCCCGGTCTTGCAGCGCAGCACGTCGAGCATCCACGCCTGCAGCACCTCGAACAGGTGGGAGCGGGCGGCGAGGTACTCCGACTCGGTCGCCGCCTTGAGTTCCTCCTCGCGGCGCTTGAACCAGTCGCCCTCGACGACCTTGCCGAGCTCCTTCTTTTCCTCCCGGATCGCCTCCTCGGCCTCGGCCGTCATCCGCGCGCGGCGCTTCTGGAGCATCCCGGAGAACATCGACTTCAGGCTGAGCGCCATGGCGGCGCTGCCGAAACCACCCGCCGCCAGCTGGTCGAGCGCCGCCACCAGCTCGGCGCCGCCGTCCGTCTGCAGGTCCGGCTCGCCCACCAGGGGCATGCGGACGCAGCGCGAGATCACCGTCGGCAGCAACGAGTCCGGCTGCGTCGTCAAAAGCATCAGCAAGGTCTGCGGCGGCGGCTCCTCAAGCGTCTTGAGGAAGGCGTTCACCGCCTGCGCATTCATCCGCTCGGCCCCGACGATCACCCCGACCTTCCACTCGTCGGGGCCGGATGCCATGAACAGGGAGCGCTCAAGCTTGCGGACCTCGTCCACCCGGATCCGCCGCGACTTCGACTGCGGGCGGAGGATCCGGACGCGGTCGCCCTCGAGCTCCTCGAGCGGCTTGACCTCCGGCGCCACCTCCTCGCCGAACAGGTCGCTGCCCCCGCCCTGGCCCTGGAGCATGCCGATCACCATGGCGGCAAGGCGCCGCTTGCCGCAACCGACCGGACCGCTGATCAGGAAGGCATGGGCCAGCCGGCCCCGCTCGTGGGCGCCCTTCATCCGCTCGTAGCCCTGCTCGACTGCAAACGCCATGGCGGATCCTCACCCGCCCGCCCCGCCGGCCGCAACCCGAACCCCTGCCCGGAAAGAAAAAAACCGGCCGCCCCGCGGGACGACCGGCTCGATGATTGGGATCCGCCGGCGGCTGCCGGCGTCGATCGGATGACTCAGGACTCGTCGCTCGACTCCTCGGACTTGGCCGGGGTGTCGGTGCCTTCTTCGGTTCCCGCTTCCTTCGCCGCGGCCTTCTTGGCCGGCGCCTTCTTGGCGGCCTTCTTCGCGGGGGCTTTCTTGGCGGCCTTCTTCGCAGTCTTCTTGGCCGCCTTCTTGGCGGTCTTCTTGGCTGCCTTCTTCGCCGACTTCTTTGCCTGCACGCCGCCGGCCTTGGTCTGCGACTTCTTCCGCTTCAGGTAGTCCTTGCGGCGCTTTCTCTTGATGACTTTACGATGCTGTTGGCCCATGACTTTTTGGTGGCGAGTGGTTTAAATCGCTCCACGAGTGGCTAGCAAGGCTAGATTCCGCGGCAAATCGAGATTCCTCTCAGCCACCCCGGGCCGCTGCGGCGACCACCCACGGCCGCGGCCATCCCTCGGCCATCCGAATCCACCTCCCACCTGGGCGGCCGGGCTTCCCCGGGAGCGGAGCTTCCCACCGGTTTCTCTGGACTCGGGTCTCCGCTTTCTGGTCTCTTCCCCACCCCATGCCCGGTCTCGTCATCGCTCCCCGCGCCCGCATCTTCCACGGCCACGAGTGGGTCTACGGCAGCGAGGTCCGCAAGACCTTCGGCGACCCGCAGCCGGGCGATGTGATCAGCCTCAAGGACTTCCGCGACCGCCCGCTCGGCTCGGCCCTCTACAACCCGCATTCGCAGATCGTCGCCCGGCGCTTCTCCCGCCGGCGCCAGGACCTCGACGCCGACTTCTTCCGTCGCCGCATCGGCCAGGCGATCGACTACCGCGACCAGCTGGGCATCGACCCCGCGCTCTGCCGCCTGGTGTGGAGCGAGTCCGACGGCCTGCCCGGCCTGATCGTCGACCGCTACGGCGCGCACCTCGTCGTCCAGACCCTGACGCTCGGGCTGCACCAGCGCCTCGATGAGGGGGTCGAACAGGTCGACGCAGAGCCGACCCTCGGGCCGCAGGTGCCGGCGGATGGTCGCCAGGCACGCGCGCTGCTCCGCCACCGTCAGCAGGTGCTGGAACGAGCGGTAGGGGATGATCACCAGCCCGAAGCGCTCGGACAGGTCGAAGTCGTCCATGCTCCCGCGGACGAAGCGCAGCCGACCCTGGACCGCCGCGCTCGCCTGTGCCCGCGCCGCCTCCGCGAGTGCCAGC
>JAUIJB010000030.1 GCA_030430455.1 Verrucomicrobiia bacterium | reverse complement strand
ACGCCTGCCGCTCGATCGCCGAGTGCGTCCAGCAGGCACGGCTCGACCAGGAGAACAAGACCGCGCTGATGGACATCCGCCGCATCGCCGGCGACCGCCAGCTGTTCAAGGACCTGGTCGCGCGGATCGACCGCGACGTGATCAACCGCGGCACCGCCGGCTTCTTCGAGCTGCGCCGCAGGGACCTTCGCAACCGCCACGAGAAGTACAGCCGCACCGTGTTCCTGCAGGAGCCCAACGTGAAGGAGGGCTGCGGCGGGCTGCGCGACTACCACAACATCCAGTGGGTCTCCCGGGTCAAGACCGGCGCCCGCTCGCTCTCGAAGCTCGTCGACGACCGCCTGCTCACCCGCACCGCCCACCGCGAGATCGAGGAGGCCCATGACTTCCTCCACCGCGTGCGCAACGAGCTCCACTACGACGCCGGACGCGGCTCCGACAGCCTCACCCTGCGGCTCCAGGGCGTGGTGGCGACGAACTTCCGCTACCCCCAGCGGAGCATCCTGCGCCGCACCGAGGCCTTCATGCGCGACTACTACCGCCACACGCGCAACCTCTACCAGCACACCACCTCGCTGATGGAGATCTTCGAGATCGAGGACGACGAGCAGGCCGAGACCGGCATCCGCTCGTTCCTCACGATCCGCAAGAAGCCGCGCGAGAGCTTCGACGGCTTCGTCTCCCGCGACGGCCGCATCTTCCCGTCCAACCAGCGGATCTTCCGGGAGGACAAGCACCGCCTGATGCGCCTGTTCCAGCACTGCCAGCAGCGCGACCTCCGGCTCAGCCCGCAGATGCGCAAGCTGGTCAAGAAGCACTGGGGGGACGTCGACCGGCCGTTCCGCTACGCCAAGGCGAACCGGGAGACCTTCCAGGCGATCCTCGAGCGCAAGGGCAGCGTCGCCCGCACCCTCCGGCAGATGCACCGGGTCGGCTTCCTCGGCCGCTACCTGCCCGAGTTCGGCGCGCTCGACTGCCTGGTCCAGCACGAGTTCTTCCACCGCTACACGGCCGACGAGCACACCCTGCGCTTCATCGAGAACATCGACCGCCTGGTCGACGCCGACGTCGACAAGAGCCCCCGCCTCGCGGTCTACCGCCAGCTCTACCACGAGATCGAGGACCCCTACGCGCTGTTCCTCGCCATCCTGCTCCACGACTCCGGCCGCTCGGAGAACGTCCGCGAGCACATCGACGGCTCGGCCATGCTCGCCCAGAAGCTGTGCCGCCGGCTCCAGATCAACGGCGGGCGGCGGCGCCTGATCATGTTCCTCGTCGACCACCACCTGACCTTCTGGCGCCACGCCACGACGAAGAACATCGAGGACCTCGAGGTGGTCGCCGAGTTCGCCGGCCTGATGAAGACCACGGCGCGCCTCGACGCGCTGCTGTTGTTCACCTACGGCGACTCGAACGCGACCAGCCCGGATGCCTGGACCAGCTGGAAGGAGACGCTCATGCTCCAGCTCCACGCCAGCACGCGCAAGTACCTCACCGGCGGCCACGAGAAGTACGTCGAGGACATCCAGCGCGACAAGCAGGAGCTTCGCGAGAAGGTCGACGCCAAGCTGGGCGGGGATTTCCGCGAGGACATCGCCCACCACTTCGAGCGCATGCCCGAGGCCTACTTCCGCTTCCGCAACCCCGACCGGGTGGCCAGCCACATCAAGGTGATCCGCAGCTTCCTCGAGACCGAGCGCGGCTCCAGCGACTTCGAGTGCGCCGGCCAGGCGACCGACTTCACCGACCGGGGCTACACCGAGCTCGCCATCGTCTCGCGCGACCGCCCGCAGTTCCTCGAGAAGATCTGCTGCGCGATCGCCGCCCAGGGGGTCAACATCCTCTCGGCCGACTTCTTCACCCGCACCGACGGGGTGGTCATCGACCTGTTCCGCGTCTGCACCACCGACTTCCAGCCGGTATCGGACCCGAAGATGCGGGAGAACTTCACCCAGTGCCTCTACGAGCTCTGCCGCCAGGACCACTACGACCCGGCGGACTTCCTCAAGGCGCCGAAGACCTACCTCGACCCGCGCCCGAAGGGCGGGATCCCCTTCCCGGTCCGGGCCCATGTCTCCAACGGCATCCACCCGACCTGCACCGCGGTCGAGGTCCAGGCGCAGGACCGCATCGGCCTGCTCCACGACCTCTTCCACGCGGTGAACGAGTGCGGCCTCGACACCGTCCATGCGCGCATCTGCACCGAGAAGGGCGCCGCCATGGACACCCTCTACGTCACCATCCCCGGCGGCGGCAAGGTCGAGGACCCCGGGCTGCTCGCCCACCTCGGCTCCCGCATCGAGGAAGTCCTCCGCGATTGATGCCGGGGCACGGAGACCGACGGTCCTCTCCCGCCCCTCGAAGGGGAAACCGCAGCGTTCACGGGTTGCCGCCGGTTTCGGAGCTCATCCGCGGACCGGAGCGGGGCGGCGGGCGCGCGGCTCAGTAGACCATCTGGAAGGTCGCCGCCACGCGGTCCTCGGGTGTCTTGACCGCCGCCACCCGGACTTCGCCGTCGCGGTGCAGGATGTAGCGGTCCGGGCCACCGGCAAGGCGGAAGGAGCAGTGCTTGTCGTCGGCGAGCCCGGCGACCTTCTCGAAGGTCGCGCTTGCGGCGAACTCCGCGGTGTCCTCCTCCTCGTCGAGCACCAGCTTGCCGTCCCGCGCGCGGAGGTAGCGCCCGGGAAAGTTGACCGACTCCAGCGAGAGCTTGTCGCGGTCGGCCAGCCCGGCCCGCATCATCCACATCATGTCCTCGTAGGGATCGAAGGGATAGGCCGAAACCCGCGCCACGTAGGAGTAGTGGCGCAGGAAGAGGCTGGGATCACCGAGGCAGCGGAAGCGCCTCCAGTCGGGCTTGCCCCAGACCTCGACGAGGCGATCCATCTCCCCGCGGGTGAGCGGCAGCACGGTGGCTTGCCGCGCATTGGCCGGCTGGGTGTAGCTGCCCGGGTCGACCGGCTTCCACTCCCCGGCGGCGATGTCCTTCGTGGTCCAGGCCTCGAACCTGCCCCGCCTCGGGTCCGGGCCGATCCCCCAGAGGTACCAGGTCCCGCCACCCAGGGACTCGAACAGCATGGGCGAGGCGATCGCAGCGGTGCCGATCGGCCCGGTGTAGCTCTCGACCTCGAAGCTGCCCGGCGCCAGGCTGTCCGAGCGGCTGCCGTGGAGCTTCCGGTTTGCCGCATCACAGTAGTAGAGGACGTTCACCCCGTCCTCCACGCCCGCCACGACCGTGGGGTCGACGCAGTCGGTGCCCGGGTCGAAGTAGAGCTCGTGCGGGCCGAACTCGACGAAGTCGCGGGTGTAGTTGACGTAGACCCGGTTGCGGTCGGTGTTTCCCGACCAGATGACCCCGTAGCGCTCCTTCTCCGGGTCCCAGAAGGCATCCGGGGAGAAGGTGTGCATCGGGGTGTCGTGAAGCTTCGCCGTGCGCTCGTTCTCGAACTCGACGAAGTCGCTGGTGTCCCAGATGTGGATGGTCGGATACGCTTCCGTCCAGTTCCTCTGGTCGGTGGCGAGGACGACGAAGCCGCCGTCCTCTCCAGCCTCTCCAGCCTCTCCGTCCTCTCCGTCCTTTCCAGCCTCGAGTCGGATGAAGCAGGGATCCCGCATGCCGTGCTGCGGGATCATCGCATCCACCACCGCGTGGTTCTGGTTGAGCGGCATCCACTCCAGGCCGTCCTCGCTCAGTGCCAGGTGCAGCGACCACGAGGTGGCGTCGCCGCGGGGCGACTCGGTGAAGTACCCCATCACGAAGCCCGCCATCGGCTCCGCCCGGCAGTTCCCCGCAAGCCCTGCGAATCCGGCGAGCCCGAAGCAGGCGGCGGTCAGGCCGACAGGGAGGCAGCGTCGGAGGGGCTTCATGGGGCGGGAACGCCCGGGAATCGGCGCCTCCGTATCATGAACCGGAAAACGTCATCGATCAAGGATCGACCGCGGCGATGCCCGCGTGGGTCGGCTTCACCCGCAGGATCCGCCCCATGCCGTCGAACTCCATGCGGTCGATGCAGACCTCGCGGTGGAAGCCCGCGCTGCTGCCCATCCCGATTCCCTTCGGATAGGTGAAGCGGTGGTAGACGATGTACCACTCGTCCCTGCCCGGAACCTGGATCGTCGAGTTGTGCCCGGTGCCGTAGATGCCCTCGCCGTCCTCGCGGACGATCACCAGGTTGTCGTCCGGGATCTCCAGCGGGCCCAGCGGAGTCTTCGAGATGGCGTAGCGGACCCGGTAGTCCGGGCTGCGGGTGTCGTTCTCCGACCAGAGGAAGTAGTAGAAGCCCTTGCGGTGGAACACGTGGATGCCCTCGCGGAAGGTCCCGTCCGGGGTCATCACCCGCAGCGTCGACTTCTTGATCGCCGCCATGTTGGGCTCGAGTTCCGCGGCTGCGAGGTAGCCGTTGCCCCAGTAGAGGTAGTGCTTGCCGGACTCCGGGTCGTGGAAGACGTCGGGGTCGATCTCCTGCCCGCGGTCGACCCCCTCCGGCTTGAAGTCGATCAGCGGCTCGCCGAGGTCGCGGAACGGCCCGGTCGGGCTGTCGGCCGCCGCCACCCCGATCTTCTGCGCCGCGGTGAAGTAGTAGTAGTAGCGGTAGCGGTCGCCCTCCCGGGTCTCGATGATGCACGGCGCCCAGGCGTTGCGGTCGGCCCACTCGACATCCTTCCCGAGGTCGAGGATCACCCCCTCGTCCGTCCAGTTCACCAGGTCGGGCGACGAGAAGGTCTTGAAGTAGGTGCCCGACCAGCCGTCGTAGCCGTCGCTGGTGGGGTAGATGAAGAACTTGCCCTCCTTCTCGGAGTAGATGATGTCCGGGTCGGCGAAGTATCCGGCCAGCACGGGGTTGTGGTGGTCGACCACCGTGACGCGGAACTCCTCGTCGCCGACGCGATAGCGGACCGGCCCCTGGGTGAAGTCCTGTGGCCCCTGCGGCGCAACGTCCATCCCGAAGCTCGCCTCGAACCCCGGGTCGAGGCTGGCCAGGTCGGTTCCCGGCAGCACCGGGACCTCGACGGTGCCCGCGTCGCGGTCGACCACGAGGTTGTTGGACTTCACCTGCGGGGACGTCGCTCCCAACTCCACCTCGCCCCACTTCTTCCCCAGCCGGGCCATCTCCTCGGCGCTGATCGGGATCACGGTGCCGTGGCGCACCGGCTGGAAGGGAAAGCTCATCCGGGTCCGCTCGGCGAACTGCCCGCCGAGGATGTCGTCACTCACGTAGGGCTGGTAGCCCCGGCCCTCGGCGTACCAGTCGAGCAGCAGGCACCACGGTCCCGGCTTGCCATCGTCGTCCGGCTTCAGCCGGAAGCAGGTGGGGCCCTCGTAGCCGGTGAGGTGGCCGAGCGAGAAGTCGTCCACACCGCGCCATCCGCGCATCAGGTCCTTGCTGTGTTCGAGGGTGATCGCCTTGTGCTTCTCGTCCTTGGTGAAGCGGTAATAGGTGTCCCCGTCGCGCACGATCGTGGTGTCGATGACGGTGGTCGGTTTCTCGATGTAGACGAAGGGCTCGCCGAAGGTCCTGAAGTCCTTGGTGTGGGCCGCCCAGATTCGGTGCTTGGCGAAGTTGTCCCCGCGGGTCTTGGAGGCCCAGAAGACCATGAACTCGCCGCGCGACTCGTCGTAGAAGGCTTCCGGCGCCCAGGTGCAGCCGGCATCGTCGGGGGCGACCTGGACCAGCCGCGGCTCCGACCAGTTGACCAGGTCCTCGGATTCCCAGACGACGATCGACTTGCTGCCCGCCGTCTGGGCTCGGCCCCAGTCGTGCCGCGTCAGGTGGATCGAGAGGTCGGTGGCGATCAGGTAGACCGTCGGGCTGTCCGGCGAGCGGATGATGAAGGGGTCGCGCACGCCCTTCTCGCCGACGTCGCTCACCAGCACCGGCTCGCCGCCATTGAGCGCCTTCCAGTCGAGCCCGTCCTCGCTGGTCATGAAATAGACCTGCTCGGTCATCGGGGTGCCCTCGCCCCGGAAGGTGGCGAAGAGGTAGCCGCCATCGGCGGCCGGCGCGGTGGAACCGGCGAGGGCGAGGCAGGTCAGGGAGAGCAGTTGCGGTCGAGTCATCGTCAGGAAGTTTGTATAGGGACCAACGCCGTTGCGCAGGAAAATCCGCCACGATCCGGTCCCGGAACGCGGCACGCGGCACGAGCGCGCCCGGGCCGGCGCCGGATTCAACGGAGCTTCGCATGGGGACCTTTCCGCGCGCGCCCTCCCCTTTCGTGGAGGGCGCCCCCCGGACCATCCTGAAAGTCCGCCGGCGCCGCCGCCGCCGTTGCCTCCCCGTGAGGATGGCATCCGGCCGCCACCCCTTCACCGCCGCCTTGCATGGACGCGGGGAATGCGATTGAATGGGAACCATGGAAAAGAAGGGATTCGATGACAAACGGGCGGCGGACCTCCTGTCGCGGGTGCGCGACGACATCTCCTGCCTGCGCGACGACGTGAAGCACCTCGTCCGCCACACCGGCCGCCACACCCTCCCCGAGGGTGCCCGGGAGCTGGTCAGCAGCGGGCGCGGCTACGCCCGCCAGGGCATTGCCCGTGCCGGGCACGTGGCCCGCCAGCACCCGGCCGGCGTCTCGCTGGGCAGCGTCCTGCTCGTCGGCGCGGTCGCCGCCGGCCTCTGGTTGCTCCTCAACGACGGCTGCTGCCGCTCCGCCGGGGAGCCTGAGGAGGACTAGAAACGCGCGACTCCGCTCATTTCCCCACCGACGACCGCCGGGCGGGGGCACCGCTGTGCGTCCGGTTCACCGCGGACGCGCGCCCATGACCGGGAGCCGGGGACGGCAACCTCGACAAGCGGGCCGAACTGGCCCATCAGTTGACCAACCCGCTGCAGGATGTCGATTCAGGTCCCTCCCTCGGGGTCATCGCCCACGCCGGGCGCCGCCCCCCACTTGCCCCGCCCCGAGTTCGGATTGCCCGCCGCCGATGCGCCCGAGATCAAGGCCTTCGAGCGCATGCTCAACCGGCCGAACAACGACCCGACGGGGCTCGCCGGCTTCTTCAATGCCGGCCAGATCTGGGTCGCCCGCGTGCCCGCCCGCCTCGACGTGATGGGCGGCATCGCCGACTACTCCGGCGCCAACGTCTGCGAGTCGGTCCTCGGCAGCGGCAACCTGATCGCGCTCCAGCCCCGCACCGACCGCACCCTCCGCATCCGCACCCTCCAGATCGGCGAGCGCAACCTGCCGGTGGAGACGCGCATCCCGCTCGACTACTTCATCAAGGATTACCAGCCGGCGGAATATCGCGAGATCCGCGATTGCTGCCAGCGCAACCCCCTCGCCTCCTGGGCCGCCTACATCGGCGGCTCAATCTTCACCATGCTCCGCGAGGAGGGCGTCCACCTGCCCTACGGCTTCAGCATGCTGCTGCTGAGCGGCGTGCCGATGAATGTCGGCATCGGCTCGTCCGCCGCCACCGAAGTCGGGACGATCTGCTGCCTCAACGCCTACCTCAACCTCAAGCTCGGCGCCGACCGCATCGCCAAGCTCGCCCAGCTGTCGGAAAACCACGTGGTCGGCGCCCCCTGCGGGTCGATGGACCAGATCGCCGTCGCCTCCGGCAAGCAGGGCTGCCTGACCCACATCCTCTGCCGCCCCGGGTCGGTCCAGGGCAGCGTGGAAATCCCTCCGGGGACCGGCTTCGTCGGCATCAACTCCATGGTCCGGCACTCGGTCGGCGGCCAGGAATACGGCTCGGTCCGGGTCGGCGCCTTCATGACCCGCCGGATCGTCAATGCCATCCGCAGCCGCAGCGGCCAGGCCCCCGTCGATTACCTCACCGAGCTCACCCCGGCGGAGTGGACCGAGAGCTATCGCGACGAGGTTCCCGAGGAGATCGGCGGAGCCGAGTTCCTCGACGAGTACGCGAGCCACGACGACCCGGTCACCACCGTCCAGCCGGGCGCCACCTACCGGGTCCGCGGCCCCGGCGAGCACGCGATCCTCGAGAACGACCGCGTGCTCCGCTTCATGGAGGCCCTCGAGTCGGCCGGCGACGGATCCGAGGACGAGCTGGTCCGTGCCGGCGACCTGATGTACCAGGCGCACGCCAGCTACCGCGACAACTGCCACCTCTCGGTCCCCGAGGTCGACTTCCTCGTCGAGGCGGTGCGCAAGCGCGGCCCCGCCAACGGGCTCTACGGCGCCAAGATCACCGGAGGCGGGGCCGGCGGGACCGTGGCGGTGTTCGGCAAGCTCGACACCCTCGAGTCGCAGGTCCGGGAAATCGCCCACGAATATTCCCGCCGGGTCGGCAAGCTTCCCGACATCTTCACCGGGACCTCTCCCGGCGCCGTCGAGTTCCGCGCCCGCTGTTACTCCTTCGACGCCACCGGCTGGCGCTCCACCCTGATCTAGTCCATGTCAAGCATCCGCAAGGCCGTGGTCCCGGTCGCCGGCCTCGGCACCCGCCTGTTCCCCGCCTCCCACGCCGTCAAGAAGGAGCTGTTTCCGGTGGTCGGTCCCGACGGCATCGCCCGGGCCCTGCTCCACTACCACCTGCTCGACCTCGATGCAGCCGGCTTTGAGGAGGTCTGCATCATCGTCCAGCCGGGCGAGGAGGAGGCCATCCGCGCCTACGTCGACGGCCCTGATGACGCCTACCTCGGGCGACTCGAGAAGAACCCGGAGCTCCATGCCGAGGCGCTGCGCATGAGGGAGTTCGGCAAGCGCGTCCGCTTCGCCGTCCAGCACGAGCAGGAGGGCTACGGCCATGCGGTCCACCAGGCCCGCGATTTCGTCGACGGCGAACCCTTCCTGCTGTGCCTCGGCGATCACCTGTTCCGCGGGTCGCCGGTGCCCCCGGCCGCCGAGCTGGCGCGTGCCTGGTCGCACTCCGCCCCCTGCTCGGTGTCGGCGGTGAACCGGATCTCGGCCGATCAACTGAAGGGCTACGGCACCATCGCGGGACGCCGCCTCGCCAGGAACCCGAAGATGATCGAGGTCTCGCGGATCATCGAGAAGCCCGACCCCGAGACCGCCCGCGCCTCGCTGCGCGTCGACGGGCTCGGCGACGACGAGTTCCTCGGCTGGTTCGGCATGCACCTGCTCTCGCCCTCGATCTTCGAGGTGCTCGCGCGGATGATCCGCGACGACATCCGCGACAAGGGCGAATTCCAGCTGACCCGCGCCCAGGAAATCCAGCGCGAGCAGGAGGGCTACTTCGCCCTCGAGATGACCGCGGCGCGGCGCTTCGACTTCGGCACGCCGATCGACTACCTGGCCGCGCTCGCCGACTTCGCCATGCCCTGATCGCGGGGCCCTGCGACCGTCGCCGGACCCCGCCACCACGAAAAAGGCCCGCCGCCGCCGGGTTGGCGGGGCGGGCCATGCAGGGAGAATCAGGACCTCAACCCTTCAGGTCGAAGCGGTCGAGGTTCATCACCTTGTCCCAGGCGGCGACGAAGTCGGCGACGAACTTCTCCTCGCCGTCGGCGCTGCCGTAGACCTCGGCGAGTGCCCGCAGCACCGAGTTCGAGCCGAACACCAGGTCGGCCCGCGTCGCGGTCCACTTCGCCTCGCCGCCCTCGCGGTCCATGCCGGCGAAGGCGTTGCCGCAGGGCGACACCTGCTTCCACTCGGTGGCCATGTCGAGCAGGTTGACGAAGAAGTCGTTGCTCAGCTGCCCGGGCCGCTCGGTGAACATGCCGTGCCTCGAGCCGTCGGCATTGGTCCCGAGCACCCGCATCCCGCCGACCAGGACGGTCAGCTCGGGTGGCGTGAGGGTCAGCAACTGGGCCCGGTCGATGAGCAGGGCCTCGGCGGGCACCGCATACTTGCCCTTCAGGTAGTTGCGGAAGCCGTCGGCAACCGGCTCGAGGACCGCGAAGGACTCGGCATCGGTCTGCTCCCCGGTGGCATCCGTGCGGCCCGGCGTGAAGGGCACCGTGACCTCGTGGCCGGCGTCCTTCGCCGCCTTCTCCACCGCGGCACAGCCGGCCAGCACGATGAGGTCGGCCAGCGAGACCTTCTTGCCGCCGGACTGGGCGCCGTTGAACTCGCTCTGGATCGCCTCGAGCACCTCGAGCACGTGGGCGAGCTGCGCCGGCTGGTTGACCTCCCAGTCCTTCTGCGGGGCCAGGCGGATGCGCGCGCCATTGGCGCCGCCCCGCTTGTCGGATCCGCGGAAGGTCGAGGCCGAGGCCCAAGCCGTGGAGACCAGCTGCGCGACCGGCAGGCCGCTCTCGAGCACCTTGGCCTTGAGCGCGGCGATGTCGGCCTCGTCCACCAGCGGGTGGTCGACCGCCGGAACCGGGTCCTGCCAGATCAGGTCCTCGTCGGGCACCTCCGGACCAAGGTAGCGCGCCTTCGGCCCCATGTCGCGGTGGGTCAGCTTGAACCACGCGCGGGCAAAGGCGTCGGCGAAGGCCTCCGGGTCCTCGAGGAAGCGACGCGAGATCTTCTCGTACTCCGGGTCGAAGCGCAGCGAGAGGTCGGTGGTGAGCATCGTCGGCTTGCGCTTCTTCGACGGGTCGTGCGCGTCCGGCACCTCGGCCTCGGCATCCTTGGCCACCCACTGGTGGGCGCCCGCCGGGCTCTTCTCGAGCTCCCACTCGTACTTGAAGAGGTTCTCGAAGAACAGGTTGCTCCAGCGGGTCGGGGTCTGGGTCCAGGTCACCTCGAGTCCGCTGGTGATCGTGTCGCCGCCCCTGCCCGAGCCGTGGCTGCTCTTCCAGCCGAAGCCCTGCTCCTCGATCGGGGCCGCCTCGGCGTCGGGGCCGACGGCATCGGCCGGACCGGCACCGTGGGTCTTGCCGAAGCTGTGTCCGCCGGCGATGAGCGCCACCGTCTCCTCGTCGTTCATCGCCATGCGGGCGAAGGTCACGCGGATGTCGTGGGCCGCCAGGAGCGGGTCCGGGTTGCCGTCGGGACCCTCGGGGTTGACGTAGATCAGCCCCATCTGCACCGCCGCCAGCGGGTTCTCGAGCTTCTCGCTGTGGACCTTGCCGTCGGCGTCGTCGTCGGACACCAGCACGCCCTCGCCCTCGGCGCCCTCCGAGCCCTCGGCGTAGCGCTCCTTGCCGCCGAGCCAGGAGGTCTCGCGGCCCCAGTAGACGTCCTGGTCGGGTTCCCAGGTGTCCGCGCGGCCGCCGCCGAAGCCGAAGGTCTTGAAGCCCATCGACTCGAGCGCGACGTTGCCGGCGAGGATCATCAGGTCGGCCCAGGAAAGCTTGCGGCCGTACTTCTGCTTGATCGGCCACAGCAGGCGGCGCGCCTTGTCGAGGCTGACATTGTCCGGCCAGCTGTTGAGCGGGGCGAAGCGCTGCTGGCCGCGGCCGCCGCCACCGCGGCCGTCCTGGATGCGGTAGGTTCCCGCGCTGTGCCAGGCCATGCGGATGAACAAGGGACCGTAGTGGCCGAAGTCGGCGGGCCACCAGTCCTGCGAGTCGGTCATCAACTCGTTCAGGTCGGCCTTCACGGCGGCGAGGTCGAGGGTCTTGAACTCCTCGGCGTAGTCGAAGTCACCCCCCATCGGGTCGGACTTCGTCGAGTGCTGGTTGAGCAGCTCGATCTTCAGGCGGTTCGGCCACCAGTCCTCGTTGGTGGTGCCTCCACCCGCCGTGGCGGAGGAGTGGGCAAACGGACATTTCGATTCTTCTGACATGGGATCGTGGTTTGGTGGTTTCGGGTGGATGCTTGGATTGGAAAAACGGGATCGAAGGAAGGGCCTCTCAGGCCGTCGCGGCCGGCGGCTCGTCCTTGAGGCAGTCCGGGCAGGTGCCCCAGTAGATCACCTCGGCCTCGTCGATGCGGAAACCATGGTCGTTGCCCGCCGTCAGGCAGGGCGTGTCGCCGACGGCGCAGTCGACATCGACGGTCGTGCCACAGCGCCGGCAGACCAGGTGATGATGATTGTCCCCCACCCGGGCCTCGTAGCGGGTCGGCGAGCCCGCCGGCTGGATGCGACGGACCAGCCCCTTGTCGACAAGGATCCCGAGCGCGTCGTAGACCGCCTGGCGTGAGATCGTGCCGATCTTGCAACGCACGTTCTCGGCGATCGCGTCGGCCGTCGCATGCGGCCGCCCGGCCACCGAATCCATCACCGCGAGGCGCTGCGCCGTCACCGGCACGCCATGCTCGCGGAGAAGGTCGGCGGAATTCACGTCGCGCCTTGATTGCCTCCAGATCTGGACGCTGTCAAGGGGGCGGCCCCATGTTTTTCTCGTCCCTGCGAGGACCCCCGTCCGGCGACCTCTCCGGGCTCACAGCGCGTCGCCGCACATCTTGCAGTGGCGGGCCTGCGGGTCGTGGCCGTCGTGCCCGCAGCCCGGGCAGCGCCGGCGGTCCATGCGCACCTCCCTGAGCCCGCGGTTGAGCTCGGCGGTGACGATCCCGGTCGGCACCGCGATGATCGCGAAGCCGGTCAGCATCATCACCGAGGCCAGCATCTTGCCCGGAACCGTCACCGGGGCGATGTCGCCGTAGCCGACCGTCGTGATCGTCACGATCCCCCAGTAGACCGCCTGCGGGATGCTGGTGAAGGCGCTGCCCTCGACGCCGCCCTCGATGAGGTACATCAGGGTGCCCTCGATGCAGACGATGGCCATGAGGCTGAAGATGAACACCGCGATCTTCGGCCGGCTCGCGTTGAGCGCGTTGACCAGGGTGTGCGCGTCGCTCATGTGCTCGGCCATCTTGAGGATCCGGAACATCCGCAGCAGGCGCAGGATGCGGACGATGATGAAGTGGCCCGAGCCGACGAGCAGGAAGTCGATGTAGGTCGGCAGGATCGACAGCAGGTCGACGATGCCGAAGAAGCTGAAGATGTAGCGCCGCTTGCGCCGCACCACCCAGATCCGCGCGGCGTACTCGATCGTGAAGAGGATCGTGAAACCCCACTCGAGCCCATGGAGCAGGTCGGCATGCTCCGCCGCGATCGACTCGACGCTTTCCAGCATCACCACGATCACGCTGGCGGCGATGAGGACCAGCAGGACGACGTCGAAGGCCCGGGCCGCCCCGGAGTCGGCCAGGAAGATGATCCGCCAAAGGCGCTCCTTCAGCGAGTCCCCCTGGTGTTCGGACGCGCGGCTTGAAGGCTGGTCCATCGAAGAAGCTCTTCCCGAGTCCTAGACCACCCGCCCGGGGGACGTCAAAACCGAAGCCTGCGGGTTCGTCCCTCGCCACCGCGGGCGACGAGATTCCGTCGCCCTGGGCCCGGCCGACTTTCATCGCCCGTCCGGGGATCACCTGGTGGAGCGCCGCGAAACCGTCGCATCCCTGCCGGCATCGGGCCCCGTCACCCGGGCTTCCGGCCGGCCTCGCTGCCGGGTCTGGCTGGGGGAAAGCGCCACGACTTCCCTCCCGCCCGCATCGTGGCTTGTTGCCGGCCGCCTTGCCCTGCTAAGGTCGACATTCCGGCATTGCGGGGAGCCGCCCATCATTTCCCTCCAAGCGTTTCTTCTTTTCTCGAGCCACCATGGACGACCCCGCCGACAAGCCCCGCAGCGGACGAGTCGTGCTGGTGGTCTCGTTCCTCATCGTCGTCGGCTTCGGCATCTGGGGACTGGTCTCCCCGGCCCTGCTGACCGAGGCCTCGACCGGCGTCGTCAACTACATCCTCGGAACCATCGGCTGGTTCTACCTCCTGCTGACCACGATCTTCGTCGGCCTCTCGGTCTGGCTGGCCTTCGGCCGCTACGGCAAGCTGCGGCTCGGGCCGGACGACTCGCGCCCCGAGTTCAGCACGGCCTCGTGGCTGGCGATGCTCTTCGCCGGCGGCATGGGCGCGGGGCTGGTCTTCTGGGGCGTCGCCGAGCCGGTCACCCACTACGCCTTTCCACCCGGCGAAGTCGAGCCGGCCTCGGCCGCCTCGGCACGCCAGGCCATGGTGCTGGTCAACCTCCACTGGGGCCTGCACGCCTGGGCGATCTACGCCGTCTGCTCGCTGGTCCTCGCCTATTTCATGTTCCGGCGCGACATGCCGGGGCTGATCTCCACCCCGATCCGCGCCACCCTGCCGGCCGGCCGCGGCACCCGCATCCTCGGCATCGGATCCGACCTGATCGCGGTCTTCGCGGTGGTCTTCGGCCTCACCGGGTCGCTCGTGCTCGGCGTGATGCAGGTGCGCGCCGGCATCACCGAGGTCTTCGGGATCGCGCCGACCACCGGCGTCAGCGTGATCGTGCTGGGAATCCTCACCGCGGGCTACCTGCTGTCCGCCTCGACCGGCCTGTCGAAGGGGATCCAGCTGCTCAGCAACCTCAACATGGCGCTGGTCATCCTGCTGCTGCTGGTGGTGCTGGTCTTCGGCCCGACCTCCTACATCTTCGAGGGCTTCGTCAACTCGATCGGCGACTACATCTCCGCGCTGCCGGCCTTCTCCTTTCGCCTGCTGTCGTGGGAGGGCCAGATGGACTGGAGCAGCGCCTGGACCCTGACCTTCCTGATCTGGTGGGTCGCCTTCGCCCCCTTCGTCGGCATCTTCATCGCCCGCATCAGCCGTGGCCGGACGATCCGCGAGTTCTGCCTCGGGGTCATCCTGATCCCGACGCTGTTCTCGATGTTCTGGTTCGCGACCTTCGGGTCGACGGCGATCTGGATCGAGAACGAGGCCGGCGGAGGCTTGGCCGAGATGGTCCGCGAGGACACCGCCACCGCGCTGTTCGGCTTCCTCGACCACATGCCGCTCGCGGGATTCCTGCGGATCATGGCGCTGGTGCTGATCTTCATCTTCCTCGTCACCAGCGCCGACTCCGGAACCTTCGTGATCAGCATGATGACCTCCGAGGGCCGCCTCAACCCGACCACCCGGCTGAAGCTGACCTGGGGCATCGCCATCGCGCTGCTGACCCTCGCGGTGCTGCTCTCCGGCAGCCTCGAGGTGGCCAAGGCCATGTCGATCTTCGGCGCCCTGCCCTTCACCCTGATCCTGATCATCCAGGTCGTCGGCTTCCTGCGTTCACTGCGCGCGGATCCCTCGATCAAGGAGTCCCCCCGCCCATGAAACCGACGTCCATCCCCGCGAACCCGGCTGGCATCCTCGCGATGCTGGCCGTGCTGCTGCTCGCGGGCTGCCGCGGCGGTGGCGGCGGCAAGCTCAAGGTCGGCTCCAAGGACCTCACCGAGCAGAAGCTGCTGGCGGAGATGATGGCGCTCGCCGCCGAGGCCGAGGGCATCCGGGTGGAACGGGAGATCCCGTACGGCGGCAGCCGGAAGTGCCTCGCGGCCCTGCAACGCGGGGTGATCGACGCCTACCCGGAGTACGACGGCACCCTGCTGGCACTGAGCGGTGTACCGCCCGGTTCGGCCGACCCCGCCGAGCTTGCCGGGCGCAACGGGATGCGCTGGCTCGATCCCTTCGGCCCGGACAGCCGCTTCGGCCTGGCGGTCCGGCGCGATCTCGCGCTGCGCCACGGGCTTGCCTCGATCTCCGACCTCCAGCGAATCCCCGGCGGGCCGCGCTTCGGTGTCGAGGAGGATTTCCTCGCCCGCCCGGTCGACGGCCTCTACCCGATGGCCCGCCGCTACGGCCTGACGGTGAAGAGCGTGAGCGCCTTCGGCACCGACGAGCCGGCAGCGCTCTACGACGCCCTTCTCGAGCGCCGGGTCGACGTCGCCGAGGTCTTCTCGACCGACGGCTGGCTGGCGGCGCCGGTGCTCCGCCAGCTCGAGGACGACCTCGGCTTCTTCTCGCCCTACCGAGCCGGTCCGCTGGTGCGCGAGGAGGCCCTCGGACGCTTTCCGGAACTCGAGTCCGCCTGGGGCGCCTTGGCCGGCACCCTCGACTCGAAGGCGATGCGCGCGCTCAACCAGCGGGTCCAGCTCGGCGGCGAGGACTACCGCGACGTCGCGCGCGATCACCTCGTCTCGCTTGAGATCCTCCCGCCGGTCGAGGCCACGGCGCGCGGCCGCAGCCGGGTGCGGCTCGCCGTAAGCCCCTTCACCGATCAGAACGACCTGCCGATCCGCGCGGCCGACGCGATCCGCACGGTCATGCCGGCGCGCCACCTGCTGGTTGAGAAGGTGCCCGACCCGGCCGAGGCCGTGCGCCAGGGACAGGCACGCTTCGGCCTCGTCGGGGCCGAGTCGCTCTTCGAGCTGGCCGACGACGGAACGATCACCGCGGTCGACGACCTCGAGGCGGTCGGCGTGGTCGGCACCCGCCTCGTCCATGTCATCGCCGCAGGGACTGCCGGCCCGCCGGAAACATGGAAGCGGATCGGCGTGGGCGACCCGGAGGGCGCCTCGGGACGCGTCGCCCGTTTCCTCCTCGCCGCCCTCGAGCTCGACGACAAGATCGAGCTTGTCACCCACGACGACCCCGGCGAGCTGGCGGCGGCCCTCGCCGAGGGTGAGATCGACGCCCGCCTGGTCATGGCCCAGCCGGGGCACCACGGCATCACCGAGGCCCTGCAGGAGAGCAGTGGCCGATTGGTGAGCCTCGACATCTTCCGCGGCGGCGTTCCCGCGCTGCGCTACCCCTTCCTGCGCCAGGCGCAGATTCCCGCGAACACCTATCCCGGCCAGGCCGGGGCGCTGCCCTCGCTGGCGGGCCAGGCGGTGCTGGCGACCCGCGTGCCGCCGGGCACCGAGACGCGCGGCGAAGTCGGCCCGGGCCTGGTGCCGGGAGTGATCACGCGCCTGCCCCAGCGACTGGCACCGGCCACGGCGCGTCGCCTGTCGCAGGCCCTCGACTCGGCCGAGAGCATCGACCCGACCCTGCCGGCCTCGCCGGGGCTGCTTCCCGAGACGCCCTCGCTGCGACCGCGGCTCGAGGCCCGTCCGGGCGCGGCGCTGCTCAACGCCTTCGCGGTCGCCTTCCTGACCGGCATGGTCATCCTGTGGTTCCGCCGCCTGCCCGACCGGCCCGCGATGCGACCGGGAACGCGTCCGCCCGAGGCGGATGCCTGAGCGTTGGCGACCCGCCCGCTCCCCCACCCGGCCGTCAGTAGGAATAGATCACCGAAAGGCTGCCGACCCACTCGGTCGGGTCGTTCTCGTAGCCGAGGTCGGAGTCGCTGAGGATCGCCACGTCGACGCCCGCCGCCACGGTGATGCTGCCCGGCCACTCGGGGATCAGGTCGAGGTCGGCCGAGGCGTGCAGGCCGGCCTGGAAGAAACCGAACAGCCGCTCGTCGCCGCCGGCGGTGACATACTGGCCACCCCCGCCGAAGCCGAGCACCAGCGGCAACTCGAGGCGCAGCGGCGAGGATCCCGACTGCCAGGTGGGGGTCAGCGAGGGCTGCACGTACCAGCCCTCGGGGCCACCCCGGTCGCTGAGTTCCGCGGTGATGCGGACCGCGGGATACACCGCCAACTCGCGACCGTCCGGACCATTCCATGACCACAGCGCCGAGTCGTCGTAGGACAGCCGCAGGTCGAGCTCGTGGATCCTCTCGAAGGAACCCGAGGGTGAGGTGTAAAGGTTGTAGCGGAGCGAGGCGGCGAACTGATCGCCGAGCCCGAAGCGAAGGCCGAGGTAGGCATCCGCCTCGTACCAGTCGCGCACCTCCGCGAGGCTGCCGTCGGGCTGGACGATGGTCTGCGGGTTGCCGAGGTTGAGGTTGTTCCAGAACCCGCCGAAGACGCTCAGGCCCGAGCCGGACGACCCCGCCGGAGCACCGGGACAAAGCGGGATGTCCACCTCGAGCCACGGCTGCATCGAGGGCTCGGGCAGGAACACCAACCCGCGCGAGACATACTGCGAGACCACGCTGACCCCGAGGTAGGCATTCCACCGCGGCGCCTCGTCGCGCCGCAGCAGTTCCTCGCGCTCGACCCGTTCCGGCGGGGTCGGTGCGGAGGCGGCAAATGGGCGCAGCGCCGGATCCCCGCGGTCCAGCGGTGAACCCGCTTCGTCGGCCACCGCCCCGCCAACCGCCAGGACCGCAAGCACCGCCGTCGTCAGACCGTCGAGTCGCCGGATCGCCGCATGGGGGGCGGCGGCATTGCTTCCACAAAGGCCGCACACGCTGCGGCCCGAGCGGGTCGACCCGCCGGTGGACCGCCCGGGTCCGCGTCCGGCTGCCGACGAGTTGCCGCGCTGCTTCATGCTGGTTCCCAATCTGCCTGAAGCTCCGCCGGGGAACAATCGAGTTCTCATCCGACCCTCGACCGAATCGGCTCGTGAAAATCCTGACACTCACGGCATCGGCGATGTCGACGGAGAACCCGCTCATCCGGGAAACGATGATGAAGACCTGGTGGGCAGTGCCATCGCGCTTGCTCATCGCTGTCGTCATGTTGGCCATCGCGGCCGGCGTCGAGCGAGATGCCGCCAATGCCGGAGCAATCCACCGCCGGCATGCTGCAAACGACGGTGACTTGAAGCCACCGTTCCGTTGGACGGACGGCCACGCCGGGTCGTGGAACAGCCAAGATCCCGAACCCCGGGGCCATTGCTCACCTCGACCCCTCGTCGAGATGAAGCCGGAGGATCCGCTTCACCTCCTCGATGGCCGCGGGATGGCGCGGGACACCGTGATCCGACGGCACGATCAACTCGCTCTCCACCCCGTCGAGATGGGACGACCAGTACGGCACCACCCCGTCGGAGCTGTCGGGCGTGTCGCCGCGGCCGCGGTCGCCGATGATCGAGTGGAGCCGGACGCCGTCGCGGAACGGCAGCGTCGGCACGATCTGGAACATCGGCCGCCTCGGCTGCAGGGCCTCGATGCCCGTCGGCAGCCAGATGTCCCGCGAACGAACCCGCAGGCTGTCCTCGGGAGCGGCGAGGTCGGGCGCCGTGAAGGCGGATGCATTGCGGACGACCAGGTCGGGAAACTCGACGGTCATCAACTTCGGCAAGCGGATCAACTTCGAGGCGAGCACCGGGAGCGACTGCTCGGCCATCGGACTGCCGCGGTGCGGCGCCCCGAGAAACACCGCCCGGCGGACGCAGGGCAAGGGCTTCCACATCAGCAGCTCGCGGATCAACTCGCGCTCCCTCGCGTTCACGTCGAGCTCATCGAGCGGACGCTTGACGAAGGTCGAATAGACGGCGGTGCCCGGCTCGCGCAGGCTGGCCTGGGTGATCAGCCCGCCCTTCGAGTGGCCGATGACCACCATGCGGTCGAGCCGGCGGCAGCCCTGCTGGCGGGCGTAGGCGACGGCCTCGCCGAAGCTCTCGCGGAAATGGCAGGCGGCCAGGGGCCAGGGGATGCCCGTCGGGTAGCTGTAAACCCACAGCTGGTAGTTCCGCCGGATCCACTCCTCGGCGACCAGTTCGTTGACCATCCGGTCGAACACGTCCGGGGTCGACTTGATACCGTGGACCAGCACCAGCGGGATGCGTTCCGGATCGGGCGGACGATTGAAGTAGATCCCCTCGATCCGCCGCATGCGCTCGGGCAGGAGGACGCTCTGGAAGCGGGTCCGGTCGAGGCGTCCCATCCGCCAGTAGAGCGCGTGGGCGGCGGACCAGTCGACCCGCAGCGGATGCGTGGTGCCAGCGATGCGCAGCGACTCGGACGCATACGGCTGGCGGAACTCCCAGGTCGGCACGGGGCCGCGGTCGAAGCGCAACACCGCGGTGGTGCTGGCGGTGATCCCGGCAGGCGGCGGGAACCGGATCTGCCGGTAGAGCGGCGTGTCCGCATCCACCCAGCCCACCAGCGGCACGCCGAGGCCGGCGGTGACATGGCGCGCCCCGAGCCTCTCTATATCGACCTGGTCGGCCGGAAACACGACCCCGAGGAGGGCCGGATCGAGGTCGCCGGGCCCGGGCGGCGCCAGCCGCGTGCCGGTCGTGGCGGCGGCCTTCGCCCAGTCCCTGCCGGCGCGGCGCAGGTCATCGAAGGCGGCGGCGACGGCCTCGTTGTAGGCGCTCCCCGCAGCCGCCCATTCGTCCCGCCGACGCGGGTCCGCGAGGATCTCCCAGGCCGAGCGCGAGGCGGCCAGGTGGTCCTCGACGCTGCTCCCGCGCGGCGCCCGCGGCGGGCGCATGTAGGAGGCCGCGGTCGGCGCGCCGCAACCGCACAGCAGGAGACCGGCGCCTAGCGCAAGGATCGCAAGCCGGGCAGTCGTTGGGGGCCGCCGCATCGCACCCCCTCAGCGGTTGAGGCTCGGGGTGGGACTGAAGCGCCGCGCCCGGTAGGTGATCCCGTAGGACAAGCCGGACTCGGACAGCTCGTAGGCCTTGAAGCCCTTCTTCTGGCTGACCGCCCCGCCGACCCCGCCGCCGACGTCGTCCTTCTGGACCGTGGCCTCCGCGGCGGCCCCGGAGTCCCACTTGCCGCGGCGGAACTTCTCGAACACCGCGGCGTCGTCGAAGATGAAGACCACCGCGTTCTCCTTCACGCCCATGCCCCAGCCCCAGTTGAGCTTCTGAACCTTCATGTAGGTCCGCTCGTCGCCGTCGATCGCGACGCCGTAGCCGGAACCGGCCCCAAGGCCGCCGAGGATGAGGGGCATCTTGCCGCTGGTGTAGCGAAACACCGCGTGACCCTCCGCCGCGAAAATCTCGCCGCCGGAGGCTGGATTCTCCCTCGCCAAGCGCGCCAGGATCCGCTCGGCCTCGGCATCGATGTAGGCACGCTGCTCCGCGGCGGTCGAGCCTTCCGGTTTCATCGACGCGCACTGGCACGCGAGAAACGAAAGGGCGAGGACGAAAAGAAGACGCAATGCACTGCCGCAAGAGGCTGCTCGCGGAGTGGGCGTGGCCGGCTTTGGAAGGAACATGAGGCGTGGGCAGGGTTTGACAGCCCTGCCATCTTGCTGCAAGGAGCAACGCGGTCAACTCCTGCGACCAGGTTAGTGACCGTAAGTTACGTTCATGTTACTGTCGGCTGGAGCCGGGAATGCGGAAGGTTTCCGTGGTCAATTTTCAACTTGAGCGCGTGTGACAGCAACCTCGCCAACCCGTGCGGATTCCGCCCGCAAGACGCGCCCGGCCCCGGTCATGGCGAGGCGGCGCATCCGGTGGGGACGGATCACCCTCGCGATCGTGATGCCGGCGGTTGCGGCATTTCTCTACTACCTTCTCCGACCCTTGCCGGTGACTCCGGTCCCTGCGGTGTTTCACGAGTACGATCTCACGAAGGGCCGATTCGTGGCGCTCGAGGCCCCATCCGATGTCTTCGGCGTGGGGCTGAGCTACGCGAAGCACATCGAGGAGACCGCGTCGGATTTTGACCCGCGCTCGGGGCCTCCCGTCTTCCGCAAGCATCCGCGGGCCGTCGTCGGCGATGGCTCAAGTGTGGTTCTTCCCGGAGCCGGGGCGCTGGCGTCCGCGCTCGAGGATTCCGAACCAGGCATCTCGGACAAGCTCGCGGCGGAGGACCTGAGCCTGGACTGCCTGCTCGACTACGAGGGCGAACTCGGCTTCGTGCTGATGGACGACGTCGATCCCGCCGAGCTCGGCCGGCCGGATTTCATCCCGCAGATCGGCTTCTTCATCGCCAACGACCTGTCGGCCCGCTCGATCGCCATCCTCGGCGAGGGCATGCCGAACCGCTACGACTACTGGGGCCTGTCGAAGAGTTTTCCCGGATTCATGCCGGTGGGCGCGCGGGCCTGGGTGCCGGACGCGCCCGTCGCCAACGGCATCCCGCCGGTCACCATCGAGACCCGGGTCAATGGCGACGTCCGCCAGCGGCAGGTCGTCACCGGACTCGTTTACACCCCCCGACAGATGCTGCGCTTCATCCACGACGCCTATCCGGAGCAGCCCCTGCGCCGGGGGATGATGGTGCTCACCGGCACGCCGGGAGGAGTGGCCATGAAGAGCCCACGCTGGAAGGTGCGGCTCGCCAACGCGATCCGCATGAGCCGCTTCACCAAGCTCTCGATCAAGCAGGACGGCGACACTTCCTCGTTTCTCGAGGCCGGCGACGAGGTCACGGTGAGCGGCGGGCCGCTCGGTTCGGTGGGCGTGACCATCGCCGCCGAAGATTGAACATCGACAAGACATGGGCGCTGCGTTGTTTTTTACCGAATCCAAGGGGCCGATGCGTTGTCGCGAATTTCTGTTGTATTGCCTGCTGCTGCCGCTGCTGTGCCATTGCGGGGCACCGCCCGGCCCGGGCCCCTCGCCGGAACAGATCTCCGCGCGCCTCGCCGGCCGGGAAACGGGAACCTTCACCGGCTCCGACGGCAAGGAGATCGGCTACGTGGCACATCGCCCCACGCGCCTGAACCCGCGGCGTGCGGCCTTTGTTTATCTGCACGGCATCGAGAGCCATTCCGGATGGTTCGACCTCGCCGCCGGGCAACTGGCACGGCGTGGCTACCCGGTCTTCAGTCTCGACCGCCGCGGCAGCGGCATCAACCGCGAGAACCGCGGCTTCACCTCGGGTCATGTCGAGCGCGGCGTCCGGCTCGTCGATGACGTCGATCGGGCGGTCCAGGCCGTCCGGGACTCCGGCAGGTTCGACGAGGTCTATCTGATCGGCCTGTCGTGGGGCGGCAAGTACGTCATGGCCTATGATGTCGCCCATCCCGACCGGATCGACGGCATGGTCCTGATCACTCCGGGGATGAAGCCGAAGGTCGACCTGACCGCCCCGCAGAAGGCGGCGGTGTTCGTCGACATGGTCTTCGCCCCCGAGCGCCAGCATCCGGTGCCGATCCAGACCGAGATGTTCACCACCGACCCCGGCCAACTCGCCTACATCCGCAACGACCCGCTCCGGCTGCACAGCGTTTCCGCCGCCTTCCTGCGGGAAAGCATCCGCATGGACCGGATGGTCGCGCGGAGCGAGGACCGGGAATATCCCCCGCTGCTGCTCTTCCTCGCGGGCCGGGACCGGATCATCGACAACGAGGCCACCCGCGAGCTGGTCACCCGCGACCCGGATCGGCCGGTGAAAATCATCGAGTATCCGGAACAGACCCACTCGATCCAGCTCGACGCCCCCGACCGGCTGGCGCGCGACATCCTTCGCTGGATCGACTCGCTGCCGCGGAAACGCTGAACCCGGATCCGCCCATGCCCCGCATCGCCGCCATCGAGCTCCACGCCGTCGACCTTCCGTTCCGCGGCAAGTTCGAGCACGCGGCATCATCGCGCGAGTCGTCGTCGAGCCTGATGCTCGAGGTCGAGCTGGACGACGGAACCACCGGCTGGGGCGAGGCCCTGCCGCGGCCGTATGTCACCGGTGAGACGCGCGACGGCGCCTGCACCTTGCTGCGCGAATCGGTGCTGCCCCGGCTGCTCGGACGGCAATTCCCGGACTTCGACGGGGTCGTCGGGTTCCTCGCCGAATGCGACGGCCGCGCGCCGGCCGACTGGGTGCCGCGCGACACACCACAGTCGGCCGCCTGGTGCGCGGTCGACCTCGCCCTTCTCGATGCCTTCGGCCGGCACTTCGGCCGCACCCCCTTCGGCGATCCCGGCCCCTCCCCGGCCGAGGGTTTCCGCTACAGTGGGGTGCTATCCTCGGGCATGAACCTCAAGCGCCGGGCCCAGTTGCTGGCCTACCGCGCTCTCGGCTTCCGCGCCCTCAAACTCAAGATCGACGCGACGACCGGGCCGGCCGACATCGCATCGATCCGCACCTGGGCGGGTCGCGCGATGAAGCTGCGCGCCGATGTCAACATGGGCTGGGACCTCAAGCAGGCGCTCGCCCGGATGCCGGCGCTCGCCCGCGAGGGCATCCACAGCTTCGAGCAACCGCTGGCCGCCGACGAGCTCGAGGGCGCCGCCCGGCTGGTCAGCGAGACCGGCCTCGACGTGATGGCCGACGAAAGCCTCAACACCCGGGAGTCCCTCGAGCGCCTCATCCAAGCTGGCGCCTGCACCGCCATCAACGCGCGGATCTCGAAGTGCGGCGGCCTGATCGCCACCCTGGCGCGCTGCCGCGAGGCCAGGGCGGCGGGCCTTTGGATCCAGGTCGGCTGCCAGGTCGGCGAGTCTTCCGTGCTGTCGGCCGCCCACCTCCACCTCTGCGCCGCCTTTCCCGAGGTCCGCCACGCGGAGGGCTGCTTCGGCAGGCTGCTGCTCGCCGAGGACCCCGCCACGCCCCTGCTGCAGATGCGCCGCGGCGGCCGCCCGCCGCAACTCGAGTGCCGCGGCGGACTCGGCGTGGAGGTCGATCGTGAATCCCTCGCCCGCCATCGCAGCGGCCACTGGCCGTTCAACGCATCCTGATCCGCACCTGACGCCCGCATGGCCTCCGACGACGACAAGACGATCGAGCTGAAGCGGACCATCCACCTCGGCCAGGTCCTCGGCGAGGGGGGCATGGGCCGCGTGGTCGAGGGCTTCACCACCGACCACGGCCAGCACCTCGCCGTCAAGATGCTCCACCCCGAGCACGCCGGCGACGCCGAGATGGACGACCGCTTCGACGAGGAGATCGCGCTGATGACCTCGATCGACCACCCCGGCAGCCTGCCCATCTACGGCTCGGGCCGTAGCGGCAGCGGTGCCCGCTGGTACGCCATGAAGAAGGTCGATGGCCAGACGCTCACCGAGCTGCTGGCGGAGCGGGGCGACGAGGTGCGCAGCGTGCCGTGGCGCCAGCGCCTGCTCGGCGTGCTGCTCGATGTCTGCGAGACAATCGGCTTCGCCCACGAGGTCGGCGTGGTGCACCGCGACCTCAAGCCCGACAACATCCTCGTCGATCGCCACGGCTCGGTCTACGTGATCGACTGGGGCCTCGCCAAGCGGGTCGGCCGCGGCGGTTCCGACACCACCGCACGGACGCTCCCCGGCAAGGTGATGGGCTCGCCCGGCTACATGGCGCCGGAGCAGGCCGAGGGACAATCGGCGGCCGCCGGCCCCGAGGCCGACGTCTTCGCGCTCGGCTCGATCCTCTACGAGGTCCTCACCGGCAAGCGGCCCTTCGGTGGGGGCGGCGGGCGCGAGGAGATCCTCGGCGCCATCCACCGCGACCCCGAACCACCGCGGCGGGCCAACTGGCTGCTGCCGCGCAGCATCTCCGCGGTGTGCCTGCGGGCCCTCGCCAAGGACCCTTCGCGCCGCTACCCGGACGCCCGCGCCCTCGCCGCCGACCTGCGCGCCCACCTCGAGGGACGCGCGGTGTCGGCCGTCCGCCCCAACCTGGCCGAGCGGCTGCGCTACGCCGCCCGCCGCAAGCCGGTGTGGGCCGCCACAGCGGTCGCCTTCGCCCTCGCCGCCGGCGCGGTCGCGGCCTTCATCACCGGCCAGGTGTGGATCGACGAGCGTCTCGCCGACAAGTCGCTCGAGCGGCTCGAGACGATCGACCACGAGATCGGCGTCCTCGTCGACAGGACCAGCGCGCTGCGCGACCAGCTCGCCGCGCCCGGCCTGCCCGATGCCGAGCGCCGCCTCATCGAGAAGCAGCTGTCGGTCGAGAACTCGCGCTGGCTGCTGGCCGAGTTCGCCGCCTTCCGCCTGCTCGGCAGCGTCGCCGAGCTGCGCTTCATCCACCTCGACGAGGATGTCTCCGAGCGCTACCGCGAGCGCTTGTTCCGCCTGATCGAGAACTCGATCGAGCGCGACTCCCCCGCCTTCGCCACCGCCCTGACCGAGACCGTGCTCGATCGCCACGAGCGCGAGGCCTTCGGGCTCGAGCTGTCCGGGTCCGACCTGCTGCGGCTGCGCGAACTCTCCGCCCGCGCCCGCGAAATGACAGGCTTGCCGGAAAAAACCACCGAACCCTAGCATCGACCATGAGTTGGATCGCATCATCGCTCATCGCCCTGAAGGCCCGCGCCTCGGCCGGCCCCTTCATCCGCGCCCTCAAGGACCCGGCGGCGGCCCAGCGCCGGCTGCTGGGCGAGATCCTCGAGCGCAACCGCGACACCGAATACGGCCGCGCCTACGAATTCGCCCGCCTCAAGTCCCCGGAGGACTACCGCGGCAACGTCCCGATCATTGACTACGAGGACATCCGCGACCGCATCGAACGGATGACCCGGGGCGAGGAGAACATCCTCACCGCCGAGCAGCCGGTCCTGTTCGCCCAGACTTCCGGCACCACCGGTACGCCGAAGTACATCCCGGTCACCCCGACCTGCCAGAAGGGCGGCGGCACCTCCACCTGGCTGCACTTCGCCCGCCGCGACCACCCGAGGATGTTCGCCGGCAAGGTGATCACCATCGTGTCCCCCGCGGTCGAGGGCCACACCCCGTCGGGAATCCCCTTCGGCTCGACCAGCGGGATGGTCGTCAAGGAGCTGCCGGGCATCGTCCAGAGCGCCTACGCCGTGCCCTACGACGTCTACGAGATCGAGGACTACGAGGCGAAGTACTACGCCCTGCTGCGCTTCGGGGTCGCCGAGAACGTCAGCTTCCTGGGAACCGCCAACCCGTCATCCGTGCTCAAGCTGGCCGAGATGGCGGACCGCCTCGCCGAGCCGCTCATCCGCGACATCCGCGACGGCAGGCTGGGCGGAGAGTTCGACATCGCGCCCGCGATCCGCGACGCGCTCGAGCCACGGCTGGTCGCCGACCCGCAACGCGCCGGGGCGCTCGAGGCGATGCGTGACCGCCGCGGCGGCCGCCTGCTCCCCGCCGACTACTGGCCCGCCATGGCCCTGATCGGCTGCTGGAAGGGCGACACCGTCGGCGCCTACCTCGAGCGCTTCCCCGAGTGGTACGCCCCCGACGGCCGCGGCATGCCCCCGGTGCGCGACATGGGCTACCTCGCCTCCGAGGCCCGCATGAGCATCCCGGTCTCCGACCACGGCGCCGGCGGCGTGCTCAGCATCCACCTCAACTACTTCGAGCTGGTCCCCGCCGGCGACATCGACGACCGCCCGGACGACCCGGACTCGTGGCGCTTCCTCGACGTCGGCGAGGTCGAGGTCGGCCACGAGTACTACGTCTTCATCACCACCACCGGCGGACTCTACCGCTACGACATGAACGACGTGATCGAGGTGGTCGACCGTTTCCGCGGCGCGCCCGTCGTCGTGTTCCGCCGCAAGGGCCGCGGCATGACCAACCTGACCGGCGAGAAGCTCAGCGTGAACCAGCTGATCGAGGCGGTCGCCCGCGCCGCGGCCGCCGCCGGCGTCGAGGCGCCCCACTTCAAGGCCGAGCCCGACTCGGAGGCCTCGCGCTACGTCTTCAAGGTCGAGTTCCACCCGACCCCCGACGAGGCGACCGCCCGCAGCTTCCTGCGCGCCGCCGACGCCGCCCTCGACGAGTTCAACATCGAGTGGAAGACCAAGCGCGCCAGCGGACGGCTGCGCGAGCCGGTCCTGCAGGTGATGAGGGAGGGCTGGTACGAGCGCGGCAAGCAGAAGCTGGTCGCCGAGGGCAAGCGCCTGTTCCAGTCCAAGACCATCCTGCTCGACGCCAAGGCCGTCTACCGCCCCGAGCCCGACGAGACCGCGATGGAGGTCTCGAAAGACGGCTGAGCCGGGGTATCGGCAGCGATTGGATGCTCGAGGCAGGTTTCAACTCTTGAAACCCGTCCGCGCAGGGATTATGGAAGAAGGGCAAACTTTCGGACTCTGATCCATGGTGAACCCCGCTCGCACGCTGCTTTCCCTGCTGCTGGCTTTCCTCGTTGGAAGCCCGCTGTGCTGCTGCACGGCACAGGGCTGCGAGCGGCCAGGCCCGGATCGTGCAACGTCGTGCTGCCACGCACCCGTGGATTCCGGAGACCAGGATGCGCCCGCTCCGGAGCACGCCTGCGCCTGCCACAGCAAGGACCCCCGCGACCTCGCCGAGACCACCCTTGTCCCCGGCGACCCGGCGGTGCCTCCCGTGCTCGAAAGCCCGGGTATCACTCCGCCGCTGCCGCCCGTCCTTGCCGGATCCGTCACGCCCCCTCCCTTTGCTCCGGGCAGTGACCCGCCGCGTTCGCGGCTCGCGCGACTTTCGCGCTGGCTGCTTTGAAGCCCGGCTTCCCCTGACGACCGCCCCTCCGGCGGCCTCCTCCCGCGTGGTCCAGCGCCGACGCGCCCGCATGGGCCTTGGCGTGGACACTTCGCCCGCCTCCACCGGCCCTCCCCGCTTCATCCAATCCAGACCCCATCCCCAAGACCATGAAAACCATCCATTCCCTTCTCATCGTCCTCGCCCTGGCCTCGTGCTCCGAGCGGGAAGACACAGCATCCGCAAACAATGACGCATCTTCCTCCGCCTCGCCGGCCGCTCCGGTGCCCTACCCGCTCGAGACCTGCCTGGTTTCCGGCGAAGAACTCGGCAGCATGGGCGACCCCGTGGTCCTCGTCCACGAGGGCCGCGAGATCAAGTTCTGCTGCGACCGCTGCGAGCCGAAGTTCCGCGAGGATCCGGAGAAATACCTCTCGCAGCTCGACAACCCCTGAGCCGGCCGCACGCCGGATCGGCCACCCCGGCCTACCCGTGACGACCTCCGCGATCATCATGCAGCGCATCCCGTCGCTTTGCGGCGCGCTCCTGCTCGCCGCCTGCTCGACCTCGGTCGACGGGACGGCCGGCAAGTCCGCCACCCTGGACACGCCGCCGCCATCGGCGGCGGTGAATTACTCCGTTCCTGGTAGCTCGGGTCCCGACGACCTCGCCCGCCTCGCCGTCCGGCACCACCCGTCGCTGGCCGCCGCCCGCCACCGCGCCGAGCGGCTGGCGCAGGAGGCGCCGCAGGCGCGGGCGCTGCCGGATCCGACCCTCGAGGTCTCGGCCGGATCGATGGCCGAGACCGCCGCCGGCCGGACCCAGGCGATGGGCGCACTGAAACAGCCGGTCCCCTTCCCCGGCAAGCGCCGCGAGGCCGGCGCCGCCGCCGACCGCGAGGCCGCCGCCGCGCGCGCCGAGGTCGCGGCGCTGGAGCTCAAGCTCACCGCCCAGGTCCACGCCGCGTGGTGGGACCTCTACCTCGCCCAGCAGACGATTGCGCTCACCCGCGAGAGCCGCTCGGTGCTCACGGCGGTGCGCGAGGCCGTTGATGCCCGGGTCGCCGCCGACCAGGCCAACCAGGCCGACCAGATCCGCCTCTCCAACGAGCTGTCGCTGGTCGACCGCGACCTCGCCGAGGCCGGCAGGCTGCGCGACACCGCACGGGCCCGGCTCAACTCGCTGCTCAACCGCCCCGCCGGGGCCTCGCTGCCGACCCCGGGCAACGCGTCGATCCCCTCGCCCGGCACCCTCGAGGGCCTGCTCGCCCGGGCCCAGGCCGAGCATCCCGAGGTCGCCGCCGCCGAGCAGCGCGCCGCGGCGTTCCGCCACCGCCTCAAGCGCGCCGAGCTCGAGAAGTTCCCCGACTTCACCGCCGGCGTCGGTGGCGCGGCGATCGCCGACTCCGGCCTGTCGCGGGTCGCCAACGGCCGGGACCAGGTCTACGCCATGCTCGGCATCAAGATTCCGCTGTGGCAGGAGCCGCGCCGGGCGATGCTCCGCGAGGCCCGCGAGGGCATGGCCGAGACCGAGGCGATGCTCGCCGCGACCCGCTCCGAACTGCGCTACCGCGTCGAGGAGGCCTGGTTCGAGGCCCGCACCGCGCGCGAGGTCGCCGAGCTCTTCGACACCCGCCTGGTGCCCGACGCGCGGCAGGCCTACGAGGTCACCCTGACCGGCTACAGCGCCGGGGAAAGCAGCTTCAACGACCTGATCGAAACCTGGCGGCAGCATCTCGCCTACCGCCTGCAACTCGCCCGCAACCGCGCCCAGCTCGGCAAGGCCACCGCCACGCTCCGCGCCGCCGCGGGCATCCGCTGACTCCGACCATGAAGATTCCCGCCTTCCTCACGCGCAGCCCCCGCAAGCTGCTGGTCTTCCTGCTCCCGCTCGGCCTGTTCCTCGCCGGCTGGTGGTTCGGCCTGCCGCCGTCCTCACCGGACGACGGCGGCGACGCCAGCGCCGCCTCCGACGAAACCTGGACCTGCTCGATGCACCCGCAGATCCGCCAGCCGAACCCCGGGCTGTGCCCGATCTGCAACATGGACCTGATCCCGCTCCAGGACGATGGCGGCGGCGGCCTGCGCGAGGTCTCGGTGACCGCCGAGGCCGCGGCCCTGCTCGACCTGCGCATCGCCCCGGTCGTCCGCGAGACGGCCGCCGCCGACATCGAACTGTTCGGCCGCATCGACTACGATGAACGCCGCATCTCCACCATCACCTCGCGGGTCGCCGGCCGCCTCGACCGCCTGTTCGTCGACTTCACCGGCGCGCGGGTCCGCAAGGGCGACCACCTCGCCGAGATCTACTCGCCGGACCTGCTGGTCGCCCAGCGCGAGCTGATCGAGGCCAGCCGCGCCAGCCGCGCCGCGCAGGGTGCCTCGGACGCGGTGCTCGACACACGCCGCCGCCTGCTCGAGGCCGCCCGCGAGAAGCTCCGCCTGCTCCAGTTCACCGAGGAGCAGATCCTCCGGATCGAAAACGCCGCCGAGCCGACCGACCACCTCACGCTCTACGCACCGCAGGCCGGCATCGTCACCGAGAAGCTCGCCAACGAGGGGCAGTACGTGAAGACCGGCGACCCGCTGTTCCGGGTGGCGGACCTGTCGACCGTCTGGCTCAAGCTCGAGGCCTACGAGGCCGACCTTCCGTGGCTGCGCTACGCCCAGGACGTCGAGTTCACCGTCGACGCCGTGCCCGGCCGCGACTTCCACGGCCGCATCGCCTTCATCGACCCGGAGATCGACCCGATGCGCCGCGTCGCCCGGGTCCGCGTCAATGTTCCCAACGACGACCGCGCGCTCAAGCCCGGCATGTTCGCCAAGGCGGTGGTGCACTCGGCCATGACCGCCAACGGCCGCGTGCTCGACCCCTCGCTGAAGGGCAAGTGGATCAGCCCGATGCACCCCGAGATCGTCAAGGACGGCCCGGGCCAGTGCGACATCTGCGGCATGGACCTGGTGCCCGCCGACGAGCTCGGCCTGATCCCCGAGCCCGACAAGGCACCGCAGCCCCTGCTCATCCCCGCCTCGGCCGTCCTGCGCACCGGCGAGCGCGCGATCGTCTACGTCCGCATCGACGACACCCCGACCTTCGAGGGCCGCGAGGTCGTCCTCGGCCCGCGCATCGACGACCGCTTCATCGTCGAGGCCGGCCTCGAGGAGGGCGAGCTGGTGGTCAGCCGCGGCGCCTTCAAGCTCGACTCCGAGCTCCAGATCAAGGCCAAGCCGTCGATGATGAACCCCGACGCCGGCATCGACGAACGCCCGGCCGGCGCGGCTCCCGGCGACCTCGCCGGCCAGTGGGCCGCCATCCCGCGCCTGCTCCACCGCCTGATCGAGGACCCCTCCGCGGCCCGCATCGGGGCGATCGAGCAGCACCTCCGCGGCGTCGACACCGAGTGGCTGCAACCCGACGAGCTGAAGCTGTGGAAGGAGTTCTCGCGCCGCCTGCTCAACGACCTCGCCATCGCCCGGGACGAGCTCGACACCACGCCGCAGGCCGCCGCGCGGCGCGTCGCCCGCTCGATCGAGCAGGCCGGCCGCCACCTCGGCCTGCCCTACCAGCCGCAGTCGCCCCCGCCCGCCGACCCGGCCAAGGTCGCCCGGCTGCGCGAGGCGCTCGACGCCTACCTGCCGGTCGCCGCGGCGCTGGCCGGCGACGACGACCCCGCCGCGCAGGCCGCCGCCCGAAAGCTCGAGGACGCGGTCGACGGCGAGCTGGAGCCGCTCGCCCGGGCCGTCGCCGGGGCCGCCGACATCGAGGCCCGCCGCGCCGCCTTCCAGCCGCTCAGCGACGCCCTGATCGAGCGCATCCGCGAGCACGGCATCGACGCCCTCGGCAGCGCCTACGTGGTCCACTGCCCGATGGCCTTCGGCAACACCGGCGCCGACTGGCTCTCGGCCGAGCCGAAGATCCTCAACCCCTACTTCGGCGACGCCATGCTCACCTGCGGCACCATCAGCGACACGCTGTCGGTCGAGTCCCCATCAGCGGCTCCGCCCCCCAAGTCCACGGATCACTGACCACTGCTCTCTGATCACTCGCGATGAAATCGCTGATCCATTTCTGCCTCCACCAGAAGCTGGTCGTGCTGCTGCTGCTGACCTTCGTCATCGCCTGGGGCGTGCGGGTCGCCCCCTTCGACTGGGACACCGGCGACTACCCGCGCGACCCGGTGGCGGTCGATGCCATCCCCGACCTCGGCGACAACCAGCAGATCATCTTCACCGACTGGCCCGGCCGCTCGCCGCAGGACATCGAGGACCAGGTCACCTACCCGCTCACCGTCGCCCTGCTCGGCGTGCCCGGGGTCCGCGAGGTGCGCTCGTTCTCGATGTTCGGCAGCTCGTACGTCTACCTCATCTTCGAGGAGGACGTCGAGTTCTACTGGAGCCGGAGCCGGGTCCTCGAGAAGCTCAACTCGCTCCCGGCCAACCTGCTGCCCGAAGAGGTCACGCCGACCCTCGGCCCGGACGCCACCGGGCTCGGCCAGGTCTTCTGGTACACGCTCGAGGGCCGCGATCCCGACGGCAACCCGGCCGGCGGCTGGGACCTCGACGAACTCCGCGCGATCCAGGACTGGCAGGTCCGCTACGCCCTGCTCGCCGCCGAGGGGGTCGCCGAGGTCGCGTCGGTCGGCGGCTACGAGCGGCAGTACCAGGTCGATGTCGACCCCGATCTGCTGCGCGCCCAGCGGGTCACCCTCGCCCAGGTCGCCGACGCCGTCCGCAAGTCCAACCGCGAGATCGGCGCGCGCAACCTCGCGATCAACGGCGTCGAGTACTTCCTCCGCGGAACCGGCTACGTCGGCGAGGCCGCCGACATCGAGCGGGCGGTCGTCACCGTCCGCGACAACACCCCGATCACCGTCGCCGACGTCGCCGCGGTGAGCCTCGGCCCGGCGATGCGGCGCGGCGCGCTCGACGTCAACGGCGCCGATGCCGCCGGCGGCGTGGTCGTCGTCCGCTACGGCGCCAACCCGCTCGAGGCGATCAAGGCGACCAAGGCGAAGCTGGAGGATCTCAAGGGTTCGCTGCCGATCCGCGCGGTGATCGACTGGGACGAGGTCGGCTTCGACGAGGTGCGCGCCTTCGCCGGCGAGAACGACATCACCCCCGCCTTCGACGATGCCGGCACGCCCGATGCCGGGGCCTGGCTCGACTTCACCCGCCGCGTGCCGCGCGCCGGGTGGCCCGGCTGGCTGACGACCTCGAAGGTCACCGTCGTGCCCTTCTACGACCGCTCCGAGCTCATCGGCGAAACGCTCAACACGCTCGACGAGGCGCTCTACCAGCAGGTGCTCGTGACGATCATCGTGGTGGTGGTGATGGTGCTGCACCTGCGCAGCAGCCTGCTCATCTCGTCGATGCTGCCGCTGGCGGTGCTGATCACCTTCATCGCGATGAAACTCGTCGGCGTCGACGCCAACGTCGTCGCCTTGGCCGGCATCGCCATCGCCATCGGCACGGTCGTCGATGTCGGCATCGTGCTGACCGAGAACATCCTCAAGCACCTCGACGAGGCCGACCCCGGCGAGTCGACGGCGGCGGTGATCCACCGCGCGGTCAGCGAGGTCGCCGGCGCGGTGACCACCTCGGTCCTGACCACCGTCATCAGCTTCCTGCCGGTCTTCACGATGACCGGTGAGGCCGGCCGCCTGTTCCGTCCGCTGGCCTTCACCAAGACCTTCGCGCTGATCGCCTCGATCATCGTCGCGCTGACCATCATCCCGCCGGTCGCCCACCTGCTATTCGGGTCCTTTCCGCGGCTCCTCCGCAACCGCCGGGCGCTCGCGGGCGGCCTGCTCGCCGCGGCCGGCGTCCTCGCCCTGGCCTTCTCGGTTCCGCTGGCGCTCGCACTCTTCCTGCTGGCCGCCGGCACCGCCGCCGACCCCTTCGTCAAGGGCAGGGCCCGCCGCGGCGTGGTCTTCGGGCTGAACGCCGGCGCCGCGCTCGCCGTGCTGGTCTTCCTCACCCTCGACTGGATGCCGCTCGGCCTCGACCGCAACACCCTCGAGAACGCCCTCTTCGTCGCGCTGGTCGTCGGCATCCTGCTGCTCGCCTTCAAGGGCTTCGAGCTGATCTACCCGCGCATCCTGCGCTGGTGCCTGGCCCACAAGGCGATGTTCCTGGCGATGCCCGCGGCCCTGCTCGTCTTCGGCCTGTGCGTGCTGGTCGGGTTTCCCCAGCTCTTCGGCTTCGTCCCGCGGGTCCTCGGCCAGGGCATCACGGAGACGCGCCTGTGGCAGAGCGCCGCGGAGAAGCTCCCCGGCCTCGGCGAGGAGTTCCGCCCGGCCCTCGACGAGGGCTCCTTCCTCTACATGCCGACGGTCAGCCCGCATGCCTCGATCGACGAGGCGATGGAATACCTGCGCCAGACCGACGCCGCCATCGCCGCGATCCCCGAGGTCCGCCAGGTCGTCGGCAAGATCGGCCGGGTCGAGTCGCCGCTCGACCCCGCGCCGATCTCGATGGTCGAGACCGTCATCAACTACCTGCCCGAGTACCGCTCCGACGACAAGGGCCGCGTGCTGCGCTTCCGCACCGACGACGAGGGCAACTTCCTCTACGATGACCATGGCGAGCTGATCGAGGACCGCGGCGGCCAGCCCTTCCGCCAGTGGCGCCCCGGGATCCGCACGCCCGAGGACATCTGGGCGAAGATCGAGGAGGCCACCCGCATCCCCGGCATCACCGGGGCCCCGAAGCTGCAGCCGATCGAGACCCGCCTGGTGATGCTGCGCACCGGCATGCGCGCGCCGATGGGCCTCAAGATCAAGGGCGAGAGCCTCGAGGAGATCGAGGCCTTCGGGCTGCAGGTCGAGGAACTGCTGCGCAGCGGCGAGGTCGAGGGCCTGGCGCCCGAGACGGTCAACGCCGACCGCATCGTCGGCAAGCCCTACCTCGAGATCGCGCCCGACCGCGAGGCCGCCTCGCGCTACGGCCTGAACATCTCCGACATCCACGACACCATCCAGGCGGCGATCGGCGGCAGCGTCGTCACCACCACCGTCGAGGGCCGCGAGCGCTTCGGCGTGCAGGTCCGCTACGCCCGCGAGGCACGCGACAGCGAGGAGGCCCTCGGCCGCGTGCTGGTCACCACCCGCGAGGGGGCGCAGGTGCCGCTGTCGCAGGTCGCCTCGATCTCCTACGTCCGCGGCCCCCAGGTGATCAAGGCCGAGGACACCTTCCTCACCGGCTACGTCACCTTCGGCTCGCGGCCGGGCTTCGCCGAGGTCGACGTGGTGGAGAACGCCAAGGCCTTCCTCGAGCAGGCCGAGGGCGACGGCCGGCTCCGGCGCAGCCCGGGGATCCGCTACGACTTCGCCGGCAACTACGAGTCCGCCCTCGAGTTCAACCGCACGCTGTGGACCATGGTCCCCCTCGCCCTCGGTGCGATCTTCGTCCTGCTCTACCTCGACAACCGCTCGACCACCACCACTCTCATCGTCTTCAGCGGCGTCGCCGTCGCCTGGTCCGGCGGGTTCCTCCTGCTGTGGCTCTACGGCCGCCCCGGCTTCCTCGACGTCGACTTCCTCGGCCACAACCTGCGTCAGCTCTTCCAGGTGTCGCCGATCAACCTGTCCACCGCGGTGTGGGTCGGCTTCCTCGCGCTGTTCGGCATCGCCACCGACGACGGCGTCGTCATGTCCACCTACCTGCGCCAGCGCTTCGCGGAGCTGAAGCCGAAGGGCCTCGAGGCGATCCGTGAGGCGGTGGTCGAGGCCGGCCAGCGCCGCGTCCGCCCCTGCCTGATGACCACCGGCACCACCCTGCTGGCGCTGCTTCCCGTCCTCACCAGCACCGGTCGCGGCTCCGACCTGATGGCCCCCATGGCGGTGCCGATCTTCGGCGGCATGCTCATCGAGCTGGTGACCATGTTCGTGGTCCCGGTGCTGTACGCACTGAGGGAGGAGGCCGCCGCGGGCAGCCCGTGAGCCCGCGCGACCCCGGTCGCGCCCGGCCCCGCTCCCCCACCCCCGATCCCACGCATGCGGCCGATTTCCGGTGGAACCGGCCGCGAATTCCCCATAACCTGACCAATGACTGAATTCCTCCAGACCTGGAACGAAGCCGCCCTGACGACGCTGGGATACTTCTGGAAGGCGCTGTGGGCCTTCGTGCTGGGCTACATCATCAGCGGCTGCATCCAGGTCTTCGTCACCCGCGAGCGCATGCAGCGGACGATGGGCGAGGCCGGCGGCAAGAGCGTCGCGCTGGCGACCTTCTTCGGCTTCATCTCGAGCTCCTGCTCCTTCGCCGCGCTGGCCGGGGCCAAGTCGATCTTCAAGAAGGGCGCCGGCCTGATCCCGGCGCTCGCCTTCCTGCTGTCGTCGACCAACCTGGTGATCGAGCTCGGGATCGTGATCTCGATCTTCCTCGGCTGGCAGTTCGTCGTCGGCGAGTACGCCGGCGGCATCCTCCTCATCGGCTTCACCTGGCTCTTCGTGAAGCTGCTCTACCCGAAGCGCCTCGTCGACGACGCCCGCGAGCGACTCCGCGACGGGGAGGACGGCGGCGACGACGGCGAGGTACCCGACTGGAGGGAGCGCATCCGCAGCCTCGAGGGCTGGCGGATGGTGGCCCGGAAGTACTTCATGGAGTGGAACATGGTGTGGAAGGACGTCACCGTCGGTTTCACCGTCGCCGGGGTGATCGCCGCCTTCGTGCCGGCCGCCTTCTTCAAGAGCCTGTTCTTCGGATCCGGCGGCGACGAGGGCCTCCTCACCACCGTCGCCCACTCGCTGATCGGCCCGGTGGCGGCCTTCTTCACCTTCATCGGCTCGATGGGCAACATCCCGCTGGCCGCCCTGCTGTTCGGCAGCGGGGTGTCCTTCGCCGGGGTGATGGCCTTCATCTTCAGCGACCTCGTCGTCTTCCCGGTCATCCGCATGAACGCCAAGTTCTACGGCTGGAAGATGGCCGCCTACATCGCCGGCATCTTCCTGATGGCGATCGTCTGCAGCGCGGTGGCGATGCACTGGATCTTCGCCGGCCTCGACCTGCTGCCCGAGGCTCCCGCTGCCGGCTCGGGAGAAGGCGGCGGGCCGCGCTTCGCGATCGACTTCACCTTCTGGATGAACTTCGCCTTCCTCGCCCTCACCGGCGTGCTCGCGTGGTTGAAGTGGGGTGGCAGCAGGGAAGAAGGCCACTCGCATGACCACGGCGACAGCAACTGGATCGAGCGAACGCTGACGGTCCTCGCCATCCTGGCCTACGCCTGGCTCGGGGGCGGCTTGGTCGCGGGTGCTGCCCTTTGATCGCAGCCATCAGGTGCCGCGCCCACCGAGCCCCCCTGCACCCGCTCCGACCCGTTCAACGCGCCGCGCCCCTGCTCGAACAGCCGGAACAGGACGTTGTCGATGACCACGCGGTCCCGGGTCAGGCCCATGTGGTTCGACGCGGCGAAGACGATGCCGGACCAGTCGATGGGCGACTCGAGCGGGCCGCCGCCATCCGCCCGCTCGTCGAGCAGGGCGCTGGAGCGCAGGACGGTGCCCTTTTGCCGCCCAAGGGAGCCCGGTTCTTGCGCCGCCCTGCGATCGAGTCGAAGAGCGGAATGGTCAGCTTCGATCCCGACAACGACCCGCGCTTGATCCGCAGCATCGACGGCGGCCTGCTCGACGTCGCCGAGGAGACCCGGACGCTGATTCCCGAAACGGAGTGGCGCGCAGCGCTCCATCGCCACCTGCATCTCGACTTCGGTGACCAAGGGCTGAACGGGTGGATCGGCAAGCTCTTCGACATCGCCTTGCTCGGAGCGCGGGGACACACGGGTATTCCTCAAGAATCCGGACTGAGATCGGAGGGCCAGTTTTCAGGACCTCAGCTTCGTCTCTTTCAGAATCTCGGTCTTGTCGAAGCGTTAGCGGCCGCCTCGACGACGGTGAGGAGCCGGTGGTCGCGAGCCGATCCGCTGGCTTGAGCTCGACAGCCGGCCATGCTTGACTCCGACATGCCTCCACTTTCCCCGCATCTCTTCCGGGACCCCGATCCCACCGGGGTCGATGCCAAGCAGCACACCGCCTGGCTGGTCAAGCGGGTGCTCGAATACGGCCGCTGGGTGGATTGGCTCGAAATGGTGGAGACTTTCGGGCGCCCCCGCCTAGTGGACATTACGTCGAGCCTCCGCTCGCTTGATCCCAAGGCCGCCGCCTATGCGCGGGCCTATCTGTCCACGCCCGCTCGCCACTGAAATGCTCCACTTCGACTCGGTTCCGGATGGGCTCGAAGCACTGCTGCGCTCCCTCTCCCGGGACCCAGCCTTGGAGCACTTCGCTCTGGGTGGCGATCTCACCGTCCGCGCGGCGAACTGGCCACTCGGACGCCCTCATCCCCATTGCGGGATTGCAGCCCGGGTCCGGACCGTGGACCTTCCATCGTCGTGAGTGAGTATCAACGCTACCAGTGGAAGGTCGTCGGGAGGAGTTTGAGCCCGCAGCAGCGTAGCGAGGTCTCGGAACTTTCCTCACATATCTCGGTGAGGTCGGACTCGGCGGAAGTTTCCTACCATTGGGGCGACTTCAAGCACGACCCGATCTCCGTTCTGGAACGCTATTTCGATCTTTTCCTCTATGAGGCGAACTGGGGGACGCAGCGGGTCGTGTTCCGATTCGATGCGGACACCGTCGAGGTTGAGGAATTGTCGATGTTTGCGACCGGGGAGACGATCACCGTGGTGGAGAAAGGGGGTAGCGTGCTGATCGAGACTTGGTTCGAGGAGAACTGGATCGAGCCGTCGCATGGCTACTACCACGGGTATGACGAGAGCGATTGGCAACTCGATGCCGTCGAGGAGATCCGCCGGCAGTGGATGGAGGGTGACTATCGGGGCCTCTTCCTCCTCTGGCTGAAAGCCTGCCAGTTGGCCCCCGAGGAGAACGCCGATCGCATCGTTCCCCTGCCAAGGGGCATGGGACAACTGGGAGACGAACACCGGGCCCTGGCGGATTTTGTGGATGTGGATGGAGGGGTGATGAAGGCCGCCGCGGAACACCCCAACGCCATCCGCAGCCTCTGCGATCAATTCGACACGGCGACACAGGGCGGATCCGACATGAGCCATTATGCCGGGCTCGTCGCCAGCGCGCTGCGGACCATTGAGGCCACCTTCCGGAAACGTGCCACCACCAGCCTTCTCTCCGGCCGCGACGGGTTGCTCCCCACGGCAGCCGAGACCGTCCATGCCGACGATGGCGACTGGGAACTCGTCACCTGGCTCGTGGTGCGCAACCCCGTCTGATTTCCATCGCATGTCCTCCGCCTACCATCCTCCTTACTCGCTCACTCCCGCCATGCTCTCGCATGTCGCGGAGATCGCGGAGCTGCTCGGGCAACTGGAAGGTCGCGGAGCTTCGGGCAAAGTGCCGATCTTGCGCCGCGAGAACCGCATCCGCTCCATCCATTCGTCTCTCGCCATCGAAAACAACACGCTCACGCTGGAGCAGGTCACCGCCGTCATTGCCGGGAAACGCGTGCTCGGCCCGCCGCAGGAAGTCCACGAGGTGAAGAACGCCTTCGCCGCCTACGAGGCCATGGAGTCCTGGAGCCCTTCCTCTTCCCGCGACCTCCTTGCCGCCCACCGCCTGCTCATGGCGGGGCTCATCGACGATGCCGGCAAGTTCCGCACCCGCGCGGTCGGCATCGCCCAGGAGAAGCAAGTCGTCCACCTCGCGCCCCCCGCCGAGCGCGTGCCCGGCCTGATGAAGGACCTCCTCGGCTGGCTCAAGCGCGCCGATGCCCATCCGCTGATCGCCGGCTCCGTCTTCCACTACGAGTTGGAGTTCATCCACCCCTTCTCTGATGGCAATGGCCGCATCGGTCGCCTCTGGCAGACGCTCATCCTCAGCCGTTGGAATCCGCTCTTCGCCTGGCTGCCGGTTGAATCCGTCATCCGCGATCGCCAGGCGGATTACTACAAGGTGCTTGCCAAATGCGACAAGGCCGGGAACTCCACCGCCTTCATCGAGTTCCTGCTCGCCGCCATCCTCACCGCCCTGCGCGAGGCCGGGAATGCCCCATCTGGTGAGCAAGTCGGTGCGCCAGTCAGTGAGCAAGTCGCCAAGATCCTCAAAGCCTGCTCAGGGGAACCAAAATCCAAGGCCCAGCTCCTGAAAATCGCCGGCCTTTCCAACGCCTACCTCAACTACAAGCGCCACATCCAGCCGCTCGTTGCCGATGGCCTGCTTGAAATGACCATCCCCGACAAACCCAACAGCCGTCTCCAGAAATACCGGCTCACGGAGAAAGGTCGCGCTCTTCTCCACTGATCACCTTCCAGTTTCTCTCATGTCTGACTTCCGCGAATCGATCAACTTTGCCCTTCAGGCGTTCACGTCGCTGCCACTCCGCGACGCCTCGAAGTCACTACTCAAGACGCTAGGCTATGAAAGCGATCGAACGATCGATCTCGAGGGGGCCAAACCCAAAGCTTTTCTTGAGTTCATGGCCGGCCAGCATGGAGGCCGAACCTTCGATCAGAACAAAGCCCTCTTCTCGGACTGGACTTCCGCCGACCTACTCTTCCAACTCACCGACGACGATCTTGCCCGCACCGCGAGCCTCTTCAAGGAGACCACGGTCAATCCCGGCCTGCTACGATCTTACGTCTTCTTCGCCATCGAGCTGAACGGCAATTCCGCGGTCAATGGCAGCTACGCCCGAGGCAAGCTCACCGCCATCGCCCGCCAGATCAACCGGGTCTTTCCGATGCCCGCGATGGTGTTTCTGAAACACCAGACCGTTGGACAGCCCGTGCTTTCCATTGTCGTCATCAATCGTCGCCGCAACAAGGTTTGAGGTGTGCTGGAATCCTGGACCGTTTCCCACCAGAATCCATGCCCGTGAACCAGAAGCCCCGCAAGCATTACACCGCCGAGTTCAA
>JAUIJB010000029.1 GCA_030430455.1 Verrucomicrobiia bacterium | reverse complement strand
CGGCATCCGCCGGGTCGTAGAACGAGGGCCATCCGCAGTGGCTGTCGAACTTGTGGTCCGAGGAAAACAGCTTGGCGCCACAGCCGGCGCAGTAGTAGGTGCCGCCGCCCTGTTCCTTGAACTCCTCGTAGACACGGCCGAAGGGCCGCTCGGTGCCGGCCTTGCGAAGGACGCGGTACTGCTCGGGATTCAGGCGCTCGCGCCATTCCTCGTCGCTCAGTTCGACTTCTCCGGCGGGCGGGGCGGGGGCTTGGGCTCGGGTGTCCATGGCAGGCTTGGATTCGTCCGGGTCCTCGGCACAGGCCGTCAGGGTGACGGCGAGGAGGCTCGCGGCAAGGCATCTCATGATTCTGATCATCGGCTTGATGGTGGGAGGCGCAAGCGCGGGATCCATTCCCGGGGATTGGAGCTTGGCAAGCAGGCGCGTCCGGTTCATCCGCTGGGGAATGAGCGATTCGATCCGTGAGTTGACCCGGCGCATCGATGCCTTCGTCGCCGCGCGCGAGTGGAGGCAGTTCCACAACCCGAAGGACATGGCGGTGGCGATCGCGGCGGAGGCCGGGGAACTCATGCAGCACTTCGTCTGGCAGCAGCCTGACCAGGTCGAGGAGCGGGCGCGGCGCAAGCGCGATGAGATCGCCTCCGAGATCGCCGACGTGGGGATCCTGCTGTTCGAGATGGCCGAGCTGATGGGACTCGACCTCGGGGAGGTGATGACGGCCAAGATCGCCGCCAACGAGCAGCGCTATCCGGTCGACAAGTCGCGCGGCAACAACCGCAAGTACAACGAACTCTAGCGTCCGGTCTGGGAAGCTCCCCGCGCCATTCGGCAAGCCACCTCGCCGACAGGAGCTCGGGCGTCCCCTACGGAGACGCCTCGGGGGCGGGGGACGGGATCTGCCGGGATCGCGCAGCTGGGAGGATTTGCGGAGTCGGACTCTTGGGGCTTGATCTCCGGGTTACGGTCCGGTAAAAGGTCAAAGTTCCCGTTGCATTCGCTTCGGTGAATGGAACTTCCCCCTGTTCTCCCACCCCCCGAACTTCCCCCCATGACCGTGCGTCCCTCTGGATACGCGCGCCCGGCGACCCCTTGCATCGCTGGACGATTGTCGCGTGCCCGGACCTCGCGCCGCCCAGGCGGCCGACGAGATTGACGCCGTGTCTTCACCCACTCCCCCCCATGAAGACCCCGACCGCACTCGCCCGGAGTGTCGCCTGCCGATGCCTGAGCCTCCTGCTGGCCCTCGCCTCGATCTCGACCCCGGCCTCCGCCGCACCACCGACCGGATTCGCGGTCGAGGACATCGCCACCGGACTCGACCAGCCGATGAGCCTGCGTTTCCTGCCGGATGGGCGCATGCTGGTGATCCAGAAGAAGGGCCAGTTGAGCATCGGTGAGGTGCTCGGCACCTCGCGTGATTTCGAGGACTACGGCAACCTGACCGCCCCGGCGCACGTCCTCGGGCTCAATTTCTCCAACGAGCGCGGGCTGCTTGATCTCGCGATCGACCCGGACTTCCCGGCGCAGCCTTACGTCTACCTGTTCTACACCCCGGAGTCGGCCCCGGGCGGGGCCAAGGCGCGGGTGGCGCGCTTCACCCACGTCGAGAACGCCGGCGGCACCTCGAGCCGCCTCGACCTGAGCAGCGAGGTCCTGTTGTGGGAGGACACCGACGGCTACGACTCGTGCTGCCATTTCGGTGGCTCGGTGGATTTCGGTCCCGAGGGCCGCTTGTGGATCACCACCGGCGACCACTTCCAGGGGTCCTACGCCTCCAGCCTCGCCCATGCCGGCGGCAAGGTGCACCGGATCAACAAGGATGGCAGCATCCCCGCGGACAACCCGCATGTCGACGGCGCCGGGCCCAACGTCGACTCGATCTTCGCCCACGGCCTGCGCAATCCCTTCCGCGCGCGCTGGGACCTCGTGAGCAACACCTTCCATGTCTCCGAGGTCGGCGGCAACACGCAGACGACCGCGTGGGAGGACCTCCACGTGATCCGTTACGACGCCGCGAGCGGGCGCTTCATCGATGACGACTTCGGTTCCCCGTCCGACGACGGCGTCTACGACGGCATCAACTTCGGCTGGCCGACGGTCGAGGGGCTTCCGCCCTACGCCGACTGGCCGGCCGCGACGATCGACGCCGTCGGCGCGCCGGCCTTCGCCTACCGCCACGGCGGCCAGACCGCCGCGATCAACGGCGGCTTCGTCTACCACGGCAGCCAGTTCCCGGCGGAGTACCAGGGGGCCTACTTCTACGCCGACTCGACCCGCGACTTCATCCGCTACCTGGTCTTCAATCCGGATGGATCGGTCGCGCCGAACCCGGCGCCGGACCCGATCAGCGGCCAGAACCCGGACGCCTGGAGCCACGGCTTCGACCTCGCTCCGACCGGTCGCATCGTCTGCCTCGACGAGGGGCCGGACGGCGCGCTCTACTACGTCAGCTTCACCGACTCGGGTGGAGCCTACGGCCAGCCGAACCCCTCGGTGGCCGGGGCCGTGCGCCGCTACGTCTACGACGGCGGCAACGTCCGCCCGACGATCACCGGCTTCTCCGCCGAGCCCGTCGCGGGCGCCGCCCCGCTGGGCGTCGAGTTCACGCTCGAGGCCGTCGACTTCAACGGCGACGCGATGAGCTACTCGCTCGACTTCGGCGACGGCAGCGCGCCGGCGACCGGAGTCCTCACCGACAACACACCGCTGCCGGTGGGCCACGAGTATGCCGTCGAGGGCTCCTTCACCGCCCGCCTGACGGTCGGCGACGGTGTGCTGGAGTCCGTCTCGACCCTCGACGTCGAGGTGGGAACGCCGCCGACCATCGTTGGCCTGACCGCGGTCAACGACAACCCCGTGCCGGAGGAGGGCTACTTCCGCTTCGGTGACACCTACACCTTCGCGGCCAGCGCGGAGGACAGCGCCGGCAACCCGATCCCGGCCTCGGGATTCTCCTGGTCGGTCTCCTTCATCCGCCCGGGCAACACCCACCCGGCGGTGGGACCGGTCGACGGGGTCGACACCATCGACTTCCCGGTTCCATCGCAGGGCCAGGGCTTCAGCGGTCCGGTCTACTACCGCGCCTTCGTCACGGTGACCGACGCCAACGGGCTGAGCACCACCGGGTCGATCGACATCTTCCCCGAGAAGGCCAACATCGCCTTCGACACGGTGCCGAGCGGGATCGTGGTGCAGATCGACGGCAACACCTCGATCGCCACCCCCTTCGTTCTCGACACCCTGGTCAACTACGAGCACGTGATCACCGTGCCGGCCACCGACTGTGTCGGTAGTAGCGAGTATCTCTTCACCGGCTGGGCCGACGGGCCGGCCACCGAGCAGCGCAGCTACGTCGTTCCCCCGGACGACACCTCCCTGACCGCCGGGTACTCCTTGCTGGGGGACTGCGGACCGGGCAACGAGCTGGTCCTCGACGGCCTCGTCGTTCACCTCGAGTCGGACCTGAACGTCGGTCTCGGCGCGGGCAGCGATGTCGCCACCTGGCTCGACCAGTCGGGCCTCGGCAACGACCTCGAGGCGCGCGGCAATCCCCGGATGCTCGCCGCCGGCACGCCGACCGGGCGCCCGGCGCTTTCCTTCGACGGGGTCGACGACGCGCTGTTCCGGCTCCATGCCTCGGACCCGCTCGGCGGGCTGCCGCTCGGCAATGCCGACCGCACCCTTTTCCAGGTGGTCCGCTACACTGGCCCGGCCGGTGCCTTCGCCGGGGTTTCCTACGGCTCGCCCGCCCTTGGCCAGGCCTTCGGGCTCGTCGCCCGTCCGAATGGCGGGGTGCTGGTCCTGCAGGGCTACGGCTCGACCGACGTCGTCTCCGGCGCCACCGGGGTCGGCGCGGGATGGATGGTCCAGTCGGCCACGGTCGCCAACGGTTTCGGCACCATGTTCAAGGACGGCCTGCAGGTCGCCCAGGCGCCGCGCAGCTACAACACCCAGCCGACCCGGTTGGTCCTCGGCGAGGAGATCGGCGGGCTCGGCCACATGGGCATGGAGCTCGCCGCGGTGCTCATCTACGACCGCGAACTCGGGCCGGAGGAGCGCCAGAGCGTCGAGGCCTACCTGCAGGAGAAGTACCTCACCGGCCCGGCGGCCAACAACGCCCCGGTCGTCGCCGTGTCGTCTCCGCTCGATGGCGCGGCCTTCGCCGTGGGCGCGGAGGTGTCCCTCGCCGCGACGGCGGATGACGCCGAGGACGGCGACCTCGCCGGCTCGATCGAGTGGAGCTCCGACCTCGATGGCGTCCTCGGCAGCGGCGCGACGCTCGCCGTTTCGAGCCTCAGCGAGGGAACCCATGTGCTGACGGCGAGTGTCACGGACTCGGGCGGGCTGGTCGGGAGCGACAGCGTGGTGATCACGGTCGGCGAGGCGGCCGACGGCCTGCCGGTGACCGGTGGCCTGGTGCTCCGGCTCGAGTCGACCGACGGCGTCACGCAGTCGGCCGGGCAGGTGAGCGGCTGGGCCGACACCTCCGGCAAGGGCAATTCGGTGGTGGCCTCGGGCGACCCGCAGTTTGCCGTCACGAGCACGCCGAGCGGCGCGCCGGCGCTGAGCTTCGACGGCACGGGCGACAAGCTCGAGCGGGTGGCGGCGAGCGACCCGCTCAGCGGCCTTCCGGCCGGGAATGCCGACCGGACCATGTTCGTGGTGGTGAACTATCCCGGCGGTTCGACCGCCTTTGCCGGGACCACCTTCGGGACCGCCGCCCCGGGCCAGGCCTTCGGGCTCGGCATCCGCAACGGCTCCGGCACGCTGGTGCTGCAGGGCTACGGCTCGACCGACATCGTCAGCGCCGAGCCGGGCTTCGGCGCGGGATGGATGATCCAGTCGGGCACCGTCGGCGGCGGCTTCGGCACGATGTTCAGGGACGGGATCCAAGTCGCCCGCGCGGCGCGCAGCTACGACACCCAGCCCGCCAAGCTGGTCATGGGCGAGGAGATCGGCGGGCTCGGGCACGTGGTCATGGACCTGGCCGCGGTGATCGTCTACGACCGCGAACTCAGCGCCGGTGAGCGCCTCAGCGTCGAGAGTTACCTGCAGGACAAATACTTCGCGGCGCCGCCGCAGAACGAGGCCCCGGTGGTCAACCTGGCCTCGCCGGCCGGTGGCTCCGGCTTCGCGCTCGGCGAGGTGATCGCCTTCAGCGCCACGGCCCTCGACACCGAGGACGGCGATCTCTCGACGGCGATCGCCTGGAGCTCGTCGATCGACGGCAGTCTCGGCAGCGGCCCCGCGCTGGCGCTTGGCGGACTGTCCGAGGGGATCCACAACATCACCGCGAGCGTGACCGACAGCGGAGGCTTGGGCGACAGCCGGAGCGTCACCATCACGGTCGGCTCGCCGCCGACGGCGCTGCCGGTGACCCCGGGGCTGGCGCTGCACCTCGAGTCGGCCCTCGGGGTCGAGGCGGGCGGGGGCGCGATCACCCGCTGGAACGACCTTTCCGGCAACGGCAACCACCTGCTCGCCGCGGGCGACCCGCAGCTTTCCGCCGCGACGCCGACCGGCCAGCCGGCGCTGAGTCTCGACGGCGCCGGCGACAAGCTCGAGCGCCTCGCCGCGACGGATCCGATCGCCGGCCTGCCGGCGGGCAACCAGGACCGCACGATGTTCGTGGTGGCCAACTACCCCGGCGGCGCCACCGCCTACGCCGGCGCCGCCTTCGGCAGCGCCGCCACCGGCCGGGCCTTCGGTCTGGGGGTCCGCCCCGCCGACGGGGTGCTGGTCCTGCAAGGCTACGGCCCGGTCGACCTGCTGAGCTCCGAGCCCGGCCTCGGTGCCGGCTGGCTGCTGCACTCCGCCACGGTCGGCGGCGGCACCGCCACGATGTTCAAGGACGGTGCCGTGATCGCCGGTGCCGCGAGGACCTACGACACCCAGCTCGACAAGATCGTCGTCGCCGAGGAGATCGGTGGTCTCGGATCGGTCGAATTGGACGTCGCCGCGGTCATCGTCTACGACCGCGAGCTGGACGAGGGCGAGCGCCAGGCGGTCGAGGCCTACCTGCGGGAGAAATACCTCACCGGAACGCCGGTCAACAGCGCGCCCGAGGTGGCGATCACCGCGCCGGCCGACGGCACGTCGGTGGCCGAGGGCGTGGCGGTCGGATTCGCCGCGACCGCGAGCGACGCGGAGGATGGCGACCTCTCCGCGGTCATCAACTGGACCTCGAGCCTCGATGGTAAGCTCGGCAGTGGCGCGGCGATCACCGCAAGCACGCTGTCCGTTGGAACCCACGTGGTGACCGCCGAAGCCGTCGACAGCGGCTCGTTGAGCGGCACGGCCAGCATCAGCATCACCGTGAATCCGGTGGGGGGTGCCCCGCTGGTGACCATCACCTCGCCGGCCGACGGCGCCGAGTTCGTCGCCGGCGAGACCCTCAGCCTGTCGGCCACCGCCACCGACCCCGATGCCTCCGGCGGTCCGGGTGAGTCGCTGGTTCTCGGCAACGGCTTCGACATCCCCGGCTTCCAGCAGGTCGATGGCGCCAACGCCAACTACGTGGTCAACCTCGCCGAAAGCTACACCAACACCACGGGCGAATCGGTCGAGGTGAGCGTCGACCGCTTCCGCTTCCATGCCGCCCGCGTGACCGACCCGCTCACGCCCTTCCTCGTGAGGGTCGACGGGCCGGGCGACTTCACCGTGGTCGCCGTGGGCGACGCCAGGGCCGACTATGTCGAGGGCGAGAACGACTTCGCCTTCGTCGCGGGAGGGAAGACGATCGACCTCGCTCCGGGCGGGACGATCGCCCCCGGCTTCATCGACAACCGGCCGGACGGCACCCCCGGGTCCGCGAACGGCGCGGTGACCTTCGTCGACGGCGGCGACTCGATCGCCTACCAGTACGACGTCGAGAACACCGCGGTGACCCTGGTCGAGGGCGCAGCCCCGGTGGTGCCCCTGCCGTACACGATTCCCGAGTCGGCCCGCTTCCGTGACTACTTCTTCTCGATCGCGATCGAAGTCGGCGGGGGAGGGGACGTGTCCGGGTCGATCGTGTGGAGCTCGGATCTCGACGGGGACCTCGGCAGCGGGGCATCGATCGACGTCTCGAGCCTGTCGGTCGGCACCCACCTCATCACTGCCACGGCGACCGACGGCGACTCGCAGACGGGCACCGCCACCCTCACCGTCACGATCGTCGACGGCAACACCGCGCCCGTGGTGGCGATCGCCTCGCCGGCCGGCGGCACGATGGTTGCCCCGGGAGAGTCGATCAATTTCGCCGCGACCGCGGACGACGTCCAGGACGGTGACCTTTCCTCCTCGATCGCCTGGAGCTCCGATGTCGACGGTCCGCTGGGCGTCGGCGGCAACCTCTCCGCCAGCCTGAGCACGCTCGGCGAGCACGAGATCACGGCGACCGTCAGCGACAGCGGTGGCCTGCCGGGCAGCGACACCATCACCCTGGTGGTCGAGGTCACCAACGCGCCGCCGGTGGTCGACATCACCGCGCCGGCCGACGGCCTTTCCGTCGGGGCGGGAACGACCGTGACCTTCGCCGCGACGGCCGACGATGACCTGGACGGCGACGTTTCGGCGTCGATCCGCTGGACCTCGGACCTCGATGGTCTGCTCGGCAGCGGCGGCTCGGTGGCGAGCTCGAGCCTCTCGACCGGAACCCATGTGGTGACGGCCGAGGCGACGGACAGTGCTTCGCTGGCCGGTTCTGACACGGTGACCCTCACGGTGGTCGCGGAGAACCTCGCGCCGCTCGTGGACATCACCTCTCCCGCGAACGGCGCGGTCATCGATGCCGGTGAAGCCATCGTCTTCTCCGCCACCGCGGTGGACCCCGACGGAACCGGCGGATCCGGGGAGAGCTTCGTGCTCGGCAACGGCTTCGACATCCCCGGCTTCCGCCAGGTCGATGGCGCGAACGCCAACTTCGTGGTCAACCTGGGCGAGGTCTACACCAACGAGGGCCCGTCGCCGGTCACCCTGGCGGTGGATCGTTTCCGCTTCCACGCCACCCGCGTCACCGATCCGGTGACGCCCTTCCTGGTGCGGGTCGACGGAGCCGACGACTTCACCGTCCTCGCCGTCGGCGATCCCCGGGCGAGCTACGCGGTGGGCGCCAACGACGTCGCCTTCTCGGCCACGGGTGCGACGATCGAGGTGGCCCCCGGCGAGACGATCGCCCCCGGCTTCATCGACAACCTGCCGGACGGCACGCCCGGGTCCGCGAACGGCGCGATCACCTTCGTCGGTGGTGGCGATGCGATGGCCTACCGCTATGACGTCGAGAACACCGCGGTGACCCTCGAGGTCGGTGCGGCGCCGGTCGTGCCGCTGCCCTACTCGGTTCCCCCGGCCAGCCTGTTCCGGGACTATTTCTTCTCGATCAGCCTGATGTCCGGCGGCGGTGACCTGGCGGAGTCGATCGAGTGGTCCTCCGACCTCGACGGCCCGCTTGGCGGCGGATCGACGATCGATGTCGCCGGCCTGTCTTCCGGAACCCACCTGATTTCGGCCGTGGTGACCGACGATGGCGTTCCGCCCGCGACGGGCTCGGACGGCATCACGATCACCGTCGGTCCGGCGTCGTTGCCGGTGACCGATGGTCTCGCGCTCCAGCTCGAGTCGAGCGAGGGGGTGGTCACCAGCGGTGGGACGGTCACGTCCTGGCAGGACCTGTCGGGCAACAACCGGGACCTCTTCGCGGGTGGCAACCCGGCCCTCGTCGAGGGCCTGGCACCGTCCGGCGCCCCGGCGATCCGGCTGGACGGCTTCAATGACTACCTGGGCCGGATCAACTCGATCAGCCCGGTCGGCCTGCCCCGCGACAACGAGGACCGCACGGTCTACCTGGTGGCTCGCTTCTTCGACAGTGCCGGCACGAATGCCGGGCTGGTCTGGGGGCGCGACCGGGCCAACCGCACCTTCGGCCTGGTCGGTGGGGGCGACTCGGGCGAGCTCATCCTGCAGGGCCACGGCTCGGGCAACAACTTCGCCACCGGTGCGGCGCTCGACGGCGAGGGCTGGCTGGTCATCACGGCGGTGCACGAGGACTCCGGATCGCGCGTCCTCGTCAACGGGGTCGAGGTCGCCAGCTTCAACCACGTCTTCAACACGAATCGACGTGAACTCCTGATCGGCCGCGAGATCGACTTCGGTGACTTCGCCGAGATGGACGTGGCCGCGGTGCTCGTCTACGAGCGGGCGCTCACGGATTCCGAGATCGGACAGGTCGATGGCTACCTGGCCTCAGGCTACCTCGACGAGGAACTCGGCTCCGCCCTGGTCGGTCCGGTGTATCCCGAGGGCTACGAGGACTGGCTCGAGTCGTTCGGTCTCGCGGGCGAGACCGAGGGTGACAGCGACGGTGGTGGGCTCGACAACCTTGACGAGTTCCACCTCGGCTTCGACCCGGCCTCGCCGGGCGACGACGTCGGGTTCCGCCTCCGCCTCGAGCCGATCGAATCCGGCGTCCGGGTGCACTTCCCCGCGTTGGTCCCGACCGGCAGCTACCACCTCCACTTCGCGGAGGTGCCCGATGAAACCGGTGATCCCGCGAGCCGGATCGGAAGCCTGGTTCCCGAGACCATCGAGTCGATGGACCCGATGGCGCGGGAGAACTTCCACTTCGATGTCACCAACCTCGGCGACCGCGGATTCTTCCGCCTGCTCTTCGAGCCGGAGCCGTGACGATGTCCCTCACCGCCCCGGTCTTCGGAAGCGGAGGGCCGGGGCGGATGCGGGGGGCGCCCCCGGTCCGTCCGCTCAGGGTTGCGGTTGGCCGACGAGCTTGGGGATCGATGCGATCAGGCGCCGGGTGTAGTCGTTCTGCGGCGAGTCGAACAGCTGCTCGGCCTCGCCTTCCTCGACGATTTTGCCGCGGTACATGACCAGGATGCGGTCGGCCAGGTAGCGCACGACCCCGAGGTCGTGGGAGATGAAGATCATCGTCAGGCCGAGTTCCGCGCGGAGCTTCTTCAGCAGGTTGAGGATCTGCGACTGGATCGACACGTCGAGGGCTGACACCGGCTCGTCGGCGATCACCAGCTTGGGTTCCGGCGCGAGCGCACGGGCGATCGCAATGCGCTGGCGCTGGCCGCCGGAGAACTCGTGGGGATACTTGCGCTGCTGGCTGGGGTTCAGGCCGACGGTCTCCATCAGTTCATTGACGCGGCGGGTGAGTTCGTCCTTGGCGACCTTCGGGTGGCGCTGGCGGATCGCCTCGGCCAGGGTGGCGAACACCGTCATGCGCGGGTTGAGCGAGGCGTAGGGGTCCTGGAAGACCATCTGGAAGTCGAGCCGGCGCCGGCGGACCGCGTCCGACGGCAGGCGGGTCAGCTCGGTGCCATCGAGGCGGATGGTTCCGGAGGTCGGGCGGAGCAGCTGCATGATCGTCCGCGAAAGGGTCGACTTGCCGCAGCCGGACTCGCCGACCAGCCCGAGGATCTCGCCCTTCCGGACATCGATCGAGACGCCGTCGACGGCACGGATGGTGCGGGTTTCGCCGCCGAGGAGGCCGCCACTTCGCTTGCTGAAGTGGGTGTGGAGGTCGCGGATCTCGAGGTAGGCCACGGCGGGAGAATGGCCGACGAGTGGCACGGGAGCAAGGGTCGCGAGGGGGGACCCGCCGGACCCCGGGATTCCGGCTTGCCAAAGCGGGTGGCGCCGGAGAGCTTCCCTGCCCGGTCCGGGGCGTAACTCAGCCTGGTAGAGTGCCTGCTTTGGGAGCAGGATGTCGTCAGTTCGAATCTGGCCGCCCCGACCATCTTTTCTCCCGCCGGTCTTGCCGTGTTCCGGGGGGCGGTCCCGGGCGAGGCTCATGGGGAGTCCCGGCGGCGCCGCGCCGCGAGGCCGGCTGCGGTGAGTAGGAGCACCGCGCTGGATGGCTCCGGGACCGGCGTGATCCCGCTGACCTCCTCGATCCAGCCGTGGAAGAAGTCGAGCGCCGCGGCGCCGCTGAGGGATCCGTAGCGGCTGTCGGTTCCCTGGGGCAGGCGGTCGAGGGTGCCCGCGTAGCTGTTGATGCCCACCAGGCGATACTCGCCGTCGACCATCACGAACACCCCGCCGCCGCTGTCGCCCGGCGCGACGTTGCCCTCGAGCGCGGTGGGAAGCGGGGACGAGGCCGGTGCGTTGTCGGTGGCCGAGCCGCTGTCGAAGTCGGCAACCATGGAATTGGCCGGGAGGTTTTCGTAGTCGGGGTGGTCTCCGAAGGCGTCGATCACGTTGGTGAAGGCACGGCGCTCGAGGGGCAGCCGCGACCCGGTGCTGCCGGTTCCGGTGAAGCCCGTGCCGACCCAGGTGCCCTCGAGGTCGATGACGTCGACGGCAGCCGGGAAGCGATACATGCTGGCCGCCGGAACATGGCCGACCGCGGTCTGGAGCAGCAGCAAGCCCAGGTCGTGGGAGGGAAAGTCCAGCTCGGGGTGGGTCGTCGCGGCGGCGACCAGGTAGCTGCTGCCGCCGATGGTGAAGGTCCCGCTGCCGGACTTGCCGGTGGCGATGTGTCCAGCGGTGAGGACCCAGCGCCCGCCGATGAGGACCCCCGACCCCTGCAGGCCGGGCCCGGTCACCGTGCCGACCGAGGGGAACCGGTCGGCGAGGTCGCGGTATTCCCGGGCGTCGACCCCGTCGAGGATCGTCGCTCCCCGCGCGACAAGCAGGGAGGCGGCCGCTGCGACGACGCCCATGAACACCTTGGCCATGGCCGGAAGCTAGCACGCGGCCATGCCGCGAAGCCACCGGCAATCACGACGACTCGTTTGGCTGGACGACCCTTGAAGTTGCTGGCTGGGCGACTTCGCGGCCGGGGAGTCGTGGCGGCGTGGGGCCGGTTGGCGGTTCGGACCGGCTGGAAAGCGCGGGTTGGGCGGTGGGCGGCTGGGGAGAAGTGGCGGAGCACAAGGAATAAGACCTATGGGTCCTATGGGACCTATCTGGTGTGAGGCTGCGCCTCACCCTTGCCCTTGGGACGGCTCCGGAAGGTGAGCTTCCGCCTCGCCCATCTTCGCAGCACCAGGGCCGACACTGCGGAGCCCGGTAGCTGCTTCCATAGGTCCTGTAGGACCCATAGGTCCCATGCCCTGCGCTCCGCCACCTCTCCCGGCCGCTTCGCACCGTCAACGCAGCAACGGCTCCGCCGCCCACATCGCGGCGTGGATCTTGCCGTCGACGGCGCAGCCTTCGGCCTGCTTGTCCGAAAGGAAGGCGCGAAGCCGGTCGAGCGGGACCCGGTGGACTTCGATCTCCTCGCGGTCGGTGCCGCCGCCGTCACCGACCTTCTCGAGCTCGGTGGCGAGGAACAGGTGGGTGAACTCGCTGGTCATGCCGGCCGAGGTCGGGGTGACGAGGATTTCCTCCATCCGGCCGGCGACGTAGCCGGTCTCCTCGAGCAGTTCGCGCCGGGCGGTGTCGATGATCGGCTCGCCGCGGTGCTCCTCCTCGTCGCCAATCAGGCCGGCGGGGATCTCGACCACGCGTCGCTGCAGCGGGATGCGGAACTGCTCGACCAGGATCACCTCGCGGCCGGAGGTCACGGCGAGGATGCCGACCGCGGCGGGGGAGTCGGGGCGCTCGACGAAGTCCCAGTGCCCGATTCGGTAGAGTCCGAGCCAGCGGGTTTCGTGGAGGATTTGCTTCATTTTGATTAAAGAATCGGTGGTTTGCGGCGTTATTTTGGGGCATTCTATGCCCGCTGCCATGGGTCGTCACGATTTCCAGATCGAGCTGAACATCAAGCATCGGGTGTGCTTCACCCGCGATGCCTTCGCGGTTTCGAACCGCCTGCTCGCGGGGATTCTCGAGGAGGGTGGCGGGCGCCGGGTGCTGGTGCTGGTCGAGGAACGCGTGGCCGCCGCCTGGCAGGGGCTGGCGGCCCGGGTGGAGGCCTACTTCGCCGATCTCGGCTTCGACTGGCGCGGGCTCGAGGTGGTTCCGGGCGGCGAGGCGGTGAAGCAGGACGAGCAACTGGTGAAGCGGATCTGGCGGATGATCGACCGCGAGCACGTCGACCGGCACTCCTACCTGATCGCGATCGGCGGCGGAGCCTTTCTGGATGCGGTGGGTTTCGCCGCGGCGACCGCCCACCGCGGCGTTCGCCTGGTGCGCTTTCCCACCACCACCCTCGCCCAGGACGACAGCGGGGTCGGGGTGAAGTGCGCGATCAACGCCTTCTGCAAGAAGAACTGGGTGGGCGCCTTCGCGGTTCCCTTCGCGGTCATCAACGATTTCAGCTTCCTCCACACCCAGACCGAGGGCACGCGCCGGGTCGGCCTGATCGAGGCGGTGAAGGTGGCGCTGGTGAAGGACGGCTCGTTCTTCGACTGGATCTACCAGAATCTCGAGCGACTCGAGAAACTCGATGAGCCGGTGCTGGAGGAATGCGTCGAGCGCTCGGCGCTCGCTCACGCGCGCCACATCGCCGAGGGGGGCGACCCCTTCGAGACCGGCAGCAGCCGGCCGCTCGACTTCGGCCACTGGGCGGCGCACAAGCTCGAGCAGCTGAGTGACTATTCGCTCGGCCACGGCGACGCGGTGGCCATCGGGGTGGCGCTCGACTCGCTCTACTCGGCGCGCTGCGGCCTGCTGCGGCAGCTCGATGCCGAGCGGGTCATCGACGTGATCGTCGGGCTGCACCTGCCGCTGTGGCACGAGGCGCTCGACCTGCGCGACGAGACGGGCCGGAGGCTGGTGCACCAGGGGCGCGAGGAGTTCCGCGAGCACCTCGGTGGTGAGTTGACGATCCTCCTGCTGCGCGAGCTGGGTCGGGGCCAGGATGTGCACCACCTCGACGAGGGGCTGGTCGATGCCTGCCTGGACGACCTCAGGCGCCGCCACGGGTTGGTGCGGCGCGTCGGGCCGGTGGGCGGCTGACGGGCAGGGTGGCGCCGGCGCGGCTCGGTGGTCGACCGGCGGCGCCGGGGGTTCAGTCGTCGCGGCCGGGCGGGCGGCGGAGGTTCTTCTTGCGCGACAGCAGGCGCTTGTCCCGGACCGACTTCTGCTTCGAGCGACGCGAGCGGCGGCGCTTCTGGCGGCGGATCTTCTCGATCTCCTGGCGGCGCTTCGAGGCGCGGCCGAGGCGGCGCTCGTCGAGGGTGTCGCAGAGCTCGCGGCGGGCGAGGAAGCGGTTCATCTCGCGCGAGCGGGACGACTGGCACTTCACCTCGATCCCGCTCGGCACGTGCTTGAGGTAGACGCAGGAGTGGGTCTTGTTGATCTTCTGTCCGCCGGACCCGGAGCCGAGCACGAACTTCTCGACGAGGTCCTCCTCGGTGACCCCCAGCGAGGCCATGCGCTGCTCCAGGGCGGCCTGTTTCTCCGGCGAGCTCATGTTTGCTGGACTCGACCGATGTACGCCCGCGCCGCCTTCTGGATCTCGGCCGCCACGTCCGCCTCCGGCGTGGCGAAGGGGGGGACGAACCAGGGATACGAGCCGACGAGGTCGGTGACCACGGCGACCTCGCCGTCACAGGTGGTCTCGCCGCTGCCGATCCCGATCACCGGAACCGGGGTGGCGCGGGTGAACTTCTCCGCAACCGAGGCCACCACGCTCTCGAGGATGATGGCGAACACGCCGGCTTCAACGAGCGCCTCGGCGCCCTCCTGAAGCGCCGCCGCCTGCTCGGGGGTCTTGCCCTTCTTGCGGTAGCCGCCCTCCTCGAGGACGCGCTGGGGGAGCATGCCGAGGTGGCCGCAGACGGGAATGCCGGCATCGACGATGGCGCGCACCTTCTCCGCCTGGCGCAGGCCGCCTTCCAGCTTGACCGCATCGGCGCCGGCGGCGACGAGACGGCGGGCGTTGGCGAGGGCGTCGTCGGGGTTGTTGTAGCTGCGGATCGGCAGGTCGGCGAGGACCAGGGCCGCCGGTTTTGCGCGTGCCACGGCCGCGGTGTGGTGGAGCATGTGCTCCATGGTGACGGCGGTGGTGTCCGGGAAGCCGAGCACGACCATGCCGAGCGAGTCGCCGACCAGAAGCAGGTCGACCCCGGCCTCGTCGAGGAGCCGGGCGGTCGGGAAGTCGTAGGCGGTCAGGGCCGCGATCCGGCGGGTTCCCTTGAGGGCGCGGATGGCAGCGGCCTTGCGCTGCTTCTTCTCCTGCCTTTTCTCCTGTCGCGCCAGTTGTTCGGCTTCAGTCACGGCGCGAGTCTCGGGGTGCGGGCGCCAACTTGCAAGAAGGCGTCCGCGTCACCACGAACCCTGCACCAGGCTGAGCTCCGGCTCGTCGCCATCGAAGTGAGCGAGGTGCTCGGCGATGGTCGCGGTGTCGCCGGGCAGGACCAGCTCCGGCCGGATGTCGGTCAGCGGTTGCAGGACGAAGCGCCGCGAGGTGAGCCGCGGATGGGGGAGATCGAGGATGCCGCCCCTTTCGGTCAGCTCGCCGAGGTAGAGGATGTCGAGGTCGATCACGCGCGGCGCGTTGCGCTCCGCGCCGGCACGGCGGCCGAGGTGGAACTCGATCGCCTGGGTGAGGTCGAGCAAGTCATGCGGACTGCGGTCCCAGGGAAATTCCACCACGGTGTTGTAAAAGTCCGGCGAGCCGTCGGGGCAGTCGACCGGGGCGGTCTGGTAGACGGATGCCTGGAGGAAATCCCCGCCCGGTGCGGCGAGCTCGCGCAGCCGGTCGCGGGCCGCCCGCAGGTTGGCGAGCCGGTCGCCCAGGTTCGTGCCGAGCGAGAGGCCCGCTGCGCGGGAGTCAGAAGACTGGAAGACGGAAGACAGAAGACTTGAGGGATGGAGAAGAAGTGGGTCTTCGGGTGGATTCGAGATGCCGGAGGGAAGCAGGTGGGTGTGAAGAGGGAGAGGTGCGAGTGGTTGCCCATGGCCTCCAGTCTTCCGTCTTCTGTCTTGAAGTCTTCCGTCTTCGCCCGATCCGAAGCGGAGGCTGGAAGAACGACCGCGCCGGTCATTTCAACCCCAGCACATCCTGCATGTCGTAGAGGCCGGCCGGCTGGTCGGCGAGCCAGACGGCGGCCTGCACGGCGCCGGCGGCGAAGGTCATCCGCGAGGAGGCCTTGTGGGTGAGCTCGAGGCGCTCGCCCTCGGCGGCGAACATGACGGTGTGGTCGCCGACGACGTCGCCGCCGCGCAGCGTGTGCATGCCGATCTCCCTCTTGCTGCGCGCCCCGGTCAGGCCGACCCGGCCGTGGCGGATGTCGTCGTCGTAGCAGGTGCCGGTCTCCTCGTTGAGGATCTCGAGCAGGCGCCGGGCGGTGCCGGAGGGAGCGTCGATCTTGTGGCGGTGGTGCATCTCGGTGACCTCGATGTCGAAGCGCTCGGGATCGAGTACCTGCGCCGCCTTGCGGGTCAGCCAGAACAGGGTGTTGACCCCGATCGAGTAGTTCGGCGCGAAGACCACGGGCAGGCTCTTCGCCGCCTCGGCGATGACTTCGCGCTCGTTGTCGCTGTGGCCGGTGGTGCCGATGACCAGCCGGGTTCCGTGCTTGAGGGCGGTCGCGACCACTTCCTCCGTGAACGAGTGGATGGTGAAGTCGATGACGGCGTCGGCCTTGGCCATGGCGGCATCGAGGTCCTCGCCGACGTCGTGGGTGGCGGCGACCTCGGTGGCCGGGTTCTCGCCGGCGGCCTCGATGATGGTCTGGCCCATGCGGCCGGACTTGCCGGTGATCAGGAGTCGGGTCATGAGGGTTCTTCGGTTGGGGGTCGGAAGGTTCCGGCGAAGCCGGGCGTGTAGAGCTTGAGTTCGAGAATCGGTGCCATGGCGGTGAAGTGTTTGTCCACCGCATACACCCGGCAGTCCGCGTCGAGCGCCAGGGTGGCGATCAGGACGTCGTTCCACGGCACGGTCAATCCGTTCCGACGCAGCAGGGAATAGTGGGTGGCCGCCCGGCGCCAGATCCGCTGGTCGTTGGGCAGGTAGGGAACGATCGAGCACCAGGCCTGCAGGCGGTCGCGCTCCTCGGGTCGCGCACCGCCGAGAAACTCCATCTCCACCGGCCCGCAGAGAGTGGCCTCGAAGGCGTCGAGAAGCCCCCGGACGGCGAGCTTGACCGCCGCCTCGCCGGCGAGGCGGTGGGCCTCGATCCAGGCGCTGGTGTCGACAAGAACCATCGCTCAACGGTCGAAGTCCTCGATCTCGTCATTGGTCATCGGGTAGTCGCCGAACTCGCCCTCCGTCAGCTTGCGCCCGAATTCCCGCGCCATCTCGCGCCGGATGAACCCCTGGGCGGCCTTGACGATCGCGGGTCCCTTCTTGCTTTCGCCGGTCAGGCGCATCGCGTCTTCCAAGACATCGGCCTCGATATCGACGGTGATCCTCACGAGTGAAAAATGCTCGAAAAGATGAAAAATGCAACACCGAGAGCATCAAAATGCCTCATTCCACGAGATCGTATTCCCCCAGGAGCTGCCGGAGTCGACTGCGGGTTTCGTCTTCGAGGCCGACGAGCGGCAGTCGGAACTCGTTGGAGCAGTGGCCCTGAAGGGCGACGGCCTCCTTGATGGGGACCGGATTGACCTCGAGCGACATCAGCCCGCGGAACAGCGGGTAGTACTGCTTCTGTAGTTCCAGGGCCTCGTCGAAGGAGCCGTTGAGGCACGCACGCACGAGGCGGGCCATCACGTCGGGAATGAGGTTGGCCGCCACCGACACCAGGCCGGTGGCGCCGCAGGCCATGAAGGCGAGCGTCAGGGGGTCGTCGCCGGAAAGAATCGCGAAGCACTCCGGAAGCACCTGGACGAGCTGGTTGACGCGATCGACGCAGCCGCCCGCCTCCTTGATGGCGACGATCGTCGGGCAGTCCGCGGCGAGGCGAGCGGCGACCTCGACCGGGATCTCGATCCCGGACCGGCCGGGGACGCTGTAAAGCATGACCGGCAGGGCGGTGGCCGAGGCGATCGCCTTGTAGTGCTGGTAGAGTCCTTCGGCGGAGGGCTTGTTGTAGTAGGGGCAGACCTGGAGGGTGCCGGTCGCCCCGGCCTTTTCGGCGGCGACGGTCAGCTCGATGGCTTCATCGGTGGCGTTCGCGCCGGTGCCGGCGACGACCTGGCAGCGGCCGGCGGCATACTCGACGGCGAGCTCGATCACCTCGATGTGCTCGGGGGTGTCGAGGGTCGGCGACTCGCCGGTGGTGCCGACCGGGACGATGCCGTCGATCCCGGCCGCGACCTGGCGGTCGACCAGCGCCTGGAAGGCCGGCCGGTCGATGGCGCCATCGCGGAAGGGGGTGATGAGGGCGGTGTAGGTGCCTCGGAAGCTCATGGGCGGGAGAATGTACGGCCGCGGCTGGAGGGCCAACCCCTAAGGGATGGATTTTGCGGCCGTCGGGGAAGGGGGCTCGGGGCGCAATCTTGCGGTGCGACCGGAAGACAGCTCAGCCGGTGCGGAGCGGTGAAGGATCGCATCTTTGCGGGGCCAGGACTCGCCGCCCGGGGACGAGCCGGGTGGCCTGGGTCCGGGTGGCGGCGGTGCCCGGTGGTCAGCGAGGGATCACGGCGGTTCCACCACCGGCGTCGAACTGCTGTAGGCGCGCAGGAAGCCGGAGGGGTCGAGGTCGACCTCGATCGTGGTCTCGTAACCCGTGGCCTCGATCGAGGGGCCATGGAGGACGTAGGGCGATTTCAGGTCGCCATACTCGAAGCCGTAGTGGAGGCCGGGGAAGGTGGGGAGGGTGACCTGGACCCCGGAATCGGTGTCGAAGCCGGGGGCCGGGCCGATGGAGAGGATGCGGAAGAAGTCGTCCGGGTCGAACAGGTCGGTCATCGAGGCGATTTCCTGTGCGTCGGTGCGGCCGTCGGAGTCGGTGTCGAGGGCGGCATCGATGGTGTCCGGGCTAGATCGGACCACAAGGTGCGGGTAGGGGCCCCCCGGGCCTTCGAGGACATCGGGGATGCCGTCGTCGTCGGAGTCGGCGAGCGACAGGAGGGCGAGGGGCAGCGCCTCGACCGAGCCGATGTCGGGCAGTGGTCCCGCGACCCGCGGGTTGCCGATCTGGTCGGTGGCGGGGAGGCTGCCGGTGTCGGTGCCGCCTTCGATGGCGGGCGAGCCGGGCAGCGGCGGCCGGGTCGGGGTGGGGCCGCCGTAGTCGCCGAGCGGGGCGAGGAGGGGGTCGCCGGAGGTGAGGTTGTGGGTGCCGGAGTCGATGCTTCCCGCGAGGTTGGTGTCCGGGGAGGCAAGGTTCTCGGCGACGAGGGTGTTGCTCATCGCCAGGGTGCCGCCGGCCTTGAACAGGCCGCCGCCATTGCCAGCGGCTCCGTTGACACCTGGGGTAGGGCCTGCGCCCGCGAGACCACCTGCCCCGCACGAGTTGCCCGAGAGGGTGGAATTCGCGAGGTCGATGGTGCCGATGCTGATACTGGAAGCACCGTCCCCGGTGGCGTTACCGGTGATTGTGGAGCGGGCGATCGTCAGGGTGCCGCCGTCGTTGAAGATGCCGCCGCCGTGGGTCGCGTCGCCACCGGTGGCGTCCGGGGTGCGCCCGCCGGTGATCACGAGGGAGTCGAGAGTCACAGTGTGTCCGCCGGAACCGATGTGAATGACGCGGGAATTCTGCTGGGCGTCGAGGGTGACCGGGGAGGCCAGGGCGGAGGCGTCGATGATGAGGTCCTTGTTGATCAGCAGTTCCGTGCCTAGCAGGATGCTGTCTCCGGAGAGGGGCTCGGCGAAATCGATGATACTGAAATTGGTGGCGTCCGCGATGGCCTGGCGCAGGGAGCCTGCTCCGGAGTCGGTGTTGTTGAGGACGGTGACTTGCCCGACCTCCACGGCGCCCATGTCGAGGGCGCCGTTGACGAAGCGGGGAAACCCGCGCTGGTCGCTGCCGCCGGGATCGGTGCTGCCCGCGGCGTCGAGGGCCGGGCTGCCGGGAAGGAGCGGTCTGGTTTCGGTCGGCCCGCCGTAGCCGTCGAGAGGCGCGAGCATGGGGTCGCCGACAATCACCGAAGAACCCGCGGAAAGCGAGGAGCCCCCGAGGCTGGAGAGCAGGTTGACGCCGCGGGTGGAAACCCCACCGCCACCCGAGTTCGAAAGGTCGAGGCTCGCCCCCCCCGCGGAGTTTCCGGCGACGATGGTGTTGTTCAGGTGGAGCTCCGCCACATTGCGGATGCCTCCTCCGTTGTCGCCGGCGTAGTTTCCCGCCACCGTGCAGTGGTTCAGCGTCGCGGTGCTGCCTGAGCCCGAGTTGACCAGGCCGCCGCCGACTCCGGTGACGGTTCCCGCGGAGACGGTGCTGTTCCTCACCGTGAGACCGGCATTGGCAGCATTGAGGATACCGGCACCGTCGGTGGTGTTGCCGCCGATGACATGGAGCGAGCCAAGGGTGACGCCGGTGGAGGTGACGAGAAAGGCGCGGGGGACACCGGAGGCATCGACGGTGAGGCCGTCGGCGAGGGTCGAGGCGTCAATGGTGAGGCTCTTGTCGATGAGGAGTTCACCGACGCTCCACGCACCGGCAGTCCAGTCCGGTCCGGATCCGCTGCCGGCAGTGAGGCGGGTGTCGGTGCTGCCGGAGGCGCCCAGGTCGGCCGTGGCCACCAGGGTGTAGGCGGCATCGCCGGCCCCGAAGTTGCGGTGGTAGAGCCGCAGGGTGGTGCCATCGCTGACCGCGGCGGCGGCCTGCCACTGGCCGCTGGAACCGCCCGGGTCGGATCCGGAGTCGAAACCCGGAACCAGCCCGGGCGCGGAGAGTGCCTCGTGCCAGTAGCCGTCCTCGTCGCAGAACTTGATGGCCAGCCGGTCGTCGTCGGTGATCTGGAGGTAGAGGGCGGCGAGGTTCGCGTCGAAGGGAACATTGGCGGTGTTGGCGCCCTGGCTGTCACGGCCGACGAGGGTGCGGAAGGATCCGCTGGCCTCCGGCTTGAAGGCGGCCTCGATGGTCCAGGCCTGCGGGGTGATGCCCTGGAGGTCTCCCGTGGGGCTGGTGAACATCGCGGGGAAGTCGCCGGTGTTCTGGACGCTCAGCTGGTTGACGGCGCCAGCGCCGGGAACGTCCGGGAGGGGCGTGTCGGAACGGTAGGCGTAGCCGGTGCCCCCGCCGGTGGTCCAGACCGCGAGGTCGTTGCCCTGGCCCGAGCGGTCGGGAATGTCGGCGGAGAAGACGCCGGCGCTGGGATCATTGTGAACCACTTCGGTATCCGCCGGTCCATCCTCGAAGCGCCACCAGGCGAGGGTCGGGCCCACCTCGACCGCGCCGATGTCGGCCGCCGTTCCCACCACGCGCCAATAACCGCGCTGGTCGCTGAGGAAAGGAGTGGTCGCGCTCGCATCGATGGCGGGGCTGGCCGGGAGCGGGATCATCGTCCGGGTGGGCCCGCCGTGGTTACCGAGCGGGGCAAGCAACGGACTGCCGCCGACCAGATTGCTGCCCAGCGGGGTGTCGATCGTGCCACCGAGGTCGGTTCCGCCGGTGTTGCCGGCCAGGATCGAATTCTCGACGGTCAGGTCTGCGGAGACCCCGACGCTTTGGATGCCGCTGCCCGCTCCACCGGAGATGTTTTCAGAAATCGTCGAGGAGCGAATGACGGCGACTCCGCTGTTCCAGATGCCGCCACCTTCATCCGCGGCCGAATTCCCGCTTAGGGTGGACTGGTGGAGGTGGAGGGTCGTCGCTGCTCCACCGTCCTGGTTCGCGATGCCCCCGCCGTCGCCGTCGCAGTCGTTTGCCGAAAGCGTGCAGCGCTCCAGGGTGACGGTGCCCCCGTTGTCGTTGAAGAGGCCACCGCCGAGGCCGGTCGCGCTGCAACCGCGGATCGTGCAGTCGCGCAGGATGAGGGTGCCGAGGTTGCGGATACCGCCGCCGTCGTCGGCCGCGCCATTTTCCAGGGTCAGCGAATCGAGGGTGACCGTGGGGGTGCCCGGGTTGATATCAAAAATGCGGGAGCTGTCGGCGGCGTCGATGGTCAGCCCGCCCGGGAGCGACGAGGCATCGATGGTGAGGTCCTTGTCGATGGGGACTTGGGTGCCGCCGAGCGTGGCGGTTCCACCGACACTGACGGTCGATGCCCCGCCGGCCGGGATCCGCGCCTCGAGGAGGCTGTCCGGGGTGAGGGTCAGGCCGTAGGCGATGCTGAACGAGACATTGGCCCCGTCGATCACCGTGCGCGCCCGAGCACCACGTCGCTCGCCGACACGGTGGCCGTTCCCGACAAGGAAATCTGGCTGCTGGTGGTTCCGGCGAGGGTGAGGCGGGAGTCGACCTCAAGCGTCCCCTCGACGCTGAGGGTTCCCGTGCCGAGATCGCCAACCATCAGGTGGCCATCGCTCACGATGACATCCTCGACGCGGAGCCCCCCCGCGGCGGCGATCTCGAGGGATCCAGAGTCCCCCGGGCAGCTGCCGAGGACCACCGTGCAGGAAGGGTTCGAGGCCCGGATGTCGGAAGTGACCTGGGCGGTCCCGCCATTGTCGATCCGGGCGAAGGCATCCCAGCTGGCAACCGGGGACCCGAAGCTCCAGTTTCCGCCAAAGGTCCAGTCGCCGGCTCCCGTGTTCGTCCAGAAGTTCTCGAGGCCAAACTGTTCGTTCTGGCCGTGCACGGTTGTGAATTGGTCCCCGGCGAGGCTTGCGAAGTCCACGCTGCCGACCGATCCGAGGTTGGTGGCGGAGCCGCTGCCGGGCAGGCTTTTGTTGGAGACGAAGCTGTGGTTGTCGGAATTGATGAAAGCGGTGATGCGCAGGTGCTCGTTGAGGCCGCCGACGAGGCTCAGCGGAATGCGGAGTTCGATGCCGGTCGTCACGGCGTCGGGCGTGTTGACGGCGGTGGCGCTGACCCCGGCGGTGTTGCTGTTGTCGATGCCGATCCGGACGTCGTTGAGCAGGTCCACGGCGGTGCCCGCGGTGTCGGCCTGACCGAGGAAGATCGCCGTGCCGCCCGGGCGCAACTCGGCGTAGTTGACGAAGAACTCCACCGGGGAGCCACCGCCGGAGACATTCAGGTAGTAGTCGGCACCGAAGCACTCGTCGAAGCTCAGCCCGGCCATGGCATTGAGGCCGTTGAAGTCGATGTCGGGGTTGTCGCCGGCGAGGGTGTTCTGGCCGCCGGGCTTGCTGTCGATGAAGATCTCGAGCTTGTTGAAATTGGTCTCGAGGTTGCCGGTCAGCAGGAGGTGGAGATCGGAGCCGACGATTGCGGCATGGAGGCCGTCCTGCTCCGATCCGTTCGCAGCGAGGGTGTCGGCATCGCTGTTGTCACCGAACGTGGTCGGGACGTTCTGGTAGAAGGAGAAGGTGTAGGGATCCGTACCGAGCGAGCCATCGACCGTGATCTGGGCGGGTAGCGTGTGGGGGGCGAGGGCGGCGAGAAGAACGGCGCCCGCCCGAAGAGCGGGTTTCGGGAGCATCAGGGACCTTGGCCCGGGTCCGCCTGGCATGTAAGGAAGGATGATCCGGTGCATCCGGGGGGAGCGATGGCGAGCCGTACGGCGCCCTCCCGGAGCGGGTGGATGCCGGGTTCACGGTCGCCCCGGCCGCTCAGATCTCGATGTCGCCCTCGAAGACGAAGTCGGCGGGGCCGGTGAGGGTGACGTGGCGGAAGTCGTCGCCGTCGCGCTCGAAGCCGATCTCGAGGGTCTCGCCGCCCTTCACGTCGACCATGATCGGGGCGGGGTCGCCGCTGCGCAGGTGGTGGAACAGGGCGCCGGCGACCATGCCGGTGCCGCAGGCGAGGGTCTCGTCCTCGACGCCGCGCTCGTAGGTGCGGATGGCGATGTGGCCCGGGGCGAGGACCTCGACGAAGTTGGCGTTGGTGCCGTTCGGCGCGAAGCGCTCGTGGCGGCGGATCGCGCGGCCGTGGCGGACCACGTCGGTGCCGCCGAGATCGTCGACGAAGGCGACCACGTGGGGCACGCCGGTGTTGACCGTGTGGAGCACGGCGTCGAGCCCGTCGACCGCGGCGCCGCTGTCCATTTCCAGGTCGACCGGATCGGACATGGCGATGCGGATGTTCTCCTCGACGATCTCCGCGGCGAGGGTGCCGGCGATGGTCTCGAAGGTGACCCGGTCGGGCATCTCCTCCATCAGCGCCGAGGTGAAGCGGCCGAAGCAGCGTGCGCCGTTGCCGCACATCTCGGCCTCGCCGCCGTCGGCGTTGTAGTAGCGGAAGCGGAAGTCGGCCCCGCTCTCGGCCGGCTCGACCGCGAGCAGGCCGTCGGCGCCGATGCCGCGGTGGCGGTCGCAAAGCAGCGCGATCTGCTCGCGCGTCAGCTGGAGGGCGAGGTCACGGTTGTCGACCACGACGAAGTCGTTGCCGGCGCCGTTCATCTTGTAGAAGTGAAGAAGCATGGAGCTTGGAGCGATGAGCTGGGAGTCAGACGGCGTGGGTGGCCTCGATGAGCGGGGTGGCGAAGTCGCGGACGGCTGCGGCGGGGGAGTCGGGATGGAGCTCGATCTGCTTGACGATGGCCGAGCCGACAATCACCCCGTCGGCGGCCTTTGCAACCATGGTGGCCTGGTCGGGGGTGGTGATGCCGAAGCCGACGCAGACCGGGGTCCCGGTGTGGGCGGTGACCCGGGCGACCTGGGCGCCGATGTCGGCCGAGGGCGCACCGTGGGCACCGGTGACGCCGGTGCGGGAGAGGACGTAGATGAAGCCGCTGGAGGCCTTGGCCAGCATCGGCACGCGATTGTCGGGCGTGGTCGGCGCGATCAGGCGGATGTGGTGGAGGCCCTCGCCGCGGGCGAGGTCGGCATTGCGCTCCGCCTCGTCGGGGGGCAGGTCGAGCAGCAGGATGCCGTCGGCCCCGGCGGCTGCGGCATCGGCATGGAAGCGCTCGTAGCCGTAGTTGAACACCGGGTTGAGGTAGGTGAAGAGGACGACGGGGGTGTCGTGGGTGGTGCGGAACTCGCGGATCAGCTCGAGCGTTCGGGCTGCGGACATCCCCGCCTTGAGGGCGCGGTCGGCGGCCATTTGGTTGACGATGCCGTCGGCCAGCGGGTCGGAGAAGGGCAGGCCGAACTCGATCACGTCGGCGCCGGCATCGGCGAGCGCGCGGATGACCTCGAGCGACTGCTCGAAGGAGGGGTCGCCGGCGCAGACGTAGGCGACGAAAGCCTTGCGGTTCGCGGCGCGGAGGCGCTCGAAGGTGGCATCGATGCGGTTCATGGGCGCGCGAGCATCAGCCCCGGAGGCCCCGCGAGGCAAGCGCGGGAATTCCTTGGGAAGGGCGTGGGTCCGGTGCGGCCGATCAGTGCGCCCGGTCGAGCCCGAACAGGGGGTCCCTCGGCGGGCCCACCTTCTCGCCCGGCTTGATGAAGAGGTAGGGGCGGAAGACGATCAGCGGGGTCCGCGGCGAGATCGTGATCTCGTGCTCCGGGTCACGGAATTCCTCGGGCAACAGCGAGCGGTCGCGGACGACCAGGCGGTAGCGGGTGAGGTCCCGGGACGGGGTGCCGTGAACCTGGTGGAAGTCGTATTTCTCTCCTCCGGGGAGCGGGACTTCGCGGCGGGAGCCGTAATAGGAATCCTCGCCGGCCGGCTCAAGGGTGGCATCGATCGACTTTCCCTCGATGCCGAGCCGCACGCTGCCATCGGGGCTGGCCTCGAGCAGGGCGAAATAGGGCCCGTAGGTCGCCACGCTGCCGCGCAGGATGCAGGCGTTGGGGCCGCTCGCGAGCTGGGCGAGGCGGGCGGGATTGAGGTCGTACTCGAGGTAGAAGTTGAAGGTCGCCTCGTTCTCGAAGCGGGAGTCGAAGTAGCTGGCGTAGCCTTCCATGACCTCCTCGACGCTGGCGACCGAGGTGTTGCCGTCGGTGTGGCGGCCGAGGCGCTTGTTGAGCCACTCGGCCTTGGCGGCGAGGTCGCGGCCGCGGGGAACCTCGATCCAGCCCATCTGGTCCCACCACAGGATGAAGCTGCAGACCGACCGGGTGCCCCAGCGCATCGAGACCCCGATGGTCTCCTCGTCGAGGAGGGGAATCGTCGAGCGGTCGAACTCCGGATCCGGGCGGAGACCGGCGAAGGCGCCCGTGCCGTTGCGGCGTTCCTCGTCGGCGCGGGCGAGCTTCTCGCTGTCGAGGCTGCGCAGCCACGCGAGGTCGGCCTCGCCGAGCTCGCGGGTGCGGATCACCTTGGTCGCGCCGCCGGCGACCCGGATCTCGATCCCGTCGCCTTGCCGGGTCGGCCCGAGGTAGGCGCCCTTGAGGCCCTTTTCCGTCCACTCGCGCTCCGGGTGGGCGCTGGTGCGGGGTTGCTCGCGGCGCTCCCGGTCCTCGGCGGCGCGCCGCTGGCGGGTGATCTCGGCCTCGACCAGCGAGCGATCGGCAGCGGAGAGGTTGTCGAGGGCGATCTTGTAGATCTTGTTGCCGGGGGCGGCGATCTCGACCTGGCCCTCGGCCTTGAGGGTGCGGACGAAGATGCCGCGGAACGACTTGCCGTTCGCACCGGTCCAGAGGCGTTCGGAGGTGAGTTCGCTGGCGGGCAGCAGGAGGGTGAGGGCGAAGAGGGGCAGGAGAACTCGCAGCATCGCCGGGATCCCAGCGGAACCCGGAGTGGAAGCAAGCCTCCGGGGAGACTTTCTGCCCGCTGCCGGACGGGATCTCCAGCGGTGAGCTCGCGGCAGGGCTGGAAGTCCAGCAACCCGTTGTAATCCACCGCGATGCCCCGCGGGGTCTTGCAACAGGCTGCCAGGCCGCGAGATTCCGGGAAGGGCTGGCCGCGGGGCTGGAAGCCCCGCTCACGGAGCCCTGGGAGGGCTGGCGACGGGGCTGGAAGCCCCGGCCACGGGCTTGTGAAAACTTTCACAAACCGCTTGAGGGCCGGGGCCCGTGGGGGCAGGGTTCGGCCGTTCCGATGGTCAGCGACAACAACGAGATCGCCCACACCGCCTACGATTCGAAGATCGAGGGCAACGTGATCTTCACGCGCGTGGATGCAGCGATCAACTGGATGAGGAAGAACTCCCTGTGGCCGATGCCGATGGGCCTGGCCTGCTGCGCCATCGAGATGATGGCCTCGGCCTGCTCGCGCTTCGACCTGTCGCGCTTCGGCATGGAGGTGATGCGCTTCTCGCCACGCCAGGCCGACGTGATGATCGTCTCCGGCACGGTGACCTACAAGATGGCGCTGGCGGTCAAGCGGATCTGGGACCAGATGCCCGAGCCGAAGTGGTGCATCGCCATGGGCGCCTGCGCCTCCAGCGGTGGGATGTACCGCAGCTACGCGGTGCTGCAGGGGATCGACCGGCTGATCCCGGTGGACGTCTACATTTCCGGATGCCCGCCTCGCCCCGAGGCGCTGATCCAGGGCCTGATGAAGGTCCAGGAGAAGATCGACGCCGAGCCGTCCCTGAGGAACCAGAAGAAGGAGCTCATCGAAGACTTTTCCTGATCATGCACGAGGACGTGAAGGCATTGGTGGAAGCCTTCGGCGATGGCGTCGAGGAGTTGCCGGAATTCCGCGGCGAGCACGGCATCCGGGTCGAGCTGGCCAAGCTCCACGACCTGCTCAAGCACGCCCGCGAGAAGCTCGGCTACGATTTCCTGCTCGATGTCTCGAGTCTCGACCACTTCGGCGACGACCCGCGCTTCGAGATGGTCTACGAACTGGCCACGCTCGACGACCGCAAGCACCTGCGCGTCAAGGCGCGGGTGGGCGAGGACGACGAGGTGCCGAGTGTCGTCGACCTGTGGCTGGCGGCCGATTGGCACGAGCGCGAGGTCTTCGACATGATGGGGATCCGCTTCTCGGGTCACCCGAACCTCAAGCGGATCCTCATGTGGGAGGGCTATCCCTACTACCCGCTGCGCAAGGATTTCCCGCTGGCGGGTCGTCCCAGCGAGATGCCCGACGTCGCGTTCTCCGGCGTCGCCCCGCTTGAAGGCGGGCCCTTCGTCACCTCTTGCGGTGAGGGGGATGCGCGCGGCCGCGAGCCTCGCTCGCGGGCGATGGAGTGACCGATCGCAATCCCCCGATGGCGAAACCCTGGCGCTACTGGTTCGAGGACCTGCGAGCGGGCCGGGGATCGGGATTGGTGCTGCTGATCCTGCTCGGGATCCAGCTTGGTGTGGACCGCGCCGGAGGCTGGGAAGTGCAGCGTCGATGGGTCGAGGCGCTGGGCTTGAGTCGCGATGGGCTTTTGTCCGGTAAATTCTGGCAACCATTGAGTTACGCCTGTTTTCACGGGGAATGGGTGCATGCCTCGATCAACCTGCTGGCGTGGGTGATGGTCGGCCCGAGGCTGGAGCGGATCGGCGGCTGGCGGTTGCTGGCGACCGTGGCGGTCGGCGGCGTTCTGGGCGGGGCGATCGGTCACCTGGTGTTCGGTGGCGAGCGCATCCTGATCGGCGCCTCGGGCGCGATCCTGGGGATGCTGTTGTGGCTGACCGGGGTGTCGCCGGAGTCGCGGATGTGGCCGCTGCCGGTCTCGGGGCGGAGCCTCGGCTGGGGCATGATCCTCGCCTCGGCCTTGCTCGCGATCTGGGACCCCGAGCCGCTTGGCGGGGTGTCCCACGGTTGTCACCTCGGTGGCGCCCTGGCGGGCTGGCTGATGGCCCGCTGGACCCTGCGCCCGCGGGTCACCCGGGAGAAGCTCCTGCGCGAGCGCGAGCGTCGCGAGGCGCGCGAGAGCGACCCGGGCTGACCCGGGCCGGTAACCGGCCCTCGCTAGCGTCGCTGCTGCAATCGACTCCAACCCTGCTCGGGGGCCTGCGTGGCGCCGCGGCTGCGGGCGTTCGAGCGGTTCGACTGGGGGCTCGGGGTCGGCTGGCTGCGCACCTGGCCCTGGCGCTGTGGCGGCACCTGGCGATTGACCTGCGGCGTCCGCTGGGGCTGGCGCGCCGCGCCGCCGCCGCTCGCCCGGGTGTTCGGCCGGACCACCTGGCCCTGGTTGACATTGCCCCGGCGGTTGCCCGACCAGGCGTCCGCCTGGCGGTTGGCGCCCCGGTTGCCACCGCGGTTGGCCGCGCCGGCGGGGCTGTTGGGTGCGCTCCAGAACCCGCCCGAGGCGTTGCGATCGGGACGGTTGCCCCGGTTGTCCCGCGACCGGTTGTCGGCGCGGTTTTGGCTGCCCGGGTTCTGGCCGAAGTCACGGATGGCGGCGAGGCGCTGCTGCGACCAGTTCCCGCCGCGATCGACGGATCCGGCGCGCACCTGGTTGGCCCAGTCGTGATTGCTGCGGCGCAGCTGGGCGACGCGCTCGCGGCGATTGTCGAGGTAGCGGCTGTTGATGCCGCGCGGTGGCGGGCACTTGCCGCGGCCGTTCCAGCCGTAGGGGTGGGGCACCCCGCGGACCGGGCGGGGGCAGTAGCCGCGCGGGTAGTAGCCGTTCAGCCAGGGGTCGTAGTAGCAGTGGCGGCGACGGTCGTAGTAGCACCTCACCCAGGGGTCGTAGACCCAGTACGAGCTGCTGGTGTAGACGAAGGAGGTGCCGCCGGAATAGTAGCCGCCGCCGGACCAGCCCGAGGAATAAGGGTCGTAATAACACGCAGACAGCGAAAGCGCGGCGGCGACCAGGGCGAGGAGCAGGAAGGGTTTCATGGCGGGTGGGACGTTTTCCCGGCGGGTTTATTCGGTTGCCAGTGCAGAGTCCTGCAGCCGCTGGCGCGGGTTGACAGTCGGAACCTCGCTCCCTTTCCTCGTTCCGTCCAATCGCCAATCTCCATGCCCAACCAAGCCCCGATCCTCGTCACCGGTGGAGCCGGCTACATCGGCTCCCACACCGTCCGCCTGCTCGCCTCCCAGGGCCGCAAGGTGGTGGTGCTCGACAACCTCGTCTACGGCCACCGCGGCGCGATCGTCGACGACGGCGTCGAGCTCGTGGTCGGGGAGGTCGGCGATCAGGACCTCGTCCGCTCCCTGTTCGCGAAGCACGGCTTCGCTGCGGTGGTCCATTTCGCCGCCTACGCCTACGTCGGCGAGTCGGTGACCGACCCGCTGAAGTACTACCAGAACAACACCGCGGAGCCGATCAAGCTGCTGCAGGTGATGCAGGAGGTCGGCTGCAGGAACTTCGTGTTCTCCTCGACCTGCGCGACCTACGGGGTGCCGGAGGCGGTTCCGATCGTCGAGAGCAACCCGCAGAACCCGATCAACCCCTACGGCCGCAGCAAGCTCATGCTCGAGTGGGTGCTGGCCGACTGCGAGCGAGCCTGGGGCCTCAGGAGCGCCTGCCTGCGCTACTTCAACGCCAGCGGCTGCTCGCCCGACGGCAGGATCGGCGAGGACCACGACCCGGAGACCCACCTGATTCCCCGCGTCCTGATGGCGGTGACGGGGGAGATCCCGCACCTCGACGTCTTCGGCACCGACTATCCGACGCCGGACGGCACCTGCATCCGCGACTACATCCACGTCGGCGACCTCGCCGACGCCCACGCCCGGGCGCTCGACCACCTCGCCGGTGGCGGCGACTCGGTGCGCTGCAACCTTGGAACCGGGGTGGGGGTCTCGGTGAAGGAGATCATCGACGCGGTGGAAGCGGTGACCGGCCGGAAGGTGCCGGTGAAGTACGGCGAACGCCGCGAGGGCGACCCGCCGCAATTGCTGGCAGACCCGCGGCTGGCCAAGGAGGTCCTGGGATGGGAGGCTCAGCACAAGGACGTCCGGGACATGGTCGAATCGGCCTGGGCCTGGGTCGACGGCCCCCACAAGGGCCACTTCCCGGAATAATCCGGCGTAATCGCCATGTATTGACAATCTCCTTGCATGCCCGCGAACGGGAGTACATTCATCTGGAACCCTACAAATCCATGCGAACCCAAAAGAATCGAAGCAACCGCGGATTTTCGCTGGTTGAGCTCTTGGTGGTCATGTTGCTCATGACCATCCTCCTCGCCGTCGGTGCCGGTATTGTCCGCGGTGCCGCGGGCAAGGGGGTTTCGGCGGCCCTGGCGACGACCGAGGCGGTATTTGACGAGGCGCGCTCGATCGCGGTCGGCAAGGGGACCCGGGCCAGGATCCTGGTCGACGCCCGCGACCCGCAGGACGAGTCCTACCTGCGGCGCGTGCTGATTTCCTTCGAGAGCCTCGACGACAACGGCGAGCCGACCGGGACCTGGGAGCTCGCCGGTCGCGGCATCCTGCTGCCGGACCGCACCTATTTCAGCCAGGACCTGAGCAAGGAGAACCATGACTCCGGCAGCCAGCTCAACGAGCAGGAACTCAGCTTCGACAAGTCGAACTTCGACGGCTCCTACTACGTCTACGAGTTCAACGCCGAGGGCATCTGCACCACCCCGGGGGCCAGCTTCGTCATCGGGGCGGGCGCGCGCGCGCCGGGTGATGACCAGCCACAGACCACTTCGGAGGGGCGCAGCGACTTCGCCGGCTTCGTCGTCTGGCGCAACGGCGCGACCTCCGTGTTCCGCGACGTCGAGCAAATCACCCAGGGCAGCGAACCGAACCAGTTCTAATCCATGCATCGCATCACCAGTCATTCCACGCGCTCCGGGAGCCGAGGTTTCACCCTGCTCGAAACGGTCATCGCCATCGGGGTTCTGGCGGTTCTGTTGACCGCCTTCATGGCCGTGTTCGCACCGGCCGCGGACGGCATCCGACGGGCCATCAGCGCCCAGGAGGCCGACCGTCTGGCCTACACGCTGGAAAAGGAGCTCGTCACGCTGCGCGACGAAACCGAGGATTACGAAACCGGTTTCGATAAGGCATTTTTCTGGATTGAACAAGGAAATGGGGCAGGTGGTGCACCCCAGGAGCCCTTGTTTCTCTATCAGTATCGGGGAGACCCAGCTGACATTCGCTCCCAAGATGGGACAATGTCGCCTTATCGCTCCCAGAGTGATGATGTAGGAGTTGCTGGCGAGGATTATGTCGTCCAGTCAATGCTTCGGCGGAGTAGCGATAGTCTTTTCGAACAGGATCTTGAAGCTCTTGAAGGTCGTGTGTATCTCGTCAGACTCACTCAATTGGTGTTCCGTGATGGACAACTTGAGAGGGTCAGTGAAGACGGTGGCGAAATTCGTGATCCTATGAATCCAAATGTGGCGATTGATGATCCAGAGAATTACCCGGAGGCAGTCATCGCCTTCGCTGCCGAGTTTTTTCAGGTGCCCAACACCTCTGTTGACTATATCACCGGAACTCTCGACCCCTCTAGGTTGCAACGGCCTTTGTTCACCCGCAACCTCGCCGTACGGCGCTGAGGTCACGAACCCAAATCCATGAAGACCCAGAAATCCAACCCGACCCGTCGCCAGCGCGGAGGCTTCACCCTCCTCGAGCTCATGGTGGCGATGGGCATCTCGATCACCATCGTGACCATCCTGGTCCAGATCACGGCGATCGCGACCGACACCTGGACCCGCAGCCGCGCCGAGATCCGTGCCTCGCGCCAGGCGAAGGCCATGCTCGACACGATGGCGAAGGACTTCGAGGCGCTGGTAAGCCGGAGTGGCAACAGCTCGGAGTACCTCTATGCCGGAATCGACTCCGACGCGATGGTGCCGGCCGCCGTGCGCAACAAGGCTGAGCCAAATGTCGCCGAACTCAGCTTCTTCACGGCGGCGACCGACCGCTACCTCGGCCAGATCGGCAAGGAGGGCGTCGACAAGGGCGGCGATGTCTCCTGCGTGTCGTACCAGATGAGGTACCGCGACCCGATCGAGGGGGAGTCCGGCGACGACGACAACGCCACCTTCGTCCTCTTCCGTCGTCTCGTCGACCCGGACGTCACCTTCGAGAACCTGCTCGGCAAGGATGATCTCGAGACCGCGGTGCGCAGCATCAGCGGGGACGTCGACGAGGAGGAGAACTTCATCTGCGAGAACGTCCACCAGTTCACCGTGACCTTCCTCGTCGAGGTGAGTCGCCGGACCGGCGGAAGTGAAGGAACGGTCGAGGTTGAAACCGTGCGGGTCCCGCTTGGACTTGAAAGGAATGGGGAGTTCCGCCTCAAGGGAACCGGGATCGTGCTCCAGAACATCGAGGTCGACGGGGCCGAACTAGAGGAGATCGAGGCCGGCCGCCTGAAGGGCGTCGACATCAGCATTACCGTGCTCTCCGACGCCGGCGTCGCACGGCTCGGAGACGAGGGCCTGACCGACACCGACTACCAGCGGAACTCGTTCAACTACTCCCGCATCATCGAGGTTCCGTCGATGTGACGGCCTGACGCCCGCCAGTGCGGGCGGTCCCGCGGGGAGGGCCCGCGGGAATCGTGGTCGGCCGGGATCGGCCGAATCCACATGGAGGATGGTCTGGAGGGTCCGCTCGCCGCGGCCGGGTTCAGGCGGGCGTGCGGAGGTGCTCGATCGCGTCCCTGAGATCATCCGGGGTGACCTCGGCGGAGAGGAAGGCGTCGCCGGCGCGGCGCAGCAGGACGAAGCGGATCCTGCCGGCGGCGAACTTCTTGTCGCGGGCGAGCTTGTCGAGGACCGCCTCGGTGGGAATCGACGCGGACAGCCGGAGCGGCAGCCCGAAAAGCTCCAGCAGGTCGAGGATGCGGCGTGATTCGGCCGGGTCGAGCCCGGCGCGCCGCTCGCTGAGGTGCAGCGCGGCCCGCAGGCCGAGCGAGATCGCCTCGCCATGCAGCAGCTCGCCGTAGGGCACGGCGGCCTCGATCCCGTGGCCGATCGTGTGGCCGAAGTTGAGCAGGGCCCGGGTGCCGCTGGTCTCCTTCTCGTCCTCCTCGACGACCCGCGCCTTGATCGCGACGTTGCGGGCGATCAGCCCGGCCGGGACGGCGGTCGACGTGGGGTCGAGCGCGGCGATCTCGTCGAGCATGGCGGCATCGCGGATCGCGGCGTGCTTGATCACCTCGGCAAAGCCCTCGCGGAACTCGCGCGAGGGCAGCGTGTGGAGGGTCTCCGGATCGACCAGAACCAGGCGCGGCTGGTGGAAGGCGCCGACGAGGTTCTTGCCGGCCGCGAGGTTGATCCCGGTCTTGCCGCCGACCGACGAGTCGACCTGGGCGACGATGGTGGTGGGAATCTGGACGAAGGGGATCCCGCGGTAGAAGATCGCGGCGACAAAACCGGCCAGGTCGCCGACGACGCCGCCCCCCAGCGCGACCACCGCCGAGGAGCGGTCGTGACCGGCCCCGGCGAGTTCGTCGCACAGCGCCGCGCTGCGGTCGAAGGACTTGGAGGCCTCACCCGCCGGGATGGTGTGGAGGGTCGCGTGGTAGCCGGCACCCTCCAGCGAGTCCATGAGGGTCGCGGCATGCAGCGGGCCGACCCGGTCGTCGGTGATGACGGCAAGCTTGGGGCCGGGAAGGAGCGGGCGGATCCACCCGCCGGCCGCGGGCAGCAGGCCGGACTCGACTTTCACCTCGTAGGGCGAGTGGGTGAGCGCGACGCGGACACTGGGCATGGGCGGAGTAGGAAACGGATCCCGCGGGATGAAAAGGGAGAAAGCGGGTGAGGGATGATGCCGGGGGAGGGAGCGGGTCCGGGCCTCCCGGGCGCGGCTGGTGTCGCGCGGTCCGCGGTGCCTCAGCGCGGGTGCCGCAGGCGGTGCCAGGCGGAAGTGTCGGGGCGGACGAGCGCGCCAAGCGGAGCGTCCCCCAGGTCGAAGGCGCGGATGACCTCGGCGAGCACGAAGACGGAGCCGAGGCTGTCGTAGAGGGCGTCGTGCCAGCGCCCGCCGGGGAAGGCGGCGCGGACCTTGCCGTCGAGCTCGTGGGCGGCGCAGATCGATGACAGCGAGTGGTCCTCCAGTTCCGGCCAGGCGGCGCGGGCCAGCAGCAGGGTGTCGATCCATGGACCGAAGCCGTGCCCCGGGAAGGCCCGCAGGAAACGCTTCTCGGTGCCCTTGCCGTGGGCGACCACGGCCGCCCCGCCGAGCAGCCGGCGCAGCTCCGGCCAGAGTTCCATCAAGCCGGGGGCGCCCGCGAGGTCGTCGGCGCCGATGCCGTGGACCTTGCGCGCCGACCAGGTGATCGGCTGGTCGCTGCGCAGGAACGAGCGGAGCTGGTCGCCGAGGCCGTTGCGGGGGGCCCAGCAGGCGGCGCCGACCTGCACCGGGACGTCGGTCCGGCCGCGCGCGGCGCCGGCCGACTCGAAGTCGATGGCGGCGAAGCGGCAGTCCCGGATCGGGGTGGCGGGGTCCACGGCCAAGCGATGCTCGCCGCGCCGGTCCTTGCCCAGAAAATTCCCCGCCGATTGCCCCCAACCCGGGGCTTGCCATGCGTCGGGGCGGCCCGGATGGTCGTCGCACCGATGCCGGATCGCCGAACACCGTGGTGGCTGTGGCCGAACCTGCTGAGCCTCGACGCCCCGCTGGTGGCGGTCGCCTGGCTCTACATGTTCGCCCGGGCGTGGCGCGTCGACTACCTCGCGGCGAACGCCTACCTCGCACTCGGGCTGGCGGTGTGGGTGATCTACGTGCTCGACCGGCTGTTCGACCTGAAGCTGCGCGAGGGCGACGACCCGACCCTCGGCGGGCGCCATCGCTTCCACGGACGCCATCGCGGCGCCTTCCTCGTGGCCGTCGCCATCGCGCTCGGGCTGCTCGCCTGGATCGTTTTCGGGACCCTGCCGGTGGCGATCTTTTCCTACGCCTGGCCGGGTTTCGTGCTGGTCATGGCCTTCTTCACGCTGGTGGTCTTCGCGGCAATGACACGGGAGATCCCGTACATGCGCAACCTCGTGGCCGGCACCGCCTTCGCCTACGGCACGGCGATGATGGCGCACGTCTTCCTGCCGGGGATCGGGTGGTTCCAGATGCTGCTGACGCCCGAGCTGGTCTGCTTCGCGGTCCTCTGCGCGCTGAACATCACGGCGATCCACCTGTGGGAGCACTCGCGCCGCTCGGATGACCCCGAGGTCAAGGCGGGCGACGAGCTCTCCCTGACCCTGCCGCTGACGCTGCTCGCGGCCGGGGCCCTGTTCGGGGCCTTCGTCGCCAACCGCGGCTCGGTCTTCGAGGGCGGGCTCGACGGCGCCCCGTCGCGGATCTTCTTCTACGCCATCCTCGTCTCGGCGGCTCTGCTCCAGGTGGTCAACCGCAACCGCAGGCGCTTCTCGCTCGATGCCCAGCGGACCCTCGCCGACGTGGCGATGCTGGTCCCGCTGCCCCTGTTCCTGACCGCCGGGGCCGGATGATCGACGCTTGCGGCGGTCCGGGTGGCTTCCTAGGCTGCGCCGCTCCATGACCAAGGCCCTCGACACCAAGCGTCCCGCGATCCTCATCCTCGGCGCCCCCGGCTCCGGCAAGGGCACCCAGGGCAAGATCCTCGGCTCGATCCCGCGGTTCTTCCACTGCGCCTGTGGCGACGTGTTCCGCTCGCTCGACACCCGGACCTCGATCGGGCGGCGCTTCGTCGAGTACTCGAGCCGCGGCGAGCTGGTTCCCGACGAGCTGACCGTCGAGCTGTGGAAGGCGCAGGTCGACAACTGGGCGGACTCGCACGTCTACAAGCCGGACATCGACTTCCTCGTGCTCGACGGCATCCCCCGCAACGTCGAGCAGGCGAGGATGATCGACGAGTTCCTCGAGATCCTCCAGGTGTTCCACCTGTCCTGCCCGAACCGCGCCGAGCTGGCCCGGCGGATGCGCAAGCGGGCGCTGAAGGAGAACCGGATCGACGACGCCTCGGAGACCGTGATCCAGCAACGCATCGCCACCTACGAGGCCGAGACCAAGCCGATCCTGGACCACTACTCGTCGGACATCGTCACCGAGATCGATGCCACTCAGCCGCCGGTGAAGGTGCTCCACGACATCCTCCACAAGGTGACCACCCTCGAGGCCTGCGGCGAGCTCCCGGCCGTGAAGTCGTGAGGGCGGCCCGGGTCATGTTCCTCGGCACCGGGGACATCGCGATTCCCTCGTTCCGCCAGCTGCTCGACAGCGGCGTCGAGGTGGTCGGCCTGGTCACCCAGCCGGACCGGCCGGCCGGCCGCCACCGCCGGCCGAACCCGCCGCGGATCAAGTCGATCGCCGTCGAGGCCGGCATCCCGGTGCTGCAGCCGGAGATGGTCCGCGATGCCGCGGCGCTCGACCGGATCCGCAGCTGGGACGCCGAGCTGGCGGTGGTGATGGCCTACGGCCAGATCCTCCCGCAAGCCCTCATCGCCATGCCGCCGCTCGGCTTCGTCAACCTGCACGCGTCGCTGCTGCCGCGCCATCGCGGCGCGGCCTGCATCCAGGCGGCGATCGATGCCGGTGACGAGGTCACCGGCGTGACCCTGATGCACGTGGTCCGCAAGCTCGACGCGGGCGACGTGATCCTGGCCCACGAGGAGCCCGTCCGGCCGGACGACACGGCGGGGACGCTGCACGACCGGCTCGCCGGGACCGCGGCCGGCGTGCTGCGCGAGGGACTGCCGGCGCTGCTCGAGGGCGACGCCCCGCGGACCCCGCAGGCGGAGCTCGGTGAGTCGAGCTACGCCCCCAAGCTGGGGCGCGAGGACGGCCGGATCGACTGGAGCCGCCCGGCCGCGGAGATCGAGCGGCGGGTCCGCGCCTTCGATCCCTGGCCGGGATGCCACACCACCTTCCGGGACGGCGCCGCCTGCCGCCGCCTCAAGCTGTTTCCCCCCATGCGGGCCGACCTCGCCGGCGTGGCCGACATGGCCGACATGGCCGAAATCGCCGGCGGCGAGCCCGGGGTGGCCGCGGACACCGGGGAGGGGATCGTGGTCGGCTGTGGCACCGGCTCGGTGCGGCTGGGCGAGGTCCAGCCGGAGGGGTCGCGGCGGATGCCGGCCGCCGACTGGTGGCGCGGCCTCGGCAGCCCCGACAAACTACCGCTGGATTGATCCCGGACATCTGGCATGATCCGCGGCCATGAACCGGATCCTCACCTGCATCGCGCTCCTCGGGGTGACCAGCATGGCCCCGGCGACCACCATCTCGGTGGTCCAGATCCACGAGCCGGTCAGCCTCCACGGGACCGATGTCGACGATGCCATCACCGACACCGGCGAGGCGCTCCAGGCGACCGTGGTCGAGCGCGCGATGGCGCTGTCCGGCGCCTTCCCCGAGTCCCTGGTGGAGGCGGTGAAGAGCCCGCACCAGCTGCGCACCAACAACCCGAACTACAAGGTCGAGGAGGTCAACCTGCTGGTGCTGTGCAAGATCGGCATCGAGGCCGAACTGATGAACGACGGCCTGGAGGTCCGGCTGAACGTCGCCGAGCTGTCGATCCCCGACGAGATCGACCTGACCGTCCGCCAGGTGCTCAAGCTGGCGATCGTGGCGGTGCGCAAGACCCTCGAGGAGTACCAGCGGCCGCAGGTGGACCCGCTGGATGTCCGCCTGAGGATCATCGGGACCGACGAGGGGACCGACTCGCTGCGTGAGCTCGACTCCGATTACTCCCTGGCCGGGGGCTGAGCCGGTCCCTGCCCCTTTTTTCCCCTTTCCAAGCAGGGGGGCGAGTTGCTTGGATCAGCGCCAACGCATGAGTCCCAACTCCGTCCCCTCGAAGCGCCGCGTCATCCTGAAGCTCAGTGGCGAGGCCCTGCGCGAGGGCAAGAGTTCCGATAACATCTCGCCGGAGATCGTCGACCGCATCGCCCGGGAGGTCTGCGACGCGATGTCCGGCGGCAACGTCGAGCTGGGGATCGTGGTCGGCGGCGGCAACTTCTGGCGCGGCGCCTCGGCGAGCGCCCGCGGCATGGACCGCGCGACGGCCGACTACGTCGGCATGCTCGCCACCGTGATGAATGCGCTGGCGCTCCAGGGGGCCCTCGAGCACCAGGGCGTCCCCTGCGTGGTGCAGTCGGCGATCGAGATGCAGAACGTCGCCGAGACCTTCATCCGCCGCAAGGCGGTGCGCCACCTCTCGGAGGGCACCGTGGTGATCTTCGCCGCGGGCACCGGCAGCCCGTTCTTCTCGACCGACACCACCGCGGCGCTGCGGGCCAGCGAGACCTCGTCCGACGCGGTGCTCAAGGCGACCATGGTCGACGGCGTCTACGACTCGGACCCGAAGAAGAACCCCGACGCGAAACGCTACGACCGGGTCTCCTTCCGCGAGTGCATCACCTCCGAGCTGAAGGTGATGGATTCCACGGCGTTCACGCTGTGCATGGAGAACAACATTCCGATCGTCGTGTTCGACCTCAACGACTGCGGTAAGGTCACCCAGGCGATCCTCGGCGAGGACGTCGGCACCCGGGTCGACCAGGAAGGCTAGCCCGCCGCGGTGTGACTCCGAAGCACGATCTCCAACGACAACACCACCATCATGAGCCCGGAAGAATCCCTGTCGAACATTGAGGAAGCGATGAAGAGCGCGGTCGATCACCTCGGCCACGAGTTTGCCGGGGTGCGCACCGGGAAGGCATCTCCGGCGCTGATCGAGAGCCTCGACGTGACGGTCGCCGCCTACGGCAGCCAGATGAAGCTCAAGCAGCTGGCGGTGATCAGCAGCCCGGAGCCGCGCATGCTCAACGTCTCGCCCTTCGACCCCAGCACGACGCCCGACATCGAGCGGGCGATCCGCGAGTCGAAGCTCAACCTCAACCCGGTGGCCGCGGAGCGCTCGATCCGGGTGCCGATCCCCGAGCTCTCCGAGGAGCGCCGCAAGGAGATGGTCAAGCTGGTCAAGCAGCTCGGCGAGGAGTGCAAGGTGAGGATCCGGGCGGTTCGCAAGGACGGCATGGGCGAGGCGAAGAAACTCAAGGCCGACAACCAGCTGACCGAGGACAGCCTCAAGGACCACGAGACCGAGGTCCAGACCCTCACCGACCGCTTCGTCAAGGAGGTCGACGAGCAGGTCGCGGCCAAGGAGAAGGAAGTGATGACCGTCTGAAGAGGGCGGCCGATCCGCTCCACCCTCGCTCCGTTCTTCCCGCTATCCCGCGGTCTCCGGGCACCCTTGGGCCGCCTACCGCGCCTACTCCGTGGTGTCGGGGTAGGAGCCCAGCAGCTTGACGATCGAGCAGTGGTGCTCGAGTTCGCCGATGGCCTCGCTGACCTTGGCATCATCGCAGTGGCCGGCGAGGTCGACGTAGAAGACGTACTCCCAGTCCTTCCGCTTCGACGGACGCGACTCGATCTTGGACATGTTGATGTCGAAGTGCTCGAAGGCCTGAAGCGCCTTCACCAGCGAGCCGGGGCGGTCGTGGATGGCGAACAGCAGGGAGGTGCGGTCCTTGCCCGTGGGCGGGCAGGTCTTCTCGCCGATCACCAGGAAGCGGGTGGTGTTGGTGGCGCGGTCCTGGATGCACTCCTCGAGCATGGTCAGGCCGTTGAGCTCGGCCGCGAGCGGGCCACCCAGCGCGGCGGCACCCTCGGCGGACTTCTGCCGCGCGATCTCCGCGGCCCGGGTGGTCGAGGAGACCTCGACCAGATCGGCGTCGGGGAAGTGGCGCAGGATCCAGTTGCGGCACTGGCCGAAGACCTGGGGGTGGGAGTAGAGCGTGCGGATTTCCTCGCGCGGGATGGCCGCCATTAGGCCGTTCTCGATCCGCAGCAGGATCTGGGCGCAGATGTGCAAGGGGGAATCGACGAACAGGTCGAGGGTGTGCGAGACGGCGCCCTCGGTCGAGTTCTCGATCGGCACCACCCCGTAGTCGGCACGGCGGCGGCTGACCTGGTCGAAGACCTCGGCGAAGTTCGGCTGGGCGGTGTAGGCGACCGAGTGGCCGAATTTCTTGATCGCGGCCTGGTGGGTCCAGGTGCCCTCGGGGCCGAGGTAGGCGATCTTGAGATCCTCCTCGAGCGCCAGCGCGGCCGACATGATCTCGCGGTAGATCGCCCGGATCGACTTCTCCGGGAGGCGGCCCTCGTTCATGCCGATAAGCTTGCGCAGCAGGGCTTCCTCGCGCT
>JAUIJB010000028.1 GCA_030430455.1 Verrucomicrobiia bacterium | reverse complement strand
ACAGCCGTCCGCGACGCTCGTGCCGGCGGTTGAACCAGCTCGAAAAGCGCTGCAGCAGCATCTTCATGAACTCGCTGAGGTCGTGCATCCGATAGGCGTAGGCCTCGACCAGCTCCGTGTGCAGCGCGGGCGAGTCCGCTGCCGCCGCGAGCCGTTCCCTCAGCTCGGCGACCTTCCACTTCGGGTAAAACACCGCGACGCGGCGCAGCAGGTCCTCGTCGGAAAGCACCAGGGCACCCTTGGGCGGGACTTCCAGCAGGATGTGGAAGTGGTTGGACATGACGCAGTAGCTCAGCACCCGGCAACCGGTGAAGTTCTCGGTCATGCGCATCAGGGTGCGGAACTTCTCCTTTTCCTCCGCCCCGAAGGCGAAGCGCCGCTCCACCACCCGTGAGATCAGGTGATAAACCGCCGGTTTGACCCCCGACTCGCTCCACGGAGCAATCCACCGCGCCCTCGCCATGCCCCACCCCTACCCACCCCGCATCCCCCCATCAAGAACAAATCCGATTGGAGGTGTGTCCTATTATTTGTCTGCCAGTTTGATTTCATCTTTGATCGAGGTCGGTTTTATGAGGCGACCCGGCGGATCCGGCGCCTGACGAGGCGCAGCGTGCCATCGGCGGCCTCGGCCTCCCGCATGGACACCGCCAGCTGGACGACCGGCGGGACCAGCATCCCCCACATCCCGGCGGTGAGGACCAGCAGGCCCCAGCCGGAGGCGTCCGGCCCGGGCCGGAGCAACTCCCCCGAGGCCACCAGCCAGACCGCCGCGCCGAGACCGTAGGCGGGCCGTGCGACCACGCCACACCCGGCGACCGCGGCCACGACCACGACCAGCGCGAGGGTCGCGTCGACCACCGCCGCCAGCCCCGAGCCGGCCACCCAGGATCGCAGCCCGACGCCGCAGGTCATCGACATCGCCACGGCGACGACCGCCCACCCGGCGAAGACCCGCGCCCGGACGGACTCCCCGAGCATGCGGAATCCGCGATGGAGGTAGTAGCAGGCGACAGCGGCGACCACCGCGAGAGTGGCCGGGAACCACGCCTGGGGGACTGGGATCCCGACCCCGGGAATCCCTCCGTGGACCGCGATCCAGGCGAGCACGAAGGCACCCGCCACCACGACGACGAAGGTCCAGCCGGAGGCCAGTTCGAAGTGGAGGCGAAAGCCGCCCCCTCGGCTCAGGTAGGTCATCGCGGCGATCGCGAAGGCGAGGCTCCCGGACATCTCGCCCCACCTCCCGATGAGCACCTGGCGGAACGCCAGCTCTCCCCCCGAGGTCACCGCGGCGGAGGCGACCCCCAGCGGCGCGATGAAGCAAGCGGCACCGAACAGGGTGAGCAAGGCGGGGAGCCGGTCGCGCCGCAGGTGGCCGCCGAACAGAAGCAGGACCAGCAGGGCCGCCACCGCCACCACCTTTCCCGGCCAGCCGAGCCGGCTGAAGCCAGCCGAGCCCGCATCGGCCCAGGACCCCGGCGCACTTCCCGACATCATCAGGAAGCCGGCGGCCATGGCGATCCAGCCCCAGCACAGCCAGCGGCCGAAGCGCCCCGTCCCGCGGGCCTGGTCGAGCAGGAAGCATGCGATGCAGGTCACCGCGGCGAGCACCATGAGCGCGGCGGAGAACCAAGCCGGGAGCCCCGTGGCGATCCAGGGATCGAACAGCGCGAGGCCGGCACGGATTCCGCCGGGAACCGTGCCGCCGGCCGCCAGACCCACCCGCGCGAAAGCCCAGGCACCGAGCAGGACGGCCACCACCGCCAAGGCGAGTCCGGCGGAAACCTTCGCCACCCCCACGGGCGAGGGATCGATGTCGAGAAAGGCATTCCGTGACAGGGGCCGGCACCGGCGCCGCCAACTGACCACGAGGCACGCCACCGCGCCCACAGCCCACAGCCACCGCAGCCACTCCGGCTGCCCCGAGCGCGCCGGCCCGTGGACGATCACCCGATCGCGCTCCGCCACCAGCGGCCCGCCGGTCGGGGACTCCCGCCAGACCGGGCTGGCGACGGCATCGCCCGGCGGGGTGACGAGGAAGCCGTAGTCGACCCGCGAGCCCTGCGGCACCTCGATCACCACCCGGTGGGCTCCGCCGACCGGCAGCATCGGCGAGTGCAGCACCCGGCGGCGGATCGTCGACCCCTCCGGTCGACCCTCGACCGGCGGTGGCAACCAGCCGTCGATCCCCCACACCAGAACCACCTCCGCCGCCGGACCCTCGGCAAAGCGGATCTCGAGCTTCACCGGCGGATGTCCCGCACCACCCAGCCCGGGGCCCGCCGCGGGATCGCCCGCCGCCGCCAGTTGCCCCTCGGTCGCCGCGGCCGGAACACCCGCCACCAGCCAGGCCACGATCCCGCCGGCCAGCAGAAGGCGCAGGATCCGCGTCGTCCATCCGCGGACCCGGAAGCCACTCCATTTCGACCACGGATTCATGCCCGCCCCAAGCCTGCGAAGCTTCCGCACGGGCGTCGATCGACAATTCCCCACACTCCACAGGATTCGCACATCCTAAGCGGGAATTGGCGGAGCAGACCGCGCGGTTCCTTCCATCCTCCCCATCATGGACGCGGGCATCTCAAATTACAGCAGCTTTCTCCCCGCCTTCTACCGATGGCTCTTCCAGCTCGAGTCCAACCCGACCCCGCGCTGGACCCTGCATGCCACCGGCCTCGACCGGACGGCCTGCAACCACCTCTGCCGGCAGTTGAACGTGTGCCGCGACGACGGCCAGACCCGCTGGCTGTCCTTCGGCGCCGAGGAAATCCTCTCGATCGCCAACGACCCGGCCAGCCGTGACCTTCTCGGGGTGTCCGACGAGGCGGAGAACCGGGCCACCCGGCCGGAAGGCCTGCGGCGGATCATTCGTGTCATCGCCTCGCGCGGCGATGCCGTCATCCACGACCCCGCCGCCGCCGAGGCGCTCCGCGACAAACCCCGGGTGCTCCACCTGGGCGTCGATCGCGGGTCCTCGTGCATCAGCCTGCGCACCGACTCGGGCTCGGCACCCGGCGAGCAATCGATGCCAATCCTGCTTGCAAATCTTGCCAGCGAATGGCTAGACGCCCAGACATCAGTCGAAGGATTCGCGCACTCTCAGGCAATTGGCGCGGAGCAACTGAAGGCACCGACCCCAAACATCCTCGCCTTCAAGCAGCACAGACCATGAACGTAATCGCCCTGACCATCCTCGTGAGCTCCTGTCTCGCCGGGATCTTCATCGTCTGTTTCGCCGCCGAATTGTTCCGCTCGCGCCACTCCTCGCCCGAACGGGACTCGCTGCTTCCGCTCGACGACTCCGATCACCAGTCCCCCGAGGACTGAGCCCTCCCGACAACGGCTTCGACCACCCAACCCTCCCCTCTTCCGACTACCGCCCAAGACCCGATCCGCCCCGTATGAACACCACCACGATCACCTACGACGACAAGACGGTTCGCCAGTTCATGATCTTCTCCATCATCTGGGGAATCGTCGGCATGCTCGTCGGCGTCATCGCCGCCACCCAGCTCTCGTGGTGGCAGATGAACGGAAAGTTCCTCGAAGCCATCACCTTCGGCCTGTTCCAGGGCGACGGGCTGCAGTACATCACCTTCGGCCGCCTGCGTCCGCTGCACACCAACGCGGTGATCTTCGCCTTCGTCGGCAACATGATGTTCGCGGGCGTCTACTACTCCACCCAGCGGCTCTGCAAGACGCGCACCGCCTCCGACCTGCTGTCGAAAATCCACATGTGGGGCTGGCAGCTGATCATCGTCGCCGCGGCGATCACCCTCCCCGCCGGCCTGACCCGCGGCAAGGAATACGCCGAGCTGATCTGGCCGATCAACATCGCCGTCGCCCTGATCTGGGTGATCTTCGCCGTCAACTTCTTCTGGACCCTCGCCAAGCGCAACGAGCCGAGCCTCTACGTCGCCCTCTGGTTCTACATCGCCACCATCGTCACGGTGGCGATGCTCTACATCGTCAACCACCTCTCGATCCCGACCTCGCTGATCCACTCCTACCCGGTCTTCGGCGGCCTTCAGGACGCGCTGGTGCAGTGGTGGTACGGCCACAACGCCGTCGCCTTCTTCCTGACCACCCCGATCCTGGGAATCATGTACTACTACCTGCCGAAGGCGGCGAACCGGCCGGTCTACTCCTACCGGCTGTCGATCGTCCACTTCTGGTCGCTGGTCTTCATCTACATCTGGGCCGGCCCGCACCACCTGCTCAACACCTCGCTGCCGCGCTGGCTGCAGATGCTCGGCATGCTCTTCTCGCTGATGCTGTGGGCACCCTCCTGGGGCGGCATGCTCAACGGCCTGCTCACGCTGCGCGGTGCCTGGGCCAAGCTCCGCACCGATCCGGTCATCAAGTTCTTCGCCGCCGGCGTGACCTTCTACGGCATGGCCACCTTCGAGGGCCCGCTGCTCTCGATCCGCGCCGTCAACCAGCTCTCCCACTACACCGACTGGACCATCGGCCACGTCCACTCCGGGGCGCTCGGCTGGAACGGCTTCATGGCCGCCGGCATGTTCTACTGGCTCGCGCCGCGGCTGTGGAAGACCAGGCTGTGGTCGACCTCGCTCGCCAACATGCACTTCTGGATCGGCCTGGTGGGTATCCTCCTCTACGTCGCGGCCATGTGGACCGCCGGCGTCCTTCAGGGCCTGATGCTCGGTGAAACCAACCCCGACGGCACCACCCTGAAATACGAGTTCGTCGAGACGCTCAAGGCGATCCAGGTCGAGTACATCCTGCGTTCCTTCGGTGGCCTCCTGTTCCTGCTCGGCTTCATCCTCTGCGCGGTGAACATCTGGAAGACCGCCCGCTCGGGCCAGCCGCACAACGACACCGTCGAGGTGACCGTGCCGGAGACCGAGAAGGACGAGATGCCGCTCGGCAAGACGATCTTCAACGATCCGGTCGCCTACAGCCTGCTCGGCTGCGTGCTCCTCTGCCTGTGGTTCTTCCTCCCGCCGCACGCCGACAAGGCCGCCCTCATCGCCCTCGTCCTGCTGGCCGTCAAGGGGGTCCACGGCTTCAAGCGCAACGGCATGAAGTGGAACAACTGGCACGAGCGGCTGCTCCACAACTACCTGCCCTTCACCATCCTGGTCGCGGTCGCCGTAATCATCGGCGGCGCCGTGCAGATCATCCCCTCGCTGCTCGTCAACCGCGACGACAACATCGAGGGCCGCCTGCAGGAGCTCTACACGCCGCTCGAGCTCGCCGGGCGCGACATCTACGTCTCCGAGGGCTGCTACAACTGCCACTCGCAGATGATCCGCACGCTGATGCCCGACGTCCTCCGCTACGGCCGGGCCGGGCACGACGACGACTTCTCGCACCTCGGCGAGTCGATCTACGACCACCCCTTCCAGTGGGGCTCGAAGCGCACCGGTCCGGACCTCGCCCGCGAGGGCGGCCCGCTGGTCGAGGGTTCCGAGCACGTCCGCTCGGGTCGCCGCGACAACAAGTGGCACTGGTTCCACTTCCGCAACCCGCGCTGGGCGAACCAGGACTCGAACATGCCGCCCTACCCGTGGCTCTTCGAGGAGAAGACCGACATCAAGGCGCTGCCGAAGAAGATCGCGGTGCAGACCCAGCTCGGCGTCCCCTACGAGGCGATGGACAAGCACGAGATCGAGCAGGCCGCGCTCGACCAGGCGACGGCCATCTCGAGGACGCTCTTCGAGGGCGAGGCCCCGGTCACCTACGACGGCATGCCCGAGGCCACCGGCGAGGAGCTCGTCGCCGAGTTCTCGCAGCGCAAGATCATCGCCCTGATCGCCTACATGCAGAAGCTCGGCAGCTACCGCGTGGTCGAGAAGGACGGCCCGCCGGAGCCCACCCCGCTGGACCCCGACTCCTACCGCAGCCTCACCGGCCGCTCGCTCGAGTATCGCGACGGCAAGACCGCGGCCAGCGAGGCCGAGGCCGAGCCGACCAACTGAACCACGGCACACCCGACCACCGATTCCCGGACCCACCCACCCGACCCGATTCCCGGACCCACCCACCCGCAGAGCCATGTTCAAGCGCATCTTCTACGAGGACTGGGCGACCATCATCCAGATGTCCGCCTTCGTCATCCTCTTCACGGTCTTCCTCGTCACCACGATCCGGGCGATCCGCCTGCGGCCCTCGGAGCGCCGCCGCCTCGCCTCGCTCCCACTCGAGGACCAGGAACGCTGATCCACCACCCTTCCACGCCCCGACCCGCCATGTCCGATTCCAAAGACTCAAACGATTCCGAAATCCGCCGCGGCGACTTCGCCCGCAAGAAGGGAGAGGTCGTCCTTCGTGAGCACGAGTACGACGGCATCCAGGAGTTCGACCAGAAGCTGCCCAACTGGTGGCTGTTCACCTTCTACGGCGCCGTCGTGTGGTTCGTCGGCTACTGGGTCCTCTACTACTACACCGACAACTACCGGACCGACCAGGAGAGGATCGTCGCCAAGGTCACCGAGGTGAAGGAGAGGCGCGAGGAGGCCCTTGCCGCGACCCTCTCGAGCCTGTCGGACCAGGTGCTGATCGAGGAGTGGGCGACCGACCCGAACATCGTCGCCAGCGGCGAGGCCACCTACTCGCAGATCTGCATCGCCTGCCACGGGGCGGAGCTGGACGCCAAGATGAGCGGGGTGCCGCTTCCCGGCCGCCCGCTCAACGACGGCGAGTGGACCTACGGCAAGGCGCCCATGGCGATCTTCAAGATGATCAACGAGGGCACCCCTCCCGGCGAGCCCGGCTACAACGGCGTGCCAATGGTCGCCAAGGGTGGCGGCAGCCTCGGCCCCAAGGACGTCGCCGAGCTCACCGCCTTCATCATCGCGAAGAACCCGCAGGACTTCGAGGGCGCAACCTTCGACGAGAGCGGCGCGCTGGTGGTGGAATAGGGTCCGGGACCAACTCAACGAAGCCGCTGGACCCTTTGGGGCCATCCCTTTGGGGCCATCGAAGGGGAAGCCGCGGATTTCAGAAATCATCTGCGAACCGGAGCGCTGCGAAGATGGCCGCCAGGCAAATCTGCGGTCATCAACCTCGGACCAGCGAGTCCGGTGGTTTTGCAACAACGGTCCGGGACGCGGCACGCACCTGGGGCAGGATGGGCCGCGGGCGGGCGCGACTGGGGTCGCGCGGTCCGTTGCGGCCCTGCCAGCTTAGCGCTGCCATCCCCCGCCCAGCGCCTGGACCAGGCGGGTGGCGGCGAGGGCGCGGGCGAGGTCGACCTGCAGCGCGGCGCGCTGCTCGGCCAGCGAGGTGCGCTCGGCATCGACCACCTCGAAGTAGTCGGTGGCGCCGCCGATGAAGCGCTTGCGGATCAGCCCGGCAGCGGTCTCCGCGCTCGCCGCCCCACGCCGCCGCGAGCCCGAGGCATTGGCCAGCTCGCGGGCGTCCAGCAGCGAGTCCTCGGTCTCGCGCACGGCCTGCAGCAGGGCGTCGCGGTAGTTGGCGAGCGCCTCGCGGTAGGCCGCCTCGGCCTTGTTCTTGTTCTGGCCCAGCGCGCCGCCCTGGAAGGTCGGCAGCTGGATCTCGGGACCCAGGCTCCACAGCTGCGAGCCACCGTTGAAGAGGTCGCTGGTGCGCAGCGACTGCACCCCGCCCTCGGCGGCGATCGAGATCCGCGGCAGGAAGCTGGCCACGACCAGGCCGATCGTCTCGCTCGCCGAGGCCAGCCGGCGCTCGGCCGCGGCGATGTCGGGTCGCCGCCGCAGCAAGTCCGAGGGAACCGCCGAGGGAACGCGCGGGATCGACGGGGTCGCCCCGCCACCCATCCGGAACCCCGAGGGGTCGGTCCCGACCAGAGCCGCGAGGGCGTTCTCGAACCTGCCGCGCTGGGCGCGCAGCTGGGCCAGCTCGGCCAGCACGCTCTCGTGCTCGGTGACCGCGCGCTCGTAGTCGATCCGGCTGCTCGCCCCGCCCTCGAAGCGCGCCTTCATCAGCCTGCGCGCCTCGCCGCGCAGGTTGGCGGTTTCCTCCAGCAGGGCGATCTCGGCATCGGCGAAGCGCAGCGAGAAGTAAGCCCGCGCGACCTCGCCGCGCAGCGACAGCACCGCGCCCTGGTAGTCGTAGCCGGCCGCCTCCATGCCGGCCTCGGCCGCGCCGACCTGGCGCCGCACCCGGCCCCACAGGTCGATCTCCCACGACAGGTTGAGGGCCGCGCGGTAGTCGTTGTAGGTGCCCGCGGAGAAGTTGCGGTTGCCACTGTCGCTCTGGCGCCGCGCGTAGCCGTCGCCGGTCACCGCCGGGAAGGCATCGACCCGCGCCAGGCCGAGGTCGGCGCGCGCCAGGTCGTAGCGCGCCAGCGCCGCCTGCACGCTCGGCCCCTGCCGGTCGGCCATGCGGATCAGGCGGTTCAGCTCGCCGTCGTCGAACAGCGACCACCACGAGCCCTCGGGTGGCGGCGCGTCGAACCCGGCGTTCTTGAACGAAGCCTCCAACTCGACGGACGGTGCCTCGTAGTCGGGCCCCACCGCGCAGGACGAGAGGACGGCTGCAAGCACGGCCGTCCAGGCCGCGGATGATCGAAGTCCCCTGCTCATGCCGGCTCGCCCTCCGGTTCGGCTGCGGGTTCCTCGTCGGCCTGCGGCGTGCGCAGCGCGAAGATCACGCTGAGCACCGTGGGAACCAGGAAGATGGTGAACACCGTGCTGACCGAAAGGCCGCCGACCACCACCGCGCCCAGCCCGCGGTAGAGCTCCGAGCCCGCCCCCGGCATCAGCACCAGCGGCAGCATCCCGCCGACCGATGTCAGCGTCGACATCAGGATCGGCCGCACCCGGCTGCGCACGCTCTCGACCACCGCCTCGAGCGGGTCGGTGCCCTCTTCCTTCATGAAATTGAGCGCCTGGTGGACGATCAGGATCGCGTTGTTCACCACCACCCCGGCGAGGATCACGAAGCCGAGGATGGTGAGCATGTCGAGGTTCTGCACCGGCATGTAGCGGTCGAGCTTGCTCGCCTGGTGGACGATCGCGAGCCCGAGGAATCCCCCGAAGGTCGCCAGCGGCACGCTGAGCATGATCACCAGCGGGTAGCTCCAGCTCTGGAACAGCACGACCATCAGCAGGTAGATCACGATGAAGGCCATCACCAGGCTGCTGCTGATCGTCCCCGCCAAGGTGCCGTCGCCCAGCAGGGCCTCGGTGATCTCGGCCAGCTTGCCGGCCGAGCCGGACAGGCTGACATCGACCCCCGGCGGGATCGCGCCGCCCGTGCGGAGCTGGGCAACGACCTCGTTGACCTGGTCGATCACCGTTTCCAGCGGCTGGCCGGGCGGCGGGGTCAGCTCGAGCGTGACCGCGCGCTGGCGGTCGACGTGGCGGATCTGGTCCGGCCCGCGCACCCGCTCGAGCGTGGCCACCGAGCGCAGGTCGACGATGTCCCCGGTCGGCGTCGCCAGCTGCAGGTCCATCAGCTTGTCGAGCGGCGCCTCATCCTGCTCGCGCCGGGTCAGGATCTTGATGTCCTTGAGCTCGCCGCTCTGCTCGTAGTCGCGGAACAGGACGATGCCGTCGCCGCCGGCCTGCACGGCGAGGCCGAGGTCGGTGCGGGTCATCTCGAGCTCGCGCAGGCGGTCGTCGTTGGGCACCACCCGCATCTCGTCGAGGGGATAGGCGAAGTTCGGCGGCGCCGGGGTGATGTTCGACCCCGCCGGCATGGCATTGCGCAGCGCCCCCATCGCCGCCCCCGCCGCCTGCGAGACGGCGTCGAGGTCGCGGCCGCGGAAGTCGATCTGCACCGCCGACCCGGTCGACCCGCCAACGCGGAACAGCGGCATCTGCTGGGCGAAGGCGAAGGTGTCGGGCGCGGCGGTCCCGGAGGTCGCCGCATTGAAGGCCGGGATCAGGTCGGCGACCCGCTTCTTGTCCTCCGAGATCCCGCCGTGGAACATGCGGCCCTCGAAGGACACCAGGAAGTAGTTGTCGAGCGGCGGCGGCAGCACGGTCTCACCCGAGCCGTCGGCGAGCGGAACCGGCTGGCGATGGTCCTCGACGACCTCCACGCCGCCGGACATCCGGGTCTCGATGCCGTACTTGTCCGGCGTCGCCTCCCACAGCGGCTCGATGCGGTCCTCGATCCGCCCGCCCATCTCCGACAGCATTTCCAGGTTGTATCCCGGCGGCGGGAAGAGCAGGCCGAACACGAGGTTGCGGTTGCCCTGCGGCAGGTAGTCGAGCGGCGGCTTGAGCATCGGCACGCCGAGGGCGCAGATGACGAAGAACGCGGCGATGACCGCCAGGCGTCTCGCCCAGGTCGCGGTGATCGCCGCGACGGCTCCGGCGGCCAGGTCGGGAGCGCGCTGGAACAGCACGATCAGCGGGTGGAAGGGCTTGCCGAGGATGCGGAAGAAGCGCGAGCCGAAGACCCGGTCGAAGGTCGAGGGGGCGTCGTCCTTGCGCTGCTGGCTGAGCCACTTGCCGGAGGCCACCGGGATCACCGTGAGGCTGACCACCAGCGACAGGGTGACCGCCGCCATGATCGCCAGTGCGATGTCGCGGAACAACTGGCCGGCCTGCTCCTCGATGAGCAGGATCGGCGCGAACACGACCACCGTGGTGAGCGTCGACGCCAGCACCGCCCCGCCGACCTCCTGCGCGCCGTCGCGCGCGGCGGCGAAGGGTTTCTTGCCCATCTCGAGGTGGCGGAAGATGTTCTCGATCACCACGATCGAGTTGTCGACGACCATGCCGATCGCGAAGGCCAGCCCGGCGAGCGAGATGATGTTGATCGAGCGGCCCAGCATCACCAGGACGGTGAACGAGGCGATGGTCGAGACCGGGATCGCGATCGCGATGATCCCCACCGCGCGCACGCTGCGCAGGAAGAACAACAGGGTGATGGTGGCCAGCACGCCACCGAGGACGAGGTTCGAGCGCACCAGCACGAAGGCGTCCTCGACGTAGGTTGAGGCATCGTAGGTCTGCACCAGCTCGAGGGTCCCGTCGAGGCCCAGCTGGCGCGCCTTCTCCTCGAGCAGGCCGCCGGGCTCGTTGAGCTCCGCGACCTCCGCCTTGAGCAGGTCCATGGTCTCCAGCAGGTTGGCCCCGCGCTGGAGCTGGTAGTTGAAGAACGCGGCGCGCTGGCCGCGCGAGCGGACCCACGAGGTCGGCTCCTTCCAGTCGTTGCGGATCTCGGCGATGTCGCCGAGATAGACCGGGCCAGCCTCGTCGCGGAAGACGATCATCTCGGCGGCCTCCTCGGGCGTCTCGAAGCGGCCGGTGGCGCGGATCCGGAAGTCGCGCTTGCCCATCGGGATGCTGCCGCCGGAGAAGTTGGCATTCGCCGCCAGGATCCCCTGGCGCAGCTGGGCGAAGGTGACCCCGCGCTGGGCGAGGGCGACGGGGTCGACCACGACCTGCAGCTCGGAGGCCGTCGCTCCGCGGACCTGGACCTGGCTGATCCCCGGGATCCGCTCGAAGCGCGGCTTCATGCTGCGGTCCATGAAGTCGTAGAGCTGGCCGGGATCGAAGGCGGGGTCGGTCGAGAACAGGCCGATCCAGGCGATGTAGTCGGCCGACTCCGGGTCGACGTCGAGGACCACCGGCTGCAGCACCCCGTCGGGGTAGGCCGGCACCTCGTCGAGCTTCTGCAGCACCTCGCTCTCGGCCGCCTTGATGTCGGTCCCGGTCTCGAACTCGAGCCGGATCGTCCCCTGCCCGGCGGCGCTGGTGCTGATCATCGACTCGAGTCCGGCGACCTCGCCCAGCACGCGTTCCTGCTCCTCGATGATGTCCGACTCGACTTCCTCGGAGGAGGCGTTCTCCCAGTTGGTCGTCACGGCCACGACCACCGAGGAGACCTCGGGCGTCATCCGCACGGGCACCCGGGTGATCGCGAGGATCCCGGTGAAGATCGCCAGCAGGGTCCCGACCGCGATGGTGATCGGCTGGCGCAGCAGGAAATCGATCAGTCCCCTCATCTCAGCGCCCGCCCCCCGGGGTTGCGGCGTTGCCGCCCGGTTCCTCCCCACGGGCCGGTTCCTCCGGCCGCGGGTCGATCGGCGAGTTCGGGAACAAGCGCTCGTTGCCCTCGATGACCACCTGGTCGCCGACCTTCAGCTCGCCCTCGCCGAGGAACGACTCGCCGTTGCGCTCGAACAGGACGTCGACGTCGACCCGCTTCGCCATCGGCGGCCCCTCGCCGCCACCTTCCGGGACCTCCGGGATGAACACGTAGTGCCCGGCGTAGCTCTTGAGCACGGCATCGGAGGAGACCACCAGGTGCGGCGTGGGCGCACCGATCGGGACGGTCGCCTCGACCGAAGTCCCGGGCGTCAGCAGGTGCTCGGGGTCCGGCAGGTGGGCCACCAGGATGAATCGCCGCGAGCGGCCGTCGACGTCGGGAATCAGCGACAACCGGTCGGCGCGCAGCGGAACCTTGCTGCCCGAGACGCGGATCTCGACCTCCTCGGGCGAGGCCTTCCTCAGCTCGGCGACGTGGCGTTCCGGCAACTGCAACCAGGCCTCGGCCTCGCCGGTCGACACCAGCGTCACCACCGGCGCGCCCTCGCTCAGCCACTCGCCGAGCTCGCTGTGCCGCGCCACCACCCGGCCGTCGAAGGGGGCCAGGACGTCGAGGTCGGCCAGCCGCACCTCGAGCAGCTCGAGACGCTTGCGCGCCGCCTCGATCGCCTCGCGCGCGGCGTTCTCCCGCGCCGCCGCCACCTTCATCTCGCGCAGGCTGTCCAGGTACTCGCGCTCGGCCACGGCGCGCTGGTCCCACAGGCCGCGCATCATCTCCTCGTCGCGCAGCGCCCGCTCGTGCTCGGCCTCGCGCTGGGTGAGCTCCGCCCCGGCTGCGGTCAAGGCCGCGCGGCCCTCCTGGATCTGCGCCTCGAGCCGCCGCGGGTCGAGCCTCGCCAGCACCGCACCGGCCTCGACGAGGTCGCCTTCCTCGACCGTGATCTCGTCGACCGCCGCCGACTCGCGCGCCGCCACCTCGGCGCGGCGCACCGCGCGCAGGGTCCCGGTGGCGCTCAGCGTCCGGGCGACCGCCCGCTCCGCAACCGGACGCACGATGACCACCGCCGGCGGCCGCCCGCCGCCGGCCTGGCCCGCCTCCGCGGGTTTCGCCGACCTCAGTGCCTTGAGGCCGAACCAGACGGTGACGACCAGCAGGAGGACGATGCCGGTCCACACCAGCGCTTGGAGATTTCGCTTCGCCATGATCAGGATTCGGTGGGGATGGCCGCGGCTGCGGGCTTGAGCTCGGCGCCGATCAGGCGGCCGATCGGATCCGCGAGATGGTGCACGCGTTCCGGGTCGTTGTGGATCCGCGCCTGGGTCGAGCAGCCTTCCATCATCGAGAAAATGCACGCCGCGGTCTCCGCCGGGTCGTCGATCGAGAACTCACCGAGGTCCTTGCCCTCGCGCAGGGTGGCCTCGAACCGGTCCTGGTAGCGGTCGAGGATCTCGCGTGCCTTGGCCGACAGCTCCGGCTCGGCCGCGGCGGTCTCGGCACCGACATTGAAGTAGGGGCAGCCGAGCACCCGGCCCTTCTCCTCGAGGCTCTCGATCGAGCGCCGGTGCCAGTACTCGATGAGCTTCTCGATGCGCTCCCGCGGCGTGCGCTCGGCGGTGAAGACCTGCGCCAAGGCCGGCAGGCTGCGGGTCTCCCACAGGTGCTCGAGCGCCGCCACCGCCAGCGCCGTCTTGGAGCGGAAAAAGTGGTAGAAACTGCCCTTGCGGACATCGGCCCGCTCGCAGATGCGCTCCACCGAGCTGGTCCCATAGCTGCTCTCCCAGATCGCATCGACCATCGCCTCGAGGAGGCGCAAGCGCGCGGGGCTCATGGAATCCATGCCCAGACCCCTAGTTGACCGGTCGGTCAAGTCAAACGGGAATTTGATCCCGAGGGGAAATCCGGGTTCTGTTCCCGCTGGAGGCGCCTTGTCGGCGGTATCGGCCATGTCGGCCGCATCCGCAGTGTCCGGGCCCCTTCCGGGGCGCGATTCGCCTTATTCCTTGGCGGCATCCTCGATGCTTTCGCCGATCTCCTTGACGGCATCGCCAACGGACTCGGCGGCTTCCTTCATGTCCTCGGCGGCCTTTTCTTCCGGGGTCTTCTTCTCACAGGAGGCCAAGGCGAACACCGCGAACATCGCGAAGGCGGCCATCAACAAACTCAGGTCTTTCATGATCACTTGGGGTCGGGAGGTTGGGAAGCATCGGGGAGATCGGCGACATCGGCGACATCGGCGACTCGGTGCCCGGTGAGGCCCAACCGGCGCGGGTTTCGCGCAGGAGTGGCCCGGGGCAGGCGCCGCAGCCAACCCGGCCAGCCTAGCAGCCGTTCGTCGGGCTGCAAGGAATCCGAGGCGGGGCACGGTCGCCGCCGGTCCACTGCGCATTTTCTGCACGAATCGGGGCGATTCGAGGCAAATCGGCCCGACCTTCGACAAGGAATGCCTAGCTCCCCAAAGGACGCCGTGGCACCTTGCGCCCGATCCACCATGGCTGCGCCGACACCGAAGAAGCCGAACCTCGATTCCGTCACGACGATCAACGAGGATGGCTCGCGCTTTTTCCTCTATCCGGCCGACGTCCGCGGCTGGTGGACCCGCTGGCGGCGGGTCTTCGGCATCGTGCTGCTGGCCATCTACGCCCTGCTGCCGTGGATCCCGGTCAACGGCAACCCCGCGGTGCTCTTCGACATCGAGAACCGCCGCTTTCATGTCTTCGGCCTCACCCTGGTGCCGCAGGACCTCTGGGTGATGTTCTTCGGCATCACCGGCCTGGGCTTCTCGCTGTTCTTCGTCACCTCGCTGCTCGGCCGGCTGTGGTGCGGCTGGGCCTGCCCCTACACCGTCTTTCTCGAGCACATCTTCCGCCGCATCGAGCGGATCATCGACGGCGACGCGCCGGAGCGCAAGAAGCTCGCCGCCGCCCCCATGACCGCCGGCAAGTTGGCGCGGCGGGTCCTCAAGCACGGCCTCTACCTCCTCTGCACCGCGGCGATCGCCCACATCTTCCTGTCCTACTTCATCCCGCTGGACCGCCTCTACGGCTACATGCAGGAGGGCCCGCTGCAGCATGCCACCGCCTTCGGCATCGTCGCCTTCCTGACCCTCGTGCTGTGGTTCTGCTTCGGCTGGTTCCGCGAGCAGTTCTGCATCATCATGTGCCCCTACGGCCGGCTGCAGAGCGCGCTCACCGACGACGACACGGTGATCATCGGCTACGACGAGGGCCGTGGCGAGCCGCGCGGCGCGAAGGGCAAGGTCGAGGGCGACTGCATCGACTGCAAGCGCTGCGTCAACGTCTGCCCGACCGGCATCGACATCCGCAACGGCCTGCAACTCGAGTGCATCGGCTGCGCCGCCTGCATCGATGCCTGCGACGAGATCATGGAGAAGATCGACCGGCCCAAGGGGCTGGTCCGCTACGACTCGATGAAGGGCCTGGCCGGCCAGAAGCGGCGCTTCGTCCGCCCGCGGATCCTCGCCTACACCGCGCTGGGGCTGCTCGGTTTGTGCGCCTTCGGCTTCACCGCCAGCCGCAAGGCCAAGCCCTACACCGCCGACTTCTCGCGGATGCGCGGGCAGCCCTTCTTCGCCGCCGGCAACACGGTCCGCAACCACTACCAGGTCCGCTTCCACAACAAGCGCAACCAGCCGGCCACCTTCTCCACCCGGCTGGTCGACGCCCCGGAGGGCTACACGCTCAGCGGCGCGGGCCAGCCGATCACCGTGCCGCCGCTGGGCGAGCTGCTGCGGCCGGCCATCGTCGTGGTCACCGACGAGCACTACGCCGGCCCGGTCGAACTGACTCTTGAGGTGACCGGGCAACCCGGTAATGTCGTGATCACCCACAAGGGCCGCTTCCTCGGCCCCGACCCCAAGTCGTTGCAGCCGTGATCCCCATTCACCCGCCACTCCTTCCCACCCGATGAAACCCTCCGAGAACAAGCCCTCCCTGCTCGTCCGACATCCCTGGATCTTCGTCTTCCTCGCCTTCGCCCTGCTGCTCGGCGCCTGGAGCGCGCTGATCACGATCGCCGTGAAACACGCGCCGGAACAGGTGGAGGCCCCCGCCGGCGGGCACTGAGCGGAGCACGCACCGGCAACCCTCAAGCGACCCTCGATGGATCCCACCACCACCCTCGGCGCCCTCGCCATCGGACTCGCCACCAGCGTGCACTGCGCCGGGATGTGCGGGCCGATCGCCTGCGGCATCGGCACCATGTCGCGAAGCGAGGGCGAACGCCTCGCCTCCACCTCGCTCTACCACTTGTGCCGGCTGGGCGCCTACGCCGTCATCGGCGCGATCTGCGGCTCGCTCGGCAGCATCCCGCTGGGCTGGTTCTTCGACTCGCCGGCGGTGCTGCTGCCGTGGGCGCTGGTCGTCGCCCTGGTCATCGTCGCCAGCGGGCTCGACAAGCGCATCCCGCGCCCGGCCCTGCTCACCCGCCTGACCGCGCGCGCCCGCCTGCGCCTCCGGCGCCTCGGCCCGGTGACCGCGGCCGCCGCCATGGGCGGGCTCACCCCCTTCCTGCCCTGCGGTCCGCTGTATGCGGTGTTCATCGCGCTGATGGCCTCCGGCTCCGCCGTCCACGGCGCCGAGGCCGCCCTCGCCTTCGGGCTCGGCACCGTGCCGCTGCTGTGGCTCGCCCAGTCGCAGTTCCACCGGCTGCGCGTGCGCCTGACCCCGCGGACCATGGCGCGCATCCAGCGCGGGCTCGCGCTGACCGCCGCCATCGTCCTCGCCTGGCGCCTGCACGACACGCTGCCGTTCCCGGCGGCGGGCGCCGCCGAGGTGCCGGCCGAACTTCCCAGCTGCTGCCACTAGCCCGCGATGGCGACCTGCGAGCACTGCGGCACCCCCTTCTCGCCCGCGCGGGAGGACGAGCGCTTCTGCTGCAAGGGCTGCGAGTGCGTCCACGACCTGATCCACGCCACCGGCCACGACCGCTTCTACGAGCTGCGCCGTAACGCCGTCCTCGCGCCGGTCAAGGGCCGCCCCTTCGAGGACCCCGAGCTCGACTGGCTCGAGCAGGCCGCCGCCAGGGCCGAGGAGGAAGCCGCCGAGGCCGGGCGGCCCGCCCGGCTCGACTGCCGCGTCGAGGGGCTCTCCTGCGTCGCCTGCGTGTGGCTGGTCGAGCGCCTCTTCGAGCAGCAACCCGGCGCCGTCCGCGCGGTCTCGAACCCGGCCCGCGGCTCGCTGCGCCTCGAGTGGCGCCCCGGCGAGACCCGGCTGCCGGAGTTCGCCCGCGAGCTGGTCTCCTTCGGCTACACCCCGGTGCCGGCGGGCGTCGGGTCGGGGCACCAGGAGGGCACCGGACTCGCCGCCCGCACCGGGCTGTGCTTCGCCTTCGCCCTCAACGCGATGGGCTTCTCGCTGCCGCACTACCTCGGCATGCCCGACGACTTCGAGTTCGCCGGCCTGTTCCGCCTGATCGCCTTCATTTCGGCCACCCTGTCGATGCTCGTCGGCGGCGCCTGGTTCATCAGCCGGGCCTGGCGGGCCCTGCGCGCGCGCACGATCCACATCGACCTGCCCATCGCCCTCGGCCTGGTCACCGCCTACCTCGGATCGATCGTCGGCTGGGCTTCCGGACACCGCGAGCTGCTCTACTTCGACTTCGTCAGCACCTTCGTCTTTCTCATGCTCGGCGGCCGCTGGCTGCAGACGATCGCGGTCGAGAAGAACCGCGGCCGGATGGCGCGACGCTCGCCGGTCGCGGCCAGTTACCCCGGGCCCGATGGCGAGCTGGCGCTGGAGAAGATCGCGGTCGGCGACGCCTTCGACCTCGCCCCGGGCAAGGCCCTGCCCGTCGCCGCCACCCTCGGCGCCGAGCAGGCCGAGGTCTCGCTCGAGTGGATCCACGGCGAGCCCGAACCGGTCCCCGTCGGCCCCGGCACCCGCCTGCCGGCCGGTGCCATCCTCCTCAGCCGCCGCCCGGCGCGCTTCCGGGCCGACGAGACCTGGGCCGATTCGCTGCTTTCCCGGCTGACCGCCGAAACCGCGAGTGAGCACGGCTCGCCCGGACTCCAGCGGATCCTGCGCGCCTACCTGAGTGCCGTGATCGTCGTCGGCGTGGCGGGATTCATCGCCTGGCTGCCACGCGGCGGGACACCCGACGCTTTGCAGGTGATGATCTCGATCTTCGTCGTCTCCTGCCCCTGCGCGCTCGGCATCGCGATCCCCTTCGCCGACGAGCGCGCCACCCAGCTGGCCTGTCGCACGGGCGTCTTCGTGCGGCGCTCGAGCCTGTGGTCGCGGCTGCGCCGGGTGCGCCAACTCGTCTTCGACAAGACCGGCACCCTGACCCTCGAACGCCCCGTGCTCGACAACCCCGCAGCGGTTGAGGCGCTCGACGACGCGGCGGCGACCGCCCTCGTCACCCTCACTTCCGGCTCCTGCCACCCGCAGGCGCGCACCCTGCTCGAGTCGCTCGGCTCGCGCGGCCAGCGGCTGCTCGCCTCCAAGCCGCGCACCGAGGTCCGCGAGCAGCCGGGCTGCGGCGTCGAGGCCACGGTCGACGGCGTCCGCTGGGCGCTCGGCCGGCCCGGCTGGCGTGCCGCGGGCGACGCCGGGGCCACGCTTCTGTCGAGCGGCGGCGATCCGGTCGCGGCCTTTCGTTTCCACGACGCCCTGCGGCCGGACACCGCGGCGATTCTCGACTGGGCGCGCCGCCGCGGGCTCACCCTCCACCTGCTCTCCGGCGACCACCCGGACAAGGTCGCCCGCTTCGCCGCCGAGCTCGGATTCGAGCCGGCCCGCGCCCACGGCGGCCTGAGCCCGGACGACAAGGCCCGCCTGCTCGGCGAACTGGGCGGCTCCGACACCCTCTACCTCGGCGATGGCGCCAACGACTCGCTCGCCTTCGACCGCGCCCTGGTCACCGGCACTCCGGTCGCCGACCGCTCACTGCTGGAGCAAAAGGCCGATTTTTTCACCCTCGGCAGTGGACTCGCCTGGTTGCCCGACCTGTTCCGGATCGCCGCCTCGCGCAGCGCCGGGATCCACCGGGCCTTCGCCTTCACGGTCGCCTACAACCTCGTCGCGGTGGCCATCTGCCTCGCCGGGGCCATGAATCCCCTGCTCGCCGCCGTGCTCATGCCGCTCAGCTCACTTGGCTCACTTGCTCTGGTTAACTCCGCAAAACTTGCCCTCCCGGGGAAATCGGTACATCCTCGCGTCGCCGATCCGACGACCCCATGGCAGAATCCACCGCCTATGCCCGGCGCCTCTTCGAGCGCCTGCTGAATTCCGAGCGTTTCAAGCGCTACCAGGGAGCCTTCCGCACCGCCACGGGCCTGCCGTTGCGCCTCGTCCCCGCGGACGCCAGAAGCTGGTGTCTCGACGACGAGAACGAGAACCGCAGCCCGTTCTGCGAGCGGATCAACCTCTGCGACGCCGCCTGCCACGCCTGCCGCGACGTCAACCAGCGCCTGCTGCAGGAAGCCGAGGTCGACGGGCCGACCACCTGCCACTGCTTTTCCGGCATGTCCGCCACGGCGGTACCGGTCCGCCACGGCGCCGACACCATCGCCTTCCTCAAGACCGGCCAGGTTTTCCAGACCACCCCGACGGAGGGGATGTTCGACCGCGCGCTGGACGCGATCGGCCGCAAGCAGCTCAAGAGCGACGAGGTCGAGCAGCTGCGCAAGGCCTACATGACCACCCGCTCCCTCGATCCGGAGCGCTACCAGAGCATGGTCGACCTGCTGGTCATCTTCGCCGACCACCTCTCCGAGGATGCCGGCGAGGCCGCCATGATCGAGGACGGCCGCGAGCCGGAGGTCATCAAGCGCGCCCTTTCCCACATCCACGCCAACCTCGACCAGCGGCTCGTGCTCGGCGAGGTCGCCCGCGCCGCCGGGGCCAGCGAGTCGCACTTCTGCCGCCTGTTCAAGGACACCACCGGCCTGACCTTCACCGACTACGTCAACCACGCCCGCGTCGAGTGGGCCAAGCGCGAGCTGCTCAGCCCGAACTCGCGCATCTCAGAGATCGCCTTCCTCGTCGGCTACCAGTCGCTGTCCCAGTTCAACCGCTCCTTCGCCCGCATCACCGGCAAGAGCCCCAGCGAGTTCCGCCGCGAGAAGTTCGCCATCAACGCGGGCTGAGCCGCCATCGACCCGCGTGGCCTCCTTCGTCATCTCGGTCGACGCGCTGCGGCGCAACGCCGCCATCCTCGGCGAGGTCCGCGAGGCCGCCGGCTGCCGCATCGTCCTCGCGCTGAAGGGCTTCGCCTGCTGGAAGGCCTTCCCCTTCATCCGCGACGACCTCGACGGGTGCTGCGCCTCGGGCCTGTGGGAGGCCCGCCTCGCCCGCGACCACTTCGGCAAGCAGTTGCTGACCTACTCGCCGGCCTACACGCCGGGCGAGATCGACGCCCTGCTCGAGTTCACCGACCACCTCGACTTCAACTCGCCCGGTCAGTGGTTGCGCTTCCGCGACCGGGTGACCCGCCACCCGCGCTTCCGCTCCGGCGAGATCCACTGCGGCCTGCGCGTCAACCCCGAGCACTCGACCGGCGCCACCCCGCTCTACGACCCCTGCGTCCCCGGCTCGCGCCTCGGCACCACCGCCGCGCAGCTCGCCGAAGCCGGTCCCGCCGCGCTCGAGGGCATCAGCGGCCTGCACTTCCACACCCTCTGCGAGCAGGGCGCCGAGGACCTCGCCAGCACACTCGAGGCGGTCGACGCGCGATTCGGAGAACTACTACGTTCCCCGAAGTTCAGCTGGCTCAACCTCGGCGGCGGGCACTGGATCACCAAGCCCGGCTACGATCGCGAGCTCCTCGCCCGGCTGGTCCGGCAGACCCGCGAGCGCTACGGCGTCGAGGTCTGGCTCGAGCCCGGCGAGGCCGCGGCGATCCACACCGGGGTCCTCCGCACCGCGGTCCTCGACGTCTTCGAAAACATGGGCCACCGCCACGCCATCCTCGACGTCTCCGCCACCGCCCACATGCCCGACGTCCTCGAGATGCCCTACCGGCCCGAGGTCTTCCTGGTCGGGAAGCCGGAATCCGGCACCGGCGAAGCGGACTCCCGCCGCCCCGCCGTCACCCTCGCGGGCGAAACCTACCTCCCGGCCGGCGACCCGGAGCAAGCGACGACCGGCGCCCCCCGGCCCTCCGTCACCCACCGCCTCGGCGGCCCGACCTGCCTCGCCGGCGACGTCATCGGCGACTACGCCTTCCCCCGCCCGCTCGAGGTCGGTGACACCCTCGTGTTCGACGACATGGCCCACTACACCATGGTCAAGACCACCACCTTCAACGGCGTGCCCCATCCCGACATCGTCCTGCAGCACGGCGACGGCCGCCGCGAGACCCTCCGCGAGTTCGGCTACGAGGACTTCCGCGACCGGTTGGCCTGAAACCGGGCGGCATCCTCCTCCGGGACTGCGGCCGGAGGAAATGGACCGAAGCCCGATTCGATCCACCGGAGCCTGGTCACGCATTCAGCACCGGCTATCCCGTGTCCACGCGCAGGTCCCGCGCGCTCCAGAGCTCGCCTGCCAGTGCAGCCAGGGCACCCCGCGGCTTGCGTGCACCGGTCTTCCGCCTCGGACCGAAATACTCCCGGCAGCCCGCAAAGACCTCGTCCACGAAGGACCTCCCTCCGATCGCCGCCCCGTCGGTGAAGTAGCGCACCCGGTGACGAATCACCTGCGCGATTCGCAAGTCGCACTCCCGTGCGTCCGATCCGGACACCTCAGACCTGACCCTCCCCGGCTTCATCCCCTTCCCCTGAACGCTGCCCCCCGACCTCACCTCCTGCCCCCGTCCGAGCAGGATCTCGCGATATTGGTGCGAAAGCCCGCCCTGCACCCAGCCGCGTGCCGTGCCCGACACTCCCTCATGCCCGCGCCAGGCACGGACCAGCCCCGCCCGCGCCTTGGCTCCACCGGCGACCGCCTCGCCATAGCTGCTCCAGCGGTATTCCGCCGGGTCCCCGCAGATGCCGGCGCGCACCGGATTCAGGTCAATGTAGGCCGCCATCGTTCGCGCCGCCGTGCCATTCTCGACCAACACGCTCTTGAAGCGCTGCTCCCACAACCTCCCCTTCCGGCCGTTCCTGCGGTTGAACCAGGTCGAGAAGCGCTGCAGGAGCAACTTCATGAACTCGCTCAGGTCGTGCATCCGGTAGGTGTAGGCCTGGACCAGTTCGGCATGCACGGCGGGCGAAGCTTCCGCCTCCGCCAGACGCTTCCGCAGTTCAGACACCTTCCACTTCGGGTACAGCACGCCAACCCGCCGGAGCAACTCCCCGTCGGACAACACCAACTTCCCCTTGGGCGGGACTTCCAGGAGAATGTGGAAATGGTTGGACATCATGCAGTAGCTCAGGACCCGGCACCCGGTGAAGCTCTCGGCCATCCGCATCAGGATACGGAACTTCTCCTTCTCCATGGCGCCAAAGGCGTGGCGGCGCTCCACCACCCGTGAAATCAGGTGATACACCGCGGGCTTCTCCTGCGACTCGCTCCAAGGAGCGATCCACCTCGCCTTCGCCATCCCCAACCCCTACCCACCTCAAATCCCAATCACAAGGATGATTCGACTACAGGTGCGACTACAGGTGTGTCCTTTTATTGTTGGCGGGATGGTCGAGGGGGCATCATTGGTCTTTCATTTTGCGGATCGTCCGGCATTTTTCCCGCCCATGGCCGACACCGCCAGCCACGCTTCATCCAACTCCTGGACTCCCGGGCGCTCCGCCGAGCTCTACGGCGTCGACGACTGGGGACACCGGTTCTTCGGGGTCAACGAGGCGGGCCACGCCACGGTCCGCCTTGCCGACGACCGCAGCGACGACGGCGCCACCGGGGTCTCGCTGCACGACCTCGTCGACGGCCTGCGCGAGCGCGGCACGGAGCTCCCGATGCTGCTGCGCTTCCGCGACCTGCTCCACTCGCGGATCGCCGAGCTCAACGAGTCGTTCCGCGAGGCGATCGCCACCACCGGCTACCAGGGCGAGTACCGCGGCGTCTACCCCATCAAGGTCAACCAGCAGCGCCAGGTCATCGAGGAGATCTGCGAGTTCGGCCGCAAGTACCACTACGGCCTCGAGGCGGGCTCGAAGCCGGAACTGATCGCCGCGCTGGCCCACATGCACGACACCGAGGCCTACCTGGTGTGCAACGGCTACAAGGACGAGGAGTTCATCGACCTCGCCCTGCACGCCCAGAAGATGGGGCTGCGGGTGATGCTCGTGCTCGAGATGCCGACTGAGCTCGACCTGGTGCTCGAGCGCTCGCGCAAGCTCGGCGTGCTGCCCAACCTCGGCGTGCGGGTCCGCCTGTCGACGCGGGGCTCGGGGCACTGGGAGGAATCCGCCGGCGACAAGTCGGTGTTCGGCCTCTCCGCGGCGCAGGTCATCGACGTGGTCGACCGGCTCAAGGAGTCCGGCTACCTCGCCTGCCTGAAGATGCTGCACTACCACCAGGGCAGCCAGATCCCGCAGATCGCGGCGATTCGGGAGGGCGCCACCGAGGTGGCCCGGATGTACTGCGACCTCGTCAAGGAGGGCGCCCCGATGGGGGTGCTCGACATCGGCGGAGGGATGGCGGTCGACTACGACGGCTCGAAGACCAACTTCGCCGCCTCCTGCAACTACTCGATCCTCGAGTACTGCACCGACGTGGTGGAGACGATCATGCAGGTCTGCGACCGGTCCGGCGTCGCCCACCCGAACCTGATCTCGGAGTCGGGCCGCGCCATCGTCGCCTACTACTCGGTTCTGGTCTTCAACATCCTCGACGTCTCCTCGGTCCAGACCACCGATGAGGCCCCGGGGATTCCCGAAAGGGCGCCCCAGAACCTGGTCAACCTGATCCAGGTCAACCGCGACCTCGCCACCGACAACCTGCAGGAATGCTTCAACGATGCGCTGTACTACCGCGACCAGGTCCGCGCCCAGTTCGTCTATGGCGACGCCACCCTGCGCGAGCGCGGCCTCGCCGAGGCCTGGTTCTGGCACATCATGACGCGCATCTCGAAGCTCCTCGGCGGCCTGGAGTCGATCCCCGAGGACCTGCGCGAGCTCTCCGACAGCCTGGTCGACTTCTACTACGGCAACTTCAGCCTGTTCCAGTCGCTGCCGGACTCCTGGGCGATCAAGCAGCTCTTCCCGGTGATGCCGATCCACCGCCTCGACGAGCGTCCGGTCCACAAGGCGGTGCTCGCCGACATCACCTGCGACTGCGACGGCAAGATCGACCGGTTCATCGACCGCGAGGACGTCGCCACGGCCCTGCCGCTCCACCACCTCCGGCCCGGCGAGTCGTACTGCGTCGGCGTGTTCCTCGTCGGCGCCTACCAGGAGACCCTGGGCGACCTCCACAACCTGCTCGGCGACACCAACGTCGTCGGCGTCCACCTCGAGGAGGGCAAGCCGGTCTACACCCACGAGGTCGAGGGCGACACGGTGGCCGACGTGCTGTCCTACGTCGAGTATGACCCCAAGGAGCTCGTCACCCGCTTCCGCGGCTTCGCCGAGAGGGCGGTCAACCAGGGCCGCATCAGCCCGAAGGAGCGCCGCGGCGTGATGGACCTGTTCCGCGCCAACCTCAACGGCTACACCTACTTCGAGGACTGAGTCACCTCGCCTTCAGCAGCGAGGCCTCGAAGGCGTCACGCATGCGGGCGCCGATCGGCCCCGGTGCGGGCAGCGCGCGGTCGTCGATTTCCGCCACCGGCACCACCCCGCGGGTCGCCGAGGTGAGGAACATCTCCTCGGCGAGGTCGAGGCGGAACAGCTGCAGGGCGTCCTCGACGACCTCGATGCCGGCGTGCCGGGCGAGCCGGATCACCCGCTCGCGCGCGGTGCCGAGCAGGCAGCCCGAGTCGAAGTGCGGCGTGAACAGCTTGTTGTTCTCGACCAGGAAGACGTTGGCCATCGCGGCCTCGCAGATCTCGCCGCGGCTGTTGCCGAGGATCGCCTCGTCGGCCCCCTTGAGGCGGGCGTCGTCGAGCGCCACCAGGTTCTCGGCGTAGCTCAGGCACTTGATGCCGGCCAGCGGCGAGCCCTCGTTGCGGACCCAGGGCGAGAGGATCACCTTGACCGACTCCGGCACCGGCGGCAGAGGGCCCATCTCGAGCAGGGTGGCCTCGTCCTCGCCGCCGCGCTCGTTGAGCGGCCCGCGGCCGCCCGTGCGGGTCAGCCGGATCCGCACGCGGCCCTCGTCGAGGCCGAGCACGCGGATGCCCTCGGCGATGGCCTCCTGCACCGAGGCGAGGTCCGGCGGAGCGATGCCGAGCCGCTCGCAGCCGTCGTTCATGCGACTGAAGTGGAGGTTGGCGGAGATCAAGCGCGAGTCGACCATCAGCATGGTCTCGAAGACGCCGTAGCCATGGCTGAAGGCACGGTCCTCGCTCCAGTCCCGACGTTCCGGACTGACCAGGCTCCCGTCCTCGACGACCCACCTTCGCATGGCCGGATACTCGCCAGCCGCCCCGCCGGCGGCAAGCGCGAGCTTTCCATCGCCATGCGGAATCCCCAGCCTCCTAACATCTTCGCCGCATCGTCGTCCGGCCGCCATGAACCACCTCGCCCACCTGTTCCTCGCCGAGGACCACGCCGCCTCGCGCATCGGCAACCTGCTGGGCGACTTCGTCACCGGGCGACCGGAGACGATCGACCTGCCGCCCGCCGTCGTCGCCGGGATCGTCCGCCACCGCGCGGTGGACCGCTTCACCGACACCCACCCCGCGGTGGTCCGGGCGCGCGGGATGTTCGACGGTGAACTGCGCCGCTTCGCCAACCCGCTCGTCGACATCAGCTTCGACCATTTCCTGGCCTCGTCGTGGCGGCGTCATTCCGCGGTCAGCCTGCGTGAATTCCTCGACCTTGCCTATGCCGAGCAAAAGGCCCACCGCGAGTGGCTGCCGGCGGCGCTGGCGGCAAGCATCGACGCCCGCATCGCCGACGACTGGCTGGGGCGCTACGGCGACTTCGGCCAGCTCGAGCAGGTGTTCCTGCGGATCGCCCGGCGCAGTCATCGCTTCGAGCCGCTGACCCGCGCCTTCGCCGGCGTCCTCCGTCGACGCGAAGGGCTCGCCGGAGCCTTCGAGACCTTTTTCCCGGACCTGGTCGAGTGGAACCGGCTTCAGGGTCCCGAAGGCCTTGCCTTCCCCGCCGACCCTGCCGAGCCTTGACGCCGTGAAAGGCCTGATCTTCGCCGCCGGCATCGCCACCACCGCGCTTGGCTTCATCGCCTACTCCCGGCTCGAGGACCCGGCGCTGCTCCAGGGCGCCCTCACCCTGGGCGGGGGCTGGATCATCTGCGGCCTCTTCGCCCTGCGTGCGCCGTGGCACGGCATCGGCGGCGCCGGGGTGCTGGCCCTGCTCGCCGCCGCCCGCTCGGCCCCCGCGGTGCTGGAGCTCGCCCGTGGCAGCGAGCCCGCCACCCCCTTCCGCCTGGTCGCGATGGGGATCGCGCTCGTCGTCCTGGTCGCCGCCGTGCGCTCGCTCCAGGCCGAGCGCGCACGCCGCCAACGCGCCGGGTGGGAGGCCCCGGGCCCCGACTCCGGGGGCTGAATCCGCCGCCACAAGCCCGCTGAGCATAGGAATCATGGATATTTTGGATTTCCAAAGTGTCCGCTTCGTGGTTGATACGGGTGTTCGCGATGGAGACGCCCACCGACAACACCCCGGCGGCCGCGCCGGCGAGGGACCGGGGCCTGGCTGCCGGCGGCCTGCTGCTGATCGCCCTGGCCGCCACCCTGCTGCTCTGGCCCGCCATGAAGGGCCAGCTGGCCTTCGACGACGTCCTGAGCATCAAGCAGGTCCAGGGTTTCGACAACTGGACCGACGCCTTCGGCAGTGACGCCTTCATGTTCTACCGCCCGGTGAAGAACCTGTTCTTCTACGCGGTGGTCAGCGGCACGCCCGGCGACGCCCTCCACTTCCACCTCGGAACCCTCGCCGCCTACCTCACCGCGATGGTCGGCGTGTTCGCCCTGTCCCGCCGGCTCGGCCTGTCGACGCCCTGGGCGCTCGGCGCAGCCGCCATCTGGACCCTCTCCGCGGCCAACGTCACGGTCGCCCTGTGGACCAGCTGCTTCAACATCAGCGTGGCCGCCGCCGCGATGTGCTTCGGCCTGCTGGCCTGGGACCGCTGGCGCGAGGACCCGAAGCGGATCGGCAGCCTGGCGGGCTTCATCCTCTGCTTCGTCCTCGGACTGTTGTCGTACGAGACCGCCGTGGCCATCGCGCCGCTGGCGGTGATGATCGACCTCCACCGCGGCCGCAAGGTCTTCGCCAGGGACTCCCTGCTGCGCTACGCCGGCGTCGCGATGGTGGTCCTCGCCTGGATCGGCCTGCGCTACGAGATGGGGGCGAAGACCGCGACGGTGATCAACCCGAGCTTCCCCGACGACATGGAGCGCTGGAAGATCAGCGCCTCGGCGCCCTACTTCCTGTGGACCCACTTCAACATGTGGGCCGCCCCGTGGGGGCGCCTCGAGTGCCTCGGCAACTACCTGTGGAACCGCTCGATCCCGGCCGCCATCGTGCCCTTCTGCTGGCTGCTGCTGATCGGCGCCGCGGTCCTGGCCGCGCGCTTCTGGAGGCCCGGCAACCTGTTCGTCCTCGGCCTCGCCTGGTTCCTCATCGCCGCCTTCCCCTCCGGAAATTTCGTCCCGCTCGGCAACACGCCGTATGCCGACTACTACACGACGATCCCGAACATCGGGCTGGCGGTCTCGCTGGCCGCCCTGCTGCGCGCGCTGCTCGGCCTCGCCCGCCGCACCGACGGCCCCGCCCGCGGGCTTGCCTGGGCGGCCTTCGCCCTGCTGGTCGCCTGGCGCGGCGCCAACCTGAGCGAGTTCCGCGCCTGGGCCCGCGCCTGGTCGAACCCGGTGGAAGTGATGGCCCACACCGCCGCGGTGCGGCCCTACCAGTACCTCGCCAAGGCGGCGGTCGCCAAGGTCATGCTTGCCGTCGGCGAGGACGAACTCGCGCGCGACTACGCCGGCCGGTCGATCGAGGACAACGCCGACCTCGCCATCGCCCACACCGTGCTCGGCGAGGTGGAGTTCCGCGCCGGCAACCACGCCGCGGCGCTGGAGCACTTCACGGCCGCGATCGACAAGCGCCACCTGGCTGTCGAGACGCTGCTCGACTCGCACCTGCGCGTCGGCCAGATCATCGGCGAGGATCCCGCGCGGCTCGAGGAAGCCTTCCAGCAGCACCTGCTCCCGGTGTTGCGCCAGCGCAGCTACGTCCGCCACCCGGAGGCGGTGGTCATCACCGCCGAGGTCTTCCGCGGGGCCGGCCAGCGGGACCACGAGATCGAAACGCTCGAGAAGGGCCTCGGCTACCACCCCGGCCATCCCCTCATCGCCGCGGCTCTCGAGGAAGCCAACCGTCGCGGCCCCGCCGGCGACGGCGACGGCGAGTCATGAGCACCGCGCGGGTCCAGCAGCCGGCGCCGGCGGGCGCGCCGATCCCGCTCTGCGTCGACCTCGACGGCACCCTCATCCATTCCGACCTGTTGCTCGAGGGGCTGCTCCGCCTCGTCCGTCACCACCCGCAGGACCTCTGGCGGATCCCGCTGTGGCTGCGCGGCGGCCGGGCGAGGTTCAAGGAGGAGGTCGTGCGGCGGACCGGCGCGCCCGAGACGGCGCCCCCGGTTCACCAGGCCCTGCTCGACTACCTCGGCGAGCAGCACGCCGCCGGCCGCCCGGTCCACCTGGTCACCGCCTCGCACGAGGAGGCGCTCGGCCCGGTGCGCGACCTGTTCCCCTTCGCCGGGATCATCGCCTCCAACGGCGGCCTCAACCTCAAGGGCGAGGCCAAGGCGCGGGTGCTCGTCGAGCGCTTCGGCGAGAAGGGCTTCGACTACGCCGGCGACTCGCGTGCCGACGAGGCCGTCTGGGACCACGCCCGCAAGGCGATCACCGTCAACCACTCGACCCGCCGGCTCGACGACCTGGCACGGAAGTACGATGTCGACCGGAGCTTCTGCACCAACATGACCGGCTGGCGCGACTGGCTCCGCGGCATCCGGGTCCACCAGTGGAGCAAGAACCTGCTCATCGCCCTGCCCTTCCTCGCCGGGCACCACTTCCACACCGTCTGGCAGCTCGCCGGCCTGCTCGCCGCCTTCCTGGCGATGAGCCTGTGCGCCTCCGGCACCTACCTGTGGAACGACCTGCTCGACCTCGACCACGACCGCGCCCACCCGCGCAAGCGCAGGCGGCTCGCCGCCTCGGGCAAGACCAGCATCCAGCGCGTCCTCCTCGGCTCCCTCGCGCTCGCCGGCGGCGGCCTGCTGGGCGGGTTCCTGCTCGCCCCGGGCTTCGGGCTGATGCTGCTCGGCTACATGGCCCTGACCTTGTCCTACTCGCTGCTGCTCAAGCGCGTCGTGCTGGTCGACATCTTCGCCCTCGCCTTCCTCTACCTGTCGCGGATCGTCGCCGGCATCATCATCTCGGAGGCGGTGGTGTCGTTCTGGCTGTTCGCCTTCACCTTCCTGATCTTCCTCTCCCTCGCCGCCGCCAAGCGCCATGTCGAGCTGCAGCACAGCGCGGCCCGCGGCGACGATGCGCTCGGCGGCCGCGGCTACCGCACGGTCGACCTCCCCGCGGTGTCGGCGCTCGGCATCGCCACGGGGGTCGCCTCCTGCATCGTCCTCGGCCTCTACTCCAACAGCCCCCAGGTCGTCGGCCTCTACACCCGGCCGGAGTGGTTCTGGGGCATCTGCGTCATCGCCCTGTTCTGGATCTCGCGCATCTGGCTGCTCACCCACCGCGACGAGATGCACGACGACCCCGTCGTCTTCGCGCTCCGCGACGGCGGCACCTGGATCGTCGTTCTGCTCGGGCTGGCTTGCGTCCTGCTCGCCGCCCCCGTCCCCAACCCGCCCCACCCGTGAAGCCGCCAAGCCCACCGCGCCCCATCGAACCCCCGCCCCGCCGCCGCACCGGCCAGCCATGATCACGCGCCGCTTCACCTCCTGGGGCCGCCTCGAGGCGGCGCGGGCCGCGGCGGTCGAGCCGGCCTGGCTCGACGAGATCGAACTCGGTCCCGCACCGCGCCTCGCCTACGGCCTGGGTCGCTCCTACGGCGACTCCTGCCTGCTCGACGGCGGCACGATGATCGACACCCGCCACCTCGACCGGCTGGTCCGCTTCGACGCGAAGACCGGCCTGCTGAGTGCCGAGGCGGGCATCACCCTCGACGCCATCCTGCGCTTCTGCGTCCCGAGCGGCTGGTTCCTGCCGACCACCCCCGGCACCCGCGAGGTCACCCTCGGCGGCGCCATCGCCAACGACGTGCACGGCAAGAACCACCACCGCGTCGGCTGCTTCGGTAACCACGTGCCGCGGCTCGAGCTGATGCGCTCGGACGGCTCGCGGACGATCACCTCGAGCGGCGAGGAACTCCACGCGGCAACGATCGGCGGGCTCGGCCTGACCGGCATGATCACCCGTGCCGAGGTCCAGCTCGTGCCGATCCGCTCGGCCTCGCTCGACGTCGAGTTGATCCGCTTCGAGAACCTCGACGAGTTCGCCGAACTCTCCACCGAGTCGGGCGACGGGTGGGAGCACACCGTGGCGTGGATCGACTGCCTCGCCCGCGCCGAGCACGTCGGCCGCGGCATCTTCATTCGCGGCAACTGGGCCGAGTCGGGCGACCTGCAGCCCCACGCGGAGGGCGGGCCGACGGTCCCGCTCGACTTTCCGGGCTTCGCCCTCAACCCGCTGAGCATCCGGCTCTTCAACCAGACCTACCACAACCGCTTCCCCGGCAAGTCGAAGCGCCTGGTCCAGCACTATTCGCCCTTCTTCCACCCGCTCGACTCGGTCCACGAGTGGAACCGCATCTACGGCAAGCGCGGCTTCTACCAGTACCAGTCGGTCGTGCCGGCGGCCGCGGGCATCGGGCCGGTGCGGGCCATGCTCGAGGCCATCGCCGCCGCCCGCCAGGGCTCCTTCCTGGCGGTGCTCAAGTCCTTCGGCGGGGTCGCCTCGCCGGGCATGCTCTCGTTTCCCTTCGCCGGGCTCACGCTGGCCCTCGACTTCCCGAACCGCGGCCGGCGGACCCTCGACCTGTTCAGCCAGCTCGACCGCATCGTCCGCGAGGCCGGCGGCCGGCTCTACCCGGCCAAGGACGCGCGCATGAGCCCGGCCGACTTCGCCGCCGGCTACCCGCGCCTGGAGGAATTCCGCCGCCACGTCGACCCGGGCTTCACCTCGGACTTCTGGAAACGCATGAACCCGTGAAGACCGCCCTGCTCTACACCCTCTTCGCCGTCGTCGCCATCGCCACCAACCTCGGGGTGCAGGCGGCGGTGACCGCGGTGACGCCGGCGGCGGCCGGCTTCTGGCTCGCCCTCGCGGCGGGGACCGGCGCGGGCCTGGTCGTGAAGTACCTCCTCGACAAGCACCACATCTTCCGCGCCGACCACCTCGTCCGCGCCAGCGAGATCGGTCGCAGCTTCCTGCTCTACGCCCTCACCGGGGTGCTGACCACGGCGGTCTTCTGGGGCTTCCAGATCGGCTTCCACCTCGCCATGCCGGCGTGGCCCGGGGCGAAGTACCTCGGCGCCCTCACCGGCCTCACCATCGGCTACGTCGCGAAGTACCAGCTCGACAAGCGCCACGCCTTCGCCGCCCGGCCATCCCGGATCCCCAGCCCATCCCAGCCATGAACCAACCCGTCTACCGAGCCGCCGTCTTCGGCGCCACCTCCGCGATCGCCAGCGAGTTCCTCCGCGCCCTCTGCGAGGACCACGAGGCCGAGCTGCTGCTCTTCGGCCGCGACGAGTCCCGCCTCGAGGCCACCGCCGCCGACCTCCGCGCCCGCGGCGCCACCTGCACCGTCCGCACCGCCGACTTCCTCGACTTCGAGCACGACTGGAAGGCCGAGCTCGACGGCCCGACCTGGGACCTCTTCCTGGTCGCCCACGGCTCCCTCCCCGACCAGGACCGCAGCCTCGGCGAGGGCGCCGCGATCGCCCGCGAGATCGGGGTCAACTTCACCAGCCAGGCGGTGATCGCCGCCGCCTGCGCCGAAATCCTCGACCGCCAGGGCCACGGCCGCCTGGCGGTGATCGGATCGGTCGCCGGCGACCGCGGCCGCGCCTCGAACTTCCTCTACGGCTCCGCCAAGGCCGGCATCGCCGCCTTCATGGCCGGCCTGCAGCACCGCTTCGCCGAGCGCCAGGCCATCCACGTCAGCCTGCTCAAGCCCGGCATGACCGACACGCCGATGACCGCCGACCTGCCCAAGGGCCCGCTGTTCTCGCCCGCCTCGAAGGTCGGCCGCCTCGGCTGGAAGGCGGTGCGCTCCGGCAAGCCGACCGCCTACCTGCCCGGCTGGTGGGCCGGCGTCATGACCGTGGTCCGCAGCCTGCCCTCCTCGGTCCTCCACAAGACCAAGCTCTAGGCGCCCCCCGGGCCCTCCGCCCTCCGCCCCGCTCAAAGCGGCAGGTCGTAGCTGCGCCCGCCGACCCCCTCGTACCAGCGCACGTAGGCCGCGTTGACGATCGCGAAGCCGCCCGCGGTCGGGTAGTCGCCGGTGAAGTACCAGTCGCCGCACTCGCCCTTGATCGAGGCGTGGAGGTCCTCGATGGTCTGGAAGATGACCTCGACCTTGCCGTGCCACGAGCCGTCCTCGGGCGCCACCATCCGGCTGATCTCGGCGGAGATCTCCTCCGCCGTGAACGGCTCGTAGACCTCCTTCACGCGGTTGACCATGCCGCCCAGCGGCTTGGCGAGCTCACTACGGCACTCATCGTAGATCCGGTCGAGCAGCGACTGCCGGCCCGACTTGCGCAGCATCGCGACGGCGGCCTGGAAGGCGATGAACTTGCCGAGCTCGGACATGTCGATGCCGTAGCAGTCCGGGTAGCGGATCTGCGGCGCGGTCGAGCAGACCACGATCTTCCGCGGGTTGGTGCGCGCGAGGATCTTGAGGATCGACTTCTTCAGCGTGGTGCCGCGCACGATCGAGTCGTCCAGCGCCACCAGCACGTCCTTCTCGCGGACCGCGCCGTAGGTGATGTCGTAGACGTGCGAGACCAGCTTGTCGCGGCCCTTCTCCTGGGCGATGAAGGTCCGCATCTTGATGTCCTTGTGGGCGATCTTCTCGCCGCGCGGCCAGTTCCGCAGGATCAGCTCGTCGAGCCTCTCCGGGGTCAGCTCGCCCCTCGCCTGGGCCTCGAGGATCTCGGCGCGGACCTGGTGCCGCCGGTAGAGCCGGAGGCCGTCCATCAGCCCGTACCAGGCCGTCTCGGCGGTGTTGGGGATGAAGGAGAACACGGCCTCCTCGAGGTTGCCGTCGATGGCCTCGACCACCTGGGAGACCAGCGCCGCGCCCATCGCCTTGCGCTCACGGTAGATCTCCGGGTCGTTGCCACGGGAAAAGTAGATCCGCTCGAAGGAACAGGGCGTGTACTTCCCCGGCGGGGTGAACTGGTCGTCGTAGAGCGAGCCGTCGTTCTTGATGGTCACCACCGAGCCCGGGTCGATCGCCCGGACGTCCTCGCGCGAGGCCTCGAAGACGGTCATCAGCGGCACCCGCTCGGAGGCGAAGGCGATCACCTCGTCGGTGACCAGCATGTGGCACGGCCGGATGCCGTGCGGGTCACGCATCACGAACATGTCGCCGTTGCCGACGACGCCGCAGATCGAGTAGCCGCCGTCCCACGAGGCGGCCGAGTCGGCGATGAGCTTCTGCAGGTTGAGCTCGTCGGAGATCCGGTCGGGGATCTCGCCTCCCGGCACCCCCTCGTCGCGGAAGCGGCGGTAGATGTCGGTGTGCGCCTCGTCGAGGTGGAAGCCGACCTCCTCGAGCACCGTCTGGGTGTCGGTGCCGAACACCGGGTGCTGGCCGCGGTCGATCAGGACCTGGTTCAGCGCGCCGGCGTTGGTCATGTTGAAGTTGCCCATCACCATCAGCGTGCGCGTCGGCCAGTTGCTGCGCCGCAGGTAGGGGTGGCAGGATCCCTCGTCGAACTCGCCCGAGGTGCCGTAGCGGAGGTGGCCGAGGAGGATCTCGCCGCCGAAGTCGAAGTTCGCCTTCACGCTGGCCGGGTCCTCGGGATCGAGGAGCCCCTTGCGGGCCATCTTGTTGAAGGCCTTCATCTCGCGCCGGAAGATCGTGCCGAGCGCGTTCTTGTCGCCGCTGCGGCGGCGGTGGACGTAGGGCTGGCCCAGCGGCATCGACAGCTTGGTGCAGCCGATGCCGATCCCGTCCTGGCCGCGGTTGTGCTGCTTCTCCATCAGCAGGAACAGCTTCTGGAAGCCCCACAGCGCCGAGCCGTAGCGGTCGTGGTAGTAGGCGAGCGGCTTGCGCAGGCGGACGGCGGCGATTCCGCACTCGTGCTTCAGGGGGTCGCTCATCGATCGCTCAGCTTTCGCGGACCTTTACACGGACGCCCTCGCGGCTGCCCATTTCCCCGATGACGACCCCGCCCGGACCCGCGGCCAGCGCCTTGTCGACATCCGCCGGCGCCACGATGCTGACCCAGCCGATGCCCATGTTGAAGGTGTGGAAGCGGTCCTCGGCATCGACGAACTCGAGGAGCTTGGCGATGCCCGGGAGGTTCCATGCCGGGATCTCGAGGTCCGCGCCGAGCCCGTCGAACAGGCGCTCGAGGTTCTCCGGCAGCCCGCCGCCGGTGATGTGGGCGTGCGCCTTGACCCGCAGGCCCTGCTCGCGCTGGCCCGCCACGACGTCGTGATAGAGCCGCGTCGGCCGCAGGATCGCCGCCATTTCCTCCCCGCCCAGGCAGTCCGGGGCCTCGGCGAGCACCCGGCGGACCAGGCTGAAGCCGTTGGCGTGGATGCCGTCGGAAGCATAGCCGACCAGCACGTCGCCGGCGGCCACCTGGCTCGGATCCACCAGGTCCTCCTTCTCGGCGCAGCCGATGCAGAAGCCGGAGAGTTCGATCACGTCCTCGGGCACGATCCCGGGCATCTCGGCCGTCTCACCGCCCGCGAGGATGCACCCGCAGGCTTCGAGGTAGTCCGCCATGCCGCCGATCAGGCGCGTGATCCGGCCCTCATCCAGCGACGCAATTCCCACATAATCAAGGAACAACAACGGATCCCCGCCGGTCGTCAGGATGTCGTTGACGCTCATGGCGACGAGATCCTTGCCGGCCGTCTCGAGCAAATCCCGCTGCAGCAGCAGCTCGAGCTTGGTGCCGACCCCGTCGCAGCCGGTCACGATCACCGGCGAGCGATAGGCACTGAGGTCGTAGCAGGCCGCGAAGAGCCCGTAGGCCCCCATCAGCTGGCGGGTCCGCTGGGTCCGTGCCACATGCCCCCGGATATCGCCCACCAAGGCAGCTGCTCGATGCGTGTCTACGCCGGATTCCCGATAAGTCAGCTTCCCACCCATGCTTCCAAGGACGGGCGCTATGTAGCAACCCGGTCGATTCCGTCACGAAAATTCCCCCGATTCCGGGAAAACCCGCAGTCGGCCGGGAGCCCCGCGGACCGGTCCAACCCCGCGCTCCGGCTGCAAGACCGCAAATCTTAAGAAATCAGCCGGATTTTTGCCTCCAGCAGACCCCACCAAAGCTGAAAGACCAAAGAATCCTGAAAATGTTCAAAAAAAGATTGCGGTAATTTGTGAATAGTCATAAAACCCGAACAGAACAGAGCGCGAGTTATTTAATTAACCTTGAATATCTAGTAATTTTCACTAGTCCTCAATCAGCGTTCGAGTGCTACCCATGTCCCACACCCAGCCCCAGCTTCGAATCGCCGCGGATCTGGTGATCGGCTTCAAGCAGCCCCTTGCCCGGGCCAACGAGTCGATCACCCTGGATGCCGGCAACCATTTCCTGCTCGCCCGCAACGGCCGTGGCAAGACGACGCTGCTGCGCACCATCGCCCGGGCGCACCGCCCGCTCGGCGGCCGGATCGAGCACGACGGCCAGATCCAGTATGTGCCCGAGGACCTCCGCTTCGACGACGAGGCGCCGGTGGCCGCCATCTTCCGCGCGATGATTCCGCGCCGCCGCGAGGAGGCCTTCGAGCTGGCCGAGCGGATCGAGCTCGATGTCCGCAAGGCCTTCGGAAAGCTCTCCACCGGCAACCGCCGCAAGACCAACCTGATCGTCGCGGAGTTCTCCCGCGACCCGTCGAAGCCCTCGATCCTCCTGCTCGACGAGCCCTTCAGCGGGCTCGACGCCTACGCCCGCGAGAGCTTCGAGGAGATCTGGAGCCGCAGCATCGAGAACACCCTGCGCCTGGTCAGCTGCCACCCGGACTACGACTCGATGGCGATGCCTAGCGCCCTGCTGATCCAGGACGAGCGGATCTCCCACTGCACCGGCAGCCGCCAGACCTGGAGCCGCCTCAAGCTCCAGCTCAACTGAACCGATCCCGACGATGCGCCTCTTCAAGCTCACCCTCTCGACCACCTTCCACCGGAAGTCCTGGGCGATCTGCGGAATCCTGGTGATCGCCTTTCCCTTCATCCTGCCCTACCTCTCGAGCGGCAGCGAGAACCCGGTGCTCTTCAAGCCGGCGCTCGCCCAGGCCTCGTGGGGCCTCGCCTGGCTCAGCGCGATCTTCTGGGGCTTCTTCGTCGCCGCCCGCACCGGCGAGCAGAACGCCCGCTCGGGGATTGGCGAGTACATGCTCGCCTCCGGCATCTCGGCCACCCGCCAGATGCTGCAGATGTGGCTGGCGATCATCGCCTACGTCGCCCCGCTCGGCCTGGTCGCCGCGCTCATGAGCATCCTCTTCGCCAGCCCCTCGCTGGCCGACGAGCGCTCGATGTGGATCGCGACCAACCTGCAGTATGCCCTGCTCTTCGCGCTGGTCGTCTCGCCGCTGATCGCCCTCGCGCTCGCCGTCTCCTCGCGCTTCGGCTCGATCACCGGCTTCATCGCCTCGGCTGGCACCTGCGTCTACGGCCTCTACGGCGCCAACTACCTGAAGAACTACCTCAGCGTGGAGTCCAACGCCCTGGTCCGCTGGATCTGGCAGGCCTCGCCACACTACCACTTCGCCGACCCGACCGAGCGGCTGCGCTACAAGATGGGCGCCATCGAGTGGAGCCAGTTCCCGCTGCTGGTCAGCTACTTCGTCGGCATCTTCCTGCTCTACACCGCTGTCTCGCGCCTGCTGTTCCGCACCCGCGCCATCGCCTGACCCGCCGTTCTTCCCGCCGCGTTCGCCCACCACGCACCACCTTCCGATCCGCCCCGGACTCATGAAGCTCGCCTCCACCATCACGACCTCCGCGCTCGCCATCGCCGGCGCCGGCTTGTGGTCGTTCAGTGGTTCCCAACTCGCCTCGCAGGGCAAGTTCGAGGCCAAGCCGAACCCGCTCGGGCTGAAGATGAGCCCGTACGGGCAGGTGATCGCGATGGCCTTCCAGACGCCGATCGACCGCGACTGGCACGGCGGCATCGAGGTCCACGACGTGCTCACCGAGCATGATCACGGCGACTCCGACGGCACGCACGGGCACGACCACGGGCACGACCATTCCGGCTGCAGCCACGAGCACGGCCTCTGCGAGCACTCCGACTGCGACCACGACCACGGCGCGGAGGCGACCGGGCTCGCCAGCCACGCCGGCGACGGCCACTCAGCCTGCAGCCACAACCACGCCGCGGGCGACTGCGGCGGCTGCGGTCATGAACACGGCGCCAACTCGGTCACCGCGGACATGCCCCTGCTCGACCGGCTGACCCGCGCGGTCAAGACCCGCACCAACCCGAACCCGCCGAGCCCGGGCCACCAGTGGTACATCCGCCGCGAGCTCGAGAAGAAGCTGCGCTTCGCCTACGAGCTCGATCCCTCGCACTACGCGAACTACAACTCCTACCACCTCTTCCTGGTCCAGCCGAGCCTCGGCACCTCCGGCCATTCCGCCGGCCAGTCCCGCGAGGCCGCCCTGAAGCTCGCCGAGAACACGATGCGCTACTGCCTGCGCGAGCAGGTCGACCCGCGCCCCAGCCTGACCGCCGCCTCGGCCGCCTACAACATCATCGAGATCATGTTCCTCAACGAGGAACACTACTCGATCGACGACATGCGCCGCCAGCTGGAGATCATCGACTTCTGCATGGGCCGCCACCTCTCGATCCTCGAGAAGTCGCTCGGCTCCGGCGTCTGGGAGGGCCTTTCGCAGGCCCGCCAGTCCGAGGTCGTCGACCGCCAGCGCTTCACCCTGAAACTCCGTGACACCGCCGAAAAGACCATCCTCCGCCTCGAGGGCGACGAGGAAGCGGCCACGGTTTCCGTCCACTGATCCCATGAGCGTCTTCACTGCCGTCCACGAGAACACGCCGCCACCGGTCCCCGCCCAGGCGGGCGTGCCGGAGGCCCCGGTGTACTTCGCCGAGGGCATGAACGGCAACCAGCTCCTCGGCGTCATCTTCCGCGTCTGCAAGGAGCTCGGCGTGTCGGACATCCAGATGCGCGCCAACCGCCCGGTCTACATCCACACCAACAAGGGGATGGAGAAGCTCGAGCACCTCGGCATCCTCACCGCGGCGCACATGGACGAGGTCCTCAAGGAGCTCATCCGCAACCGCGAGAGCGCCAGCCACGGCTTCGGCGAGGAAAGCGACCTCGACGCCCGCGTCGAGGACAAGATCGACGCCGCCGTCCGCGAGTTCTCCCAGACCAAGGTCTCCGACTTCTCCTGCGACGGCATCCCGATGGGCCCCAACGGCGAGAAGTCCGGCCGGCTGCGTATCCAGGGCCACCTCAGCGCCTCCGGCCTGGGCGTCACCTGCCGCATCCTCAACGACTACATCCCCGAGCTCGAGACGCTCGGCATCGACCCCGACACCACCATGGTGCTGCGCCAGTCGGTGCAGAAGCGCGCCGGACTGTGCCTCGTCACCGGGCCGACCGGCTCGGGCAAGTCGACCACCCTGGCCTCGCTGATCGACTGGCTGCGCCGCAGCCGCCCGAAGCACATCGTCACCGTCGAGGACCCGATCGAGTACCAGTACCCGGACGACATGGTCGACCCCGAGTTCCCCGGCCGACGCATGCCCTCGCCGTCGATCGTCACCCAGCAGGAGGTCGGCCGCGACGTCCACTCCTACCGCCAGGGCCTCAAGGACGTGCTGCGCAAGGCGCCCCACGTCATCCTTCTCGGTGAGATCCGCGACCGCGAGGCGATGGAGACCTGCATGGAGGCCGCCCAGACCGGCCACCTCGTGCTCTCCACCCTCCACACCACCGGCGCGGTCAAGACCATCGGACGCATCCTCGAGATGTATCCGAAGGAGAACCACGCCTCGGTGCTCAGCCGCCTCTCCGAGATCCTCATCTTCATCCACTCCCAGGGCCTCCTCAACGGCGTCCAGCGCCGGGTCCTGACCTACGAGTTCCTGCAGAACTCCGACGACTCGGTGTCGAGCGCGATCGCCAACTACGACGGCGGCGCCCGCTCGCTCGAGGACGTGATCCGCCGGGCCGGCAACATCGAGTGGGACAGCAACCTTCGCCGCCTGTTCAACCAGGGGCTCATCACCGAGGACACTTTCGAGAACGCGCGGATGAACCGCGACGATAGCGATATCGTCTAGGTCCGTTCGACGGTCTCCCGCCAAACAGAAAGACAGACACACCCAAACACACACCAACACATGAAACTGACCAACATCAAAAGCACGAAGCGCGCGAAGGGCATGACCCTCCTTGAGTTGACCGTGGTTATCCTCGTTCTCCTCTCGCTTATCTCGATCCTCTTCATCGGCGCACGCGCCTGGAAGCGGGGTTCGGACAAGGCCGGCTGCATCATGAACATCCGCAACGTCCAGCAGGCCGTTCGTTCCTACCAGAACATGAACGCTGCGAACGTGGGTGATTCCCTCGCTTCGTCCGACATCACCGGCTCGGGGAACTTCCTCGAAACCCCCCCGGCTTGCCCGGGCGCCGGCACCTACACCTACGGCTCGACCATTCCGGCCGTCGGCACCCTCTACATGACCTGCTCGCTTGCGACTTCCGAGAGCCACGTGCCCTCGTCGTTCGCCGGCTGGTAAGCCATTGCGGCGCGCCTGAGGCGCGTCCGACATTCCAAGCCCCCCGCCGCTCGCCGGCGGGGGGCTTCCCCACCCTCCCAATCCCCAAATCTCCCCCGTCGTGCACCCCACTCCCTTACACCCTTGGTCGCCTACCAACATCCCTCGGGGCTCAACCCGCTCCAGCGCTACAGCCAAGCCTCTTCCATCCTGAAGGGGACCAGCCGTGCCAGCAACGAAGGCTGGTACGAAAGCCCGCTGGCACTCGATTTCCAGCTGCACATCCGGGTCGACGGACTGAAGGTCACGTCGCGGATCCGCCAGCAGGAGGCTGACAAGTGGCTCCCCGGCCCCGAGCTGGACGAGAGCCTGGTCACCGACCCGACCAAGGTCACCGATTTCGCCGCGCAGGTCGTCAAGGCCGCGCGCCAGGCAGGCGCCCGTTCGGTGGGCGTCGTGCTCCACATCGCCGACGAGTTCGCGACCACCGAGATCAAGCCGGAGCTCGAGAACCCCGGCGCGCTCGACGACCTGCGCCAAAAGATCGTCGACACCCCTGGCGAGGTCCTCGACGACTCCTCGCTCTCGCCTGACGAGCACTCCTGGCGGCTCGTCCCCTACCCCGCCGCCGGCGGCGACGCCATCGCCACCGCCGTCACCCTTTCGCGCCGGACTGGCGAGTTCATCGGCGCCCTGCGCAAGTACGGCGAGGAAAAGAACTTCCCCATCGCCGCCATCGCGGTGAGCGCCCCGCTGGTCGCGCTGCTCGCCCTCCCCGAGGTCGCGCCCAAAGCCGTCGGCGAGCCCTTCATCGCCGTGCTGCCCTACGACCGCTTCACGGTGCTGGCCTTCTTCAACGAGCACGGCGACCTGCGCCTGCTGCGCACGCTCCAGCACCGCGGCACCCGCGGCCCGTCGAACCTGCGCCACGCGGTGTCGACCACCGCCGCGGCGCTCGAGATGGACGCGCCCGACATCCACATCCTCCCGCTGGCCGACCAGCCGGTCGAGACCATGATCAGCGACCTCAAGGTGGTCTTCGAGAACTCGGAGATCCACGTGACCGACTGGGAAAAGGCCGGCCTCGACGCCGGCCAGCCGGTCGAGATGCAGGCCGCCACCCGGATCGCCGCCGAGACCGACGCCCCGCTGGCCGCCAGCCACACCTTCACCACCCTCCGCGACGAGGGCTGGGCCGTGCAGGACTTCCTCCCGATCGCCCGCGAGGAGGCCGAGATCTACCCCAACCGCCGCGAGATGAAGATGCTCCGCGGCGCCCGCTACACCCGCTTCGGCATCATCGGGCTCACCGTCCTGGCGATGGGCTGGGTCGGCGTGAGCATCGCCAACATGGCGCGCAACCCGGAGTGGACCTTCGACCAGCAGGCCGCCGAGCGCGAGTCCAGCCGGCTCGCCGTGCTCGGCAACAAGCGCAAGAAGATCGAGCACTGGGACAACCTGCTCGCCGACCGCTCGAAGGCCTGGGCCTCGATGGAGCTCCTCGCCCGGTTGTTCCCCGACAAGAGCGGCTTCCTGATCAAGAGCTTCTGGCACTCGGTCCAGCCCGAGAACGTCCCCGGACAGGCCCAGGTCGGCTTCGTCAAGGAGTGGCGCATCACCGGCATGGCACGCGAGGGGGCCCTCGAGCGGCTCTCCGACCTGAACACCCGCGAGGGCATCACCCTGGCCTTCAACGAGGTCGCCGAGGTGACCGGCAACGAGGCCTTCAGCACCGACCTGCCGAGCCGCAGCATCGTGGTCAACGTCCGCACCCTCGAGAACGCCGGCTTCAAGCCGGTGCCGCTGGACGAGGCGGCCGCCAGCGACGAGTCCACCTACCCCTTCATGTTCGACCTGACCATCACGCAGCGCTTCGAGGCGGCGGACCCGATGGCCATCAACGTCGCCAAG
>JAUIJB010000119.1 GCA_030430455.1 Verrucomicrobiia bacterium | reverse complement strand
GGGGCATGGCGATCGAGCAGGCCGGTCGGGAGCGAGGAGGGACAGGGATACGAGGGGAACTCGATTCCAGCGCAAGCGACCTGCGGATCTCGCAGGTGGTCCGGCATCGGGTGCGCTACTTCACCGACGGGGCGGTGATCGGCGGGCGGGGCTTCGTCGAGGAGGTTTTCGAGAGGTGCCGGGAGTACTTCGGCCCGAAGCGGACGAGCGGAGCGCGCCGTCCAAGGGGGGCGCTGTCGGCGCTGCGGGGCGAGTTGTGGAGCGCACGCGACCTGCGGGTCGACGCCGGGTAGGCGGATCCGGGATCGGAGCCCGCCTGCCGGGTTTCAGGCCACCCGGAATTCGGCGGCATTTTCGGGGTCGAGCTCGATGCAGGTCCAGGGCAGCCCGTGCTGGTTGAGGTCGGCCATGAACGGGTCCGGGTCGTGCTGCTCCATGTTCCAGACGCCGTTCTTGCGCCAGGCGCCCTCGAGCATCTGCTTGGCGCCGATCATCGCCGGCACGCCGGTGGTGTAGGAAATCGCCTGGCTGCCGACCTCCTCGAAGCACTTCCCGTGGTCGCAGATGTTGTAAACGTAGACCGCCTTCGGCTTGCCGTCGCGGACGCCGGTGAGGACATTGCCGATGCAGGTCCGCCCGGTGGTCCGCTCACCGAGTCCGCCCGGGTCCGGCAGCACGGCCTTGAGGAACTGCAGCGGGATGATTTCCCGGCCCTGGTAGGTCACCGGGTCGATCCGGGTCATGCCGACGTTTTGAAGCACCTCGAGGTGCTTGAGGTAGTTCGGCGAGAAGCTCATCCAGAACTGCGCGCGCCGGATCGTGGGGATGTGCTTCACCAGCGACTCGAGCTCCTCGTGGTACATCCGATAGATCTCGTAGCTACCGACCTCCTCCGGGCAGGTGAAGGACCGGTGCCGCGACATCGGCGGGGTCCCGACGAAGCGGCCGTCCTCCCAGTGCCGGCACTCCGCGGTCACCTCGCGGATGTTGATCTCCGGGTTGAAGTTGGTGGCGAAGGCGTGGCCGTGGTCGCCGCCGTTGACGTCGATGATGTCGAGCGTGTGGATCTCGTCGAAGTGGTGCTTCAGCGCCCATGCGGTGAAGACGTTGGTGACGCCGGGGTCGAAGCCGGAGCCGAGGAGGGCGGAGAGGCCCTTGTCGCGGAAGCGCTCCTGATAGGCCCACTGCCAGGAATATTCGAAGCGGGCCTCGTCCCTGGGCTCGTAGTTGGCGGTGTCGAGGTAGTCGCAGCCGGCCTCGAGGCAGGCGTCCATGATGGCGAGGTCCTGGTAGGGAAGGGCGACGTTGATCACCAGCCGGGCGCCGTTCCGGCGGATGAGCTCGGCGGTCTCGGCCGGGTTGTCGGCGTCGACCCGTGCCGTGGCGATCTCACGGCCGGTGCGCGACTTCACCTCGGCGGCGATGTCCTGGCACTTGGAGACGGTGCGCGAGGCCAGGGTGATCTCGCCGAAGACCTCGGGAACCATGGCACACTTGTGGGCGACGACCTTGCCGACGCCCCCGGCGCCGATGATGAGAACCTTGTTCATGCGCAAGGGGATAAGCCGGGCGGGCCCGGATTGCCAAGATCGCGCTCGCGGAAGCCGAGGATTCCCGTCATTCCGGGGAATTGCCCGCATTTCCTGACAAATTTAGATTCGCGCGGCGTTTTCTCCCGCGTAAGGGTCCTCCCGGAGCCAAGAACTCCCGAAACCATGAAAAATCAACGTTCCCGCCGTCGCCGGACACCAGCCGGTTTCTCGCTGCTCGAAATGGTCATCGTGCTGGGCATCATCGCCGTCATCCTGGGGGGCGCGATCGCGGTGCTCGGCAAGGTCGGCGAGGGTGCCAAGCTGACGGTCGTCGATGGCGACTTCAACTCGATCGGCTCGGCGCTGAAGATGTATCGGATCAACGCGGGCGGATACCCGACCACCCAGCAGGGGCTCGAGGCGCTGGTCAACAAGCCGACGACCACGCCGGTGCCGAAGCGCTGGACCCGCCTCGCCGACGAGATTCCCTCGGATCCCTGGAACCAGGCCTACGAGTACAAGTTCCCGGGCAGCAAGGATCCGACGATGTATGAGCTGGTCAGCAAGGGACCCGACGGCCAGCTCGGAACCGAAGATGACATCAGCAGCCAGAACTAGGCGGAGCCCGGCCGCGGGCTTCACCATCCTTGAAATCGTCATCTACCTCGGGGTGGCGATGCTGCTGGTCGGTGCCGGGGTCGCCTCGGTCTACCTGAGCAGCGACGAGCGCAAGCTGACCACCGGCATCGGCGAGATCGAGCTGATGGCCAAGCGGGCCCGCAGCGTGGCAACGCTCCAGCAGAAGCCGTACGCGCTCGAGTTCAGCGAGCTCGGCGTCGGCCTGATGCCGCTGGCCGAGGCCATGATCGACCCCGACGAGCGCGAGAGCTTCTACGCCGAGCGCGAGCGCGCCGCCGAGGAGTTCATGGGCGGTGACGGCGGGGGCGACGGCCTGGTCCGCGACATGTGGGAAATGGAGGAGGGCATGGCATTGCGCGTCCAGCGCTGGGGCAACGCGACCTGGTTCGAGATCACCCCGCGGCTGCGCCAGGTCTGGCGCTTCGACCCGGGTGGCGTCTGCGAGCCGGTCGGGGTCCGCCTCGAGCGGGACGGCAGCTGGATGGAAGTGGTGTTCCACCCCTTGACGGCCTCGATCGCCGACGAGGCCTCGGAATTCAACTAGACCGCAATCGAGCAGACCGACCGACCAGGCGATTTTTTCAAGATGAGGCAGAACACGCACCAGCGACGACGTTCCGGGTTCCTCCTGATGGAGTTGATCCTGGCGCTCGGCGTGTTCGGCATCGCCGCGACCGGCTTCGCCATGGCGCTGTCGAAGACCGCGGACGCGGCCGACCTCGCCCAGCGGCGGATGAAGGTGACGCGGATCCTCGACAGCGCGCTCACCGAGGCCCTGTCGATCCCGGTCCTCGAGGAGGGCAGCAACACGGTGGTGCTGGACGAGGAGAACTTCGAGGTCGACACCGTGATCACCCTGCTCGACGAGATCGAGAACCAGGACGGCCAGTTCCTCCAGGAGATGTACCGGATCGAAGTGGTCGCCAACTGGTACGAGAACGGTGCCTGGCAGAAGGAAACCGCCGAGACCTGGCGCTACGCCCGGCTTTACCAGCAGTGACAAGGAGATGAGGACCCGCGCTTCCAGAGACCCCGCGGGGGTGATGCTGCTCGAGATGGTGATCTCGCTGATCATCTTCGCGCTGCTGGCGGGGACCGTCTTCAAGATCGCCTCGGGCAGCGTCCAGCTGGGCAATGCCGTGGTCCGCCAGCAGAACGAGATCAGCGAGGAGATCGCCTTCCTCGAGCTCTTCGGCGACAGCATGGCGGCGCTTCCCGGCAACGCGCGCTTCGAGATGTTCTCGCAGGACACCGGCGCGCAGTACGTCACCGACATCACGATCCAGGACGTGCCGATCGGATTCAACTGGAGCGGCACCGAGCGCATCGCCAACACCATCCGGCTCTCGACCCAGCGCCGCCGTGACGGCTACCTCGACGTGGTGATGAGCTACTTCGAGGGACGCATCCTCGACGAGGAGTCGGGCGACAGCAGCAACCTGACCGACGACGAGCCCTTCGCCGAGGTGACCCTGCTGGAGGACTTCTGGATCTTCGAATGGCGGGCTCTCGACAGCCGGACGATGGAGTGGGTCTACGACTGGGACCTGGCCGGCCGGCTGCCGCTGCAGCTGGAGCTGGTCTACAAGAAGACCCAGTACGACGACCCGGTGCGGCATGTCTTCTGGATCGTTCCCAAGCAGAATCCGGAGACCGTGCTGCGGCAGATGCAGACGGTCGGCCAGGCCGGCGCAAACCCGGGCCAGGGGAACGACGATGATGACGGCGACGGCGGGGAGGGGGATGATGCGGCCAATCCGCCGACCACCGTCCAGCCCGGTCAGGGCGGCGGCCGCCCGGGCCGCCCCGGTCGCCCGGGGCAGGGCGGCAGGCCGGGTGGCGGCAATCGCGGCGGCGCGCCGCAGGGAGGTGGACCGTGAGGCGCCGCCGGCATGATGACGGCAGCGCCATGGTGGCGGTGCTCTGGCTGGTGGCGGTGCTGTCGCTGGCGGTGGTGGCAGCCGTGCGGGTGGTGGCCTTCGACATCGACGTCGCCAGCGCGCGGGTCCACGGCTCGCGGGCGCTGCAGCTGGCCGAGATGGGCGTCGCGGTCGGCGCGAACCCGGTCGTCGAGCGCAGCGACCCGCTGCTGCGGCAATTCGATCCGGACACCGGCGAGGGCTTCGAGGTCCGGCTGGTCTCCGAGGGGGCGAAGTTCAACATCAACGCGATCCTGATGCGCGACGACAAGCCGCTGCTGCAGGCGATGTTCGTCGACTGGGGGCTCGAACTCGACCAGGCCCAGGAGCTGGCGGACGCGCTGGGCGACTGGGTCGACCCGGACGACAACGTCGCACTGAACGGGGCGGAGGAGGACTACTACCTCGAGCTCGGGCGGGTGAACCAGCCCTTCAACCGGCCCTTCTACCACCTCGACGAGGTGCGGCTGGTGCGCGGGATGGACCTGGTCGAGGCCTACAACCCGGGTTGGCGCGAGTGGTTCACGATCTGGAGCGGCGGGCTTCTGGACCTCAACGAGGCGCCGGCGGAGTTGATCGCGGTGGCGGCCGAGACCTCGCCGGAGGAGGCCTCGATCATCCCGGAGACCGTGCGGGGTCCCGACGGGATCCGTGACACCGACGACGACGCCCCGTTCCAGTCCGCACAGGATGCGCTTGCACTCGTCGGCGTGGACGGCAGTCTCCGGCCCGACATTGCGGGCCGCATGACCGTCAACGACACCACCACCCGGATCGAGAGCATCGGCTCGGTGCAGGGGGCAAAAAGGAAAATTTCCCTGATTGTCCGCAACCGTACGGGGCGTCCGGCGGTTCTCGAACGCACCGAGGAAGTGATTCCATGAGCAAGAAGAAGACCAGTGACCGATCCCTGCTCGTTCCGGGCGCCTCCGGCTGGGAGGTCTGGAAGCAGGAGGCGGAGGGTGGATTCACCCGGATCGTCGACGGCGAGGTGTCGCGTGCGATCGAGATCGAGAACCTGCCCGGCGGGCAGCTGACGATGTTATTCCCGGTGCGGGCGATGCAGGCCCTGCCGTTCCGTGCGGCGAGTTCGGATGACTCGCTGTTCGACGACCTTGCCCAGATGCACGCCGAGCGGCTGGGAATCCGGCCGGACCCGATGGCGGGGCAGCTGAGCGACCGCTTCGTGGTCGATTCCGACGACGAGTCGACGACCCTGCTTCATGTCGTGTTGCGCAGTCCGGGCGAGGGCGACCTGCCGCTGCGCACGCCGAACGCGTTCGACCTCTCGGCGCGGGCCTTCCCGGTCGACGGCGACGCCGTGACGGTGTGGAAGGAATTCGACCGCTGGGTGTTCGCGATCCACTCGGGCGGCAAGCTGCTCTACTGCCAGGCGACGCCGCAGGACGAGACCGTCCCGGGCGCCGCCCTGCTGCGCGAGCTCCACCTGGCGCTCGGCCAACTGGCGATCCAGGGACTGCGGGTGGAGCCGGCCGCGGTGCATGTCTGGCCGCCCGAGGGCGAGCTCGGCGAGGCCGGCGCGCTGGAGGACGGGCTCGGCGTCAAGGCGCGGGTCGCCAGCCGGCCGGACCCGGTGGTCCCGGAAAAGGTCAGCCAGCTGCTGCCGGCGGACGTCCGCGCGGCGCGGCGCGCGCGCCAGGAGCGCAACCGCAACCTCGCCCTGGTCGCCGCGGCGGTGGTGGTCTACCTCGGCCTGATCGGCTGGATGGTGTTCGGCATGGTGCAGGACCTGCGCAAGCGCAACCGCCTGGCCAAGCTGGCCGACGGCCGCGAGGACGTCGTGCTGCGCTACCAGACCCACGTCGGCCGCTGGGACGAGCTCGCCCCGGTGGTCGACCTGAACCAGTATCCGGTCGAGCAGCTGCTCCAGATCGCCAACGCCATCCCGCGCAACTCGGGGCTGCGCCTCGAAAATGTCGACATCAACCAGGCGGGCATCCAGATTTCCGGCAACGCGCCGCAAGCGGCCCCGGTGAGCAGCTTCTCGCTGGCGCTGGAAAAGAACCCGGCCCTGCGCACCCTCGACTGGGAGACCCCGCCGGCCACCAACACCTCCAAGGGCTGGGATTTCCGCTTCAAGGCCCAGCTGCCGCAGGTCCAGTGATGCCTTCCCCGACCCAATCCATCCCTTCGCACCGACAATTTCCGCTCCGGGCGGCTTTGATCCAACCAGCCGCGCCGCGCCCGACCCTTCATGAGTGACCGAGAGAAAAAGCTGCTGATCTTCTTCGGCGTCGCCATCTTCCTGGTGGTGAACTTCTTCGGTTACTCGTTGATCGCCAAGAAGAAGCAGGAGTTGGCGGTGGAGATCGGCCAGCTCGAGACCACCATCACGGAGGCCGAGAACTTCGAGGCCCAGGAGGCCCGGGTGCTCGACGAGATGGAATGGCTGGTCGAGCACGAGCCGGAGCCGGTCGAGGCCGAGCCGGTGGGGCCGAAGCTCGAGCAATTCGCCAATGCCCGCGCGACCAGCGCCGGCCTGACGGTCCAGAAGCGGACGATCCTGCCCGACGACGAGACCGGCCCGAGCTACTGGCGCGCCCGGGTCGAGATGCAGGTGACCGGGATGGAGGAGGCGCTTTACCGTTGGCTCAGCCAGCTGCAAGATCCCAACCAGTTTCGCGCGGTCACCGCGCTGAGGTTGTCGCCCAACCGCGAGGACGACACCAAGATCGACGCCAACGTGGTCATCGAGGAGTGGTTCATCCCGCTCCTGGCCGACACCGCGGGAGACCCAGCCATCATCGAACCATGATCCGCGCCACCATCATCCTTTCCATCCTCGCCCTCGGAGCCGGCGAGCTGCTGGCCGCGCCACCCTCGCGGCCTTCGCAGGCGCGCTACACCAAGCTGCACCGGGACAGCCCCTTCACCAGCAAGCCCATCTCGCAGGGCACGGTCGTATACGCGCTCGTTGGTTTTCAGGGCTTCCATCGCCCAAAACCGGGTGACGAGTTTAGTGAGTTCGCTGAAGCGGTCGTTAAGCCATTTGTTGTCGAAAGCTTTATCGGGATTTAGGGT
>JAUIJB010000118.1 GCA_030430455.1 Verrucomicrobiia bacterium | reverse complement strand
GACCCGCTGGACCACCGCCTCGCACCACGCGCGCGCGGCGATCCCACCATCGCCGTCGAGCGAATCGCCGTAGGCACGGATGCGGAAGGTGTCGCCGCGCACCGTCATGATCGGGGCCAGCGCCATCAGGAGGTCGTCCTGGCGCAGCATCGAGGGCGCCCCCTCGCCGGTGTAGCCCTCGCGGGCGGCCGGTTCGGCCAGGCCGTTGAGCTCGGTGGTCGTGCCACCACCGGCGCCGGAGATCTCGGTCGAGTCGATGTCGTGGAAGTCCTCGTTGATGCCGGAACGCTCGATCGCGGTGTCCAGCGCGCCGGCGAGGGTGTGGACCCCGCCGGGGCCGCCGATCCGCCGGTTGACGAACTCGGAGAGCGAGAGCGAGGGCGCCTCGTCGTTCGAGGCCCGCACCCGCAGTTCCTCGACGATCGCCTCGGCCAGGTTGGTGATCTGTTCGTCGGTCAGGGTGCGGAAACCGGCCCAGCGGATCTCGCCGGAGATGTTGATCGCGGTGTCGGCAAGGTTCTGGCCGTCGCCCGCCAGCGGCAGGCTCGTCCGCGGGAAGGCCGTGCGGTCATCCGAGTCGTGCTCGGTCAGGCTCCAACCGAGCACCGCCTCGTCGCGCAGCGAAGCGAGGAAGGCCTCCCACACCTCGGGATCCGCGGCATTGATGTTGAAGCCCCCCTCGACCGCCATCGAGCCGGCGATGGTCCGCGCGAACTCCTCCGTTCCCAGGGAATCGAGCTCCTCGGCCCGTTCCTCCGCCGACCCCGGGCCGCTGGTGATCGGGGCGAGGCGTGGGTTGAGCAGGGAACGCTCGCCGGTGAGGAACTCGCTCAGCAGGCTCTTGCGGTCGATGCCCGACAGCAACTCGCTCTCGAACGAGGCCGCGGTCGAGAAGAAGAAGCGGTCCCACAGCGCGTCATTGAGCAGGTAGACGTGGTCGAGCATGGTCCCGTCGGGCCCGCTGCTGGTCACCCCGGCGGCCGGAATGAGCGGATGGGCGCGCGAGGACCCCAGCGGCTGGGTCACCCGCGGCAACCGCGAGCCCGCCACCAGGTTGGCCGGGACCAGGTCGCCGAGGCTGGCGGCCGGGATCAGCGGCACTCGGTACATCGGAACGTTCGAAACCCCGCGGTTGGCGGTGGCGCTGGCGCCGTAGAAGCCGCGGTTGGTGTCCGGGTCGATCTCGATGCCGGGGAAGGTGTTGAAGTCGGTCATCGGCTCGAAGCGCAGGTCGTAGGTGTCCAGCGCGTTGCCGACCTCGCTGGTGTCCTGGTCGCCGCCGGTGATCACCGGGTTGTTGTGCAGCCATGGCTTCGAGATGTCCTTGGGGTCGATGGTGGTCTTGGCCGTCATCGTCAGGATCGCGAAGGGTGTCTTGCCGCCCGGACTGCGGTCGTTGGGCTCCTGCAGGAGGTCGCCGACGAGGAACTCGCGCTCGATGACCGGATCCGAGGCACCGCCACTCAGCTCGCTCTCGACATCCTCGAAGCGGAACTCGTAGGTGCGCAGGATGTCGCGCTCGTGGTCCACCTGGCGGTTGGCCAGCAGGTCGACCCGGAAGTCGGGCGGACTTGCGTCGCGCACCGTCCGGCCCGGCTTGGCGTGGACGCTGAAGGTGTCATTGAGGCGAATGGCCAGCCAGCCACCATTCCAGTTGTTCTGGATCTCGAATTGATACCTCGTCGCCTGGGGCCGTGAGGCGTAGCTCAGGTGGTCCGTCTGGAAGCCTGCCCGCGGGTCCCAGCCGGGCACGGCCTCGACGCCGAAACGGTTGCGCGTGCGGACCAGGTCGTTGTTGCCGAAGTCCTTGCCGGCGTCCCAGTCGAAGAAGGCGCGACCCTCGTAGCCGCCGCGGGTCTCGAAACCCCAGGTCCAGTTGTTCTCCACCCAGGGCGAGAATACCTTCACCTCGCCCGGTTGAAGGGTGATCGGGGCACCGGGGCGGGAGCCTCCCCGCAACTGGCTCAGCACCAGGGTGAAGTAGCGCCGGGCGTTGGGGTTCCCCTCGTTATCGATCTGGAACCGGGCGAGGCCATGGAAGTCACCGCTGGCGAACTCGGGGCGCAGCCAGTCCCCGTCGGGGTTCCGCGTCTGGTCATGCTTCTTGAAGCCGAAGACCACCGGGGGGTCCCAGATGCGCACCCGCAGCTGGTCGAGCCCGATCTCGACGTCGTAGGGATTGTAGATCGTCACGACCGGGTCGTAGACCAGGTGGGGAACCCCGAAACCCCGGTTGTTGGTGCGCCGGTTGTTCTCGTCGACGCCGTTCTCATTGAAGAACTGCGGTCGGGGATCGATGTGCGTGTAGTGGGTGACGATCGAGAAGACGACCTGCAGCTTGGCGATGACCGGCAGCAGGAGCTCCTCTTCGGGCGCCGGCTCGATCCCCGCGCGGCCGGGGACCAGCTCCCGGCGGGTCAACTCGACCTGGGGAACGCCCGCGGTCGAGTTGCGAACCTCGCGGTAGTGCTGGTAGTGGTCGCGGATATAGCTCCACAGCGGGGCCCCCTCGTCGGCGGAGTAGTAGGGCGTGTCGTCGCCGAGGATGTTGGTGATGTCACCGTCCTCCTCGAAGAGCGTCGTGAGGTCGAGCTTGAAGCCGCCACGGACCGGGTCGGTGAGGAGGCTCATCGAGCGGGTTGTCAGTTGCTGCTGGTGGTCGGAGGCGTCGTCCTCCCCGGAGGCGACCTCGATCGTCTTGTAGGTGATCAGGCTCCGCGGGTTCTCGATCTTGTCGGGCTCGAGGGCCCCAAGGACCAGCCCCGGGTTGGCGTGCTTGGGAGCGGTCCGGCGCGCCACTTCCTGCGCGGTTCCGACCGGCTCGTCGTAGGGCAGGTTGACCGGCACCTTGAGGCTCTCGTCCATCACCGCGTAGGCGAAGCGCCCGCGCTGGTTGTCATTGCCGGAATCGACGGTGACCAGCGAACCCCGCAGGGCCGCCGCGTCGTCACCGGTCTCGGACGGGTCGATCAGGTCGATCGGGTCGGCCAGGCCACTGGTCGGGAAGCCGACCTCCGTCGTCTCCGCCGGATCGCCCGAGGAAACCAGCCACTTCTGGAAGCCCTCACGCTTCGCGGCATAGTCGGCCCCGCCCGAGCCTTCGGGATTCCAGTGCCAGGTTTCCCACGCACCCACCAGGTTCGGCTCCGGGGATCCATCGCTGAACAAGGCCGCCGGGGCCGAGGCGCGACGGTCGGGCCCCATGGCGCGCTGGAGGTCGCCCAGCGCGATCATCAGCGCCATGCGGGCATTGGCCCGCGCCTCCGCCTGGGCCTTGCCCTGGGTGCTGCTGCGCAGCGAAATTGAAGCCAGTCCCAGCAGCCCCGCCCCCAGCAGGGTGAGCAGCACCATCATGCTGACGACGGCGATGAGGGAAAAGGCGTGCTCGCTCCGCCTCCACGGGGAGCGACCGGGTCGCTTGGGGTTTTTCGTGATTCTCATGGATCGATGCAGCAGGGAACTATTCTCGCTCAACTCCCCTTCTGTCAATGGTCGTGTGGATACAATGTAGTTTCAGGATGTGCAATTCGAAGACATCCGATTTCAAGCGGCAACTAGGATTTTCCCCGATTCCTCGAAAAGAATCACTTACACGACCTCGTCTCACGCCGGTTTCATTCCGATATACGACCTTGGTGCCGTTTTTCCGACTCGAAGCATGCCCCCCTTTTGTGGGGGCCCAGCCGGAGGTGACTTCGCGCGGGAGGGACCGGCGGGGCATCCCCCGGGGACGGGCGGCCCATTCCCCCGGGACGGGCGGGGGTATCGCCGCGCCGGGTTTCCGCTTGAGCTCTCCGCCACCCGCCCGCTTGCTCGGACGACGCGCCCCGGGGACCGGATTCCCGCCCTCCCTGCCATGACCCCGCCACCCGCCCTGCCATGACCCCGCCACCCGCCCGCAGCGGCTTCGAGCCGAGCCGCGACCCCTCCAGCGCGGAATCCGCTGACCTGGCTCAGCAGGTCGAGGCGCTCATCGCCCGCGAGGGGCCAATCGGCTTCGATCGCTTCATGGCGCTGTGCCTGTACTCACCCGGGGGCTACTACGCCCGCGCCCCGCGGATCGGGCGCGAGGGGGACTTCTTCACCAGCGTCAGCGTGGGCCCCTTGTTCGGGCGCCTGCTGGCGGATCGACTCGCCGAATGGTGGCGCGGGCACGGCCGCCCGGAGCGCTGGCGCATCCTCGAGCCGGGCGGGCACGACGGCTGCCTGGCCCGCGACATCCTCGGACAGCTCGAGGACGGGCACCCGCAGGCGGTGAGCGGGGTCGAGTATGCCCTGGTCGAGCCCCTCGAGGCGCTGGCCCGGGCCCAGCGCGCGACCCTTGACCGCCACCTCGCCGCGGGCCGGGTCCGCCAGGTGGACTCGGCGGAGTCCCTCGCCCCGCTGCCCGGCGCGCTGGTCGCCAACGAGGTCCTCGACGCCCTGCCCTTCCGCCTCGTCGAGTCGACCGGCAGCGGATGGAACGAGCTCGGCGTCGGGCCCGCCCCGGACGGGGGCCTCGCATGGTGCGTGCTGGGCCCCGCCGGCGGGGACGCCACGGCCCTGCTGCCGCGCCGCCCGGCGGGCTACCGCACCGAGGTGCGCACCCGGCTCGGCGACTTCGTCGCACCACTCGCACGGGCCCTCTCGCCCGGCCTGATGATCTGGATCGACTACGGCTTCGACCGTGAAGACTACTACCATGAGGCTCGTACTGAGGGGACCTTCCGGACCTTCCGCGAGCATCGTGCCGGGGACGACCTGCTCGACTCGCCGGGCCGCCGCGACATCACCGCCCACGTCGACTTCACCGCGCTGGGTGAGGCGCTCGCAGCCTGCGGCGGACGGCCCGGCGGGCTCGAGCCGCAGGCGCGCTACCTCACCCGCCTCGCCGAACCGTGGCTGCGCTCGCTCGAGGGCCGCAGCGACCCGGCCACGCTGGCATGGGTCCGCCAGTTCCAGACCCTCACCCACCCGGCACAGCTCGGCGCCCGCTTCCAGGTCCTCGAGGCCGCCCTGCCCTGAGCCGGGGCCAACGAACCCACAAGCCCATGAACACGCGACTGCCACCGGAATGGCATTGACGCCCCCGGCCAGCCGCTTTAGCGCAGCAAACAGATGCCCGCCATGAAGATCGCCGTCCTGTCACGAAACTCGAAGCTCTACTCCACCCGCCGCCTGATCGAGGCCGGCCAGCAGCGGGGGCACGAGATGCGCCGGATCGACTACCTCCGCTGCCACATGAACATCGCCAGCATGAGGCCGGCGATCTACCTCGGCGACGAGGAGCTCGACAACTACGACGCCGTGATCCCGCGCATCGGCGCCTCGCACACCTTCTACGGAACCGCGGTGGTGCGCCAGTTCGAGATGATGGGAACCTACTCGGTCAACGAGTCGGTGGCGATCTCGCGCTCGCGCGACAAGCTGCGCTCGCTCCAGCTGCTGGCGCGCAAGGGGATCGGCCTGCCGGTCACCGCCTTCGCCCACGACACCAAGGCGACCGGCCACCTGATCAAGCTCTGCGGCGGCGCCCCGATCGTCATCAAGCTGCTCGAGGGCACCCAGGGCGTCGGCGTCGTGCTCGCCGAGACCACCAAGGCGGCGGAGTCGGTGATCGAGGCCTTCCGCGGGCTCGATGCCAACATCCTCGCCCAGGAGTTCATCAAGGAGGCCGGCGGCGCCGACATCCGCTGCCTCGTCGTCGGCGACAAGGTGGTGGCGGCGATGAAGCGCCAGGGCAGCGAGGGCGAGTTCCGCTCCAACCTGCACCGCGGCGGATCCGCCGAGGTGGTCAAGATCACCCCCGAGGAGCGCTCGACGGCCGTGCGCGCCGCCCGCATCATGGGCCTCAACGTCGCCGGCGTCGACCTGCTGCGCTCGAACCACGGCCCGGTGATCATGGAGGTGAACTCCTCGCCCGGCCTGGAGGGCATCGAGAACGCCACCGGCAAGGACGTCGCCGGACGCATCATCGATTTCATCGTCAAGCACGCCAAGCCATCGGCCACCCGGACCCGCGGCAAGGGCTGAACCCAGCCCCATCACCCCAGTCCCCCGCCCGCAGCTCCATGCCCCGCGCCTCCAGGCCGTCGTTCGAACTCGGCGGAACCAAGGTCGACCCCGGCAGCCGCCAGGAGGTCTCGCTGGCCGCCGGCAGCTACCTGACCCACGAGGAGCTCTCGCTGCGGATCATGGTCGTCCACGGCCGCAAGCCCGGGCCGGTCCTGCTGCTGACCGCCTGCATCCACGGCGACGAGTACAATGGCACCGAGATCGTGCGCCGGGTGCTCCGCCTGCCCGCCCTCAGGCGCCTGGCCGGCACGCTGCTCGCCGTGCCGGTGGTCAACCGGCCGGGCTTCGTCACCCGCTCGCGCTACATGCCCGACCGCCGCGACCTCAACCGGCTGTTCCCCGGCTCGGCGACCGGCCCGCTCGGCTCGCGCCTGGCCCGGGTCCTCAGCGAGGAGCTGGTGCCACGCTGCGATGTCGCCATCGACCTCCACACCGGGGCCGTCAACCGCCCGAACCTGCCCCAGATCCGCATCACCGAGGGCGACGACGAGGCCCTCGAGCTGGCCAAGGTGTTCGCCCCGCCGGTGATCCTCTCGGCACCGCGCCGCGAGGGTTCCTACCGCAACACCTGCCACACCCTCGGCAAGCCGGTGCTGTTGTTCGAGAGCGGCGAGGCGATGCGGCTCGACGCCCCGTCGATCCGCTTCGGCGTCCAGGGCATCCTCTCGGTCATGCGCCACCTCGGGATGCTCCCGGCGAGCCGGCGCGGCAAGAGCAAGGGCAAGCCGGTGATCTCGCGCCGCAGCTACTGGGAGCGCGCCCCGCGCGGCGGCATCTTCACGCCCCTCGCCCCGCTCGGACGGGCGGTGACCGAGGGCTCCGTGCTGGGCTTCATCGCCGACCCCCACGGCAGCGCCGAGACCGAGGTGGTCTGCTCGCGCTCCGGGCTCGTCATCGGCCGCACCACCGATGCGACCGCCGACGAGGGCGACGGCCTGTTTCACATCGCGCTGACGTCCCAGCTCGACTCCGCCGAGGACCGCATCGCCCGCACCACCGAGGCCCTGCCGGTCATCGATGCCGACGGCGACGACCACCCGGTCGCCTGCGACTCGATCCGCGACACGGTGGTGTAGGTGGGAAAGGCGCGGAGCGGCTAGGGAGAGGTGGCGGAGCGGGGCCGGTTGGCGGTTCGGACCGGCTGGAAAGCGCTGGCTGGGCGATGAGCGGCTGG
>JAUIJB010000027.1 GCA_030430455.1 Verrucomicrobiia bacterium | reverse complement strand
ACCCGGTACCTGCTGACGGTCAGCGGCGAACAAGACAAGCCACGAGACCCCATCCCAACCGCCCTGCTCCCCCAATCCCCAGATCCCCCAGCCCCACAGCCCCATCAAAAGGGCCCGACACCGAGAAAGCCCCGAACGGGGCGCAGGCACGTAGCCCCGGGGTTCACCCCGGGGATTCGCAACACCGCATGATCCAGAGCCCCGCAAGGGGCGCAGGCGAAGTCCGAATCCTCCCACCCCCCGCAAGCCATGCCCGGAACCTACACCAACCTTCACTACCACCTGGTTTTCTCGACCAAGGAGCGAATCCCGATGATCCATGAGGATCTCCAACCCCAGCTTTATCGCTACCTGGGCGGGATCATTCGGTCGCTCGACTCCATGGCCACGGAAATCGGTGGGATGCCCGACCACGTCCACATCCTGGCCCGCATTCACCCCAAGCATGCCCTCTCGGATGTCGTGCGGGCCCTGAAGTCAAAGTCCTCCGGTTGGGTCCACGAGGAGGGCGCGGGAACTTCCAAGTTCGCCTGGCAGGAGGGATACGGAGCCTTCTCCGTCAGCAGATCGGATCTGCCAAGGGTCGGCACCTACATCCGCAATCAAGCCGAACACCACCGCAAGACCACCTTCCAGGACGAATTTCGCAGGTTCCTCGAAGTCCATGAGATCCCTTTCGACGAGAAATACCTGTGGTGACCCGGACTTCGCCCACGCCCCTCCGGGGCTCGGAATGGGCGGGATCCGGGTTCCCCGGGGTGAACCCCGGGGCTACGTGCCTGCGCCCCTAATGGGGCTCCAGACAGTGAGCAGTGAGCGGTGAGCAGTGAACGGACGGTCCAGGTTCAATACATGGGTAACACATTTGGTTCAGTACATGGGTAACACCTCGACCTCCGACCTCTGACCTCCACCCGTATCCCCCTGGCAAACGCCATGCACACCATCGACCCCGGCGACTCCTTCACCACCTGGCGTGACGCCGCGCGGCGTCTGTTGGCCGGGGGCGTGCCGCCGGATCAGGTGCTCTGGGAGAAGGAAGCCGGGCTCTTCACCGGACTCGCCGAGGAACCGGCCCGCTACGACCTTTCCGGTAGCCCGACACCCTCCGTCCCGAGGGCCTTCGTCGGGCTCGCGGAGAACGTCGCCTGCCACCGGGACCCCGCGCGCTGGGCCCTGCTCTACCGCCTTCTCTGGCGCCTCACCCGCGACGGCGGACGCCACCTGCTCGCGCTGGCCAGCGACGACGATGTCGTCCGCGCCCGGCGGATGGAGAAGGCCGTCCGCCGCGAGATCCACAAGATGCACGCCTTCGTCCGCTTCCGGAAGCTCGGCGAGGATGACAGCGGACGCGAGCGCTTCGCCGCCTGGTTCGAACCCGACCACTTCATCGTCGAGGCGGCGGCCCCGTTCTTCCGCAAGCGCTTCGCCAACATGGACTGGTCGATCCTCACCCCGCGGGGCTGCGCCCACTGGAACGGCGGGGAGCTCGCCTTCAGCGCGGGCATCGATCGCGACCCCTTCGACGGCGCCGACTCGCTCGAGGATGCCTGGCGCACCTACTACCGCAGCATCTTCAACCCGGCGCGCCTCAAGACCCGGGCGATGCAGGCCGAGATGCCACGGCGTTACTGGAAGAACCTGCCCGAGGCGGGGATCATCGACGAACTCGTCCGGACCAGCCAACCGCGAGCCCGCGACATGATCGCGGCGCCGCCGCGCCCGCTTCGCCGCGAGCCGCGGAATGCCTACCTCGACCAGTTGCGCGAGCTCTCGCAGGCACCATCCTGCGCCTTGCCGCCGCCGGGCACGCCGCGCGACGAGATCGCCCGCCTCCTGGTGGCCTGCCGCCAGTGCCCGCTGTGGGAGCGCGCCACCCGCGCCGTCCCCGGCGAGGGTCCGGCCGATGCGCCGATCATGATCGTCGGCGAGCAGCCCGGCGACCGCGAGGACCTCGAGGGCCGTCCCTTCATCGGCCCGGCCGGCCAGCTCCTCGGGCGGGCGATGGCCGAGGCCGGCATCGACCGCGACGGGGCCTACCTGACCAATGCGGTGAAGCACTTCAAGTGGACCGCCCGCGGCAAGCAGCGCCTGCACCAGAAGCCGGACGCCGCGGCGATCGACGCCTGCAAGCCCTGGCTGCTCGCCGAACTCTCCAGCATCGCCCCGCGGGTCCTCATCCTCCTCGGCGCCACGGCCGCCCGCTCGCTGCTCGGACCGGGCCGACGGATCACCCGCGACCGCGGCCTCGTCGACGCGCCCCAGCTGGCCAGGCGGGTCATCCTCACGGTCCACCCGTCCCACCTCCTGCGGCTTCCCGACCGCGCCGGGGCGGCGGCCGAGTTCGAGCGATTCGTCGCCGACCTTCGCCTCGCGGGGTCGCCGGATGAGTCCGTCCCGGCGCCACCGGCTGATTGAGATTTCCGCGATCCTGGCTAGCTTGACCGGATGCGCGGCGTTCCCCTCCTCCTCGGCCTGACGGCGCTGGCGACCTTCCCCGCCCTCGCCGCGCCGGTCGTTCTGGAGCCCCAGCCGCGCGAGAACGGCCGGCTGGTGTGGCACACGCGGCACTTCCAGATCCACTCGGAGGTCCGCATCGGCGAGCGCGACCTGCAGCGCCTCGCCCGCGTGGCGGACCAGACCGCCGAGGTGCTCAAGGAGCACCCCCTGCCGCTCTACGCCCCTCCGCCGGGCCGGCCACGGATCGAGATCTTCGGCACCACCACCAGTTACCGGGAGGCCGGCGCCAGCCCCGACAGCGCCGGCATGTACCTGTGGCGGCGCCAGGCGGTGGTCCTCAACGGCCGCCACCTGTTCGTCTCCACCCCGGGCAGCGGGCTTCGCCCCGTCACCCAGGAGCCGCTTGTCGTCCACGAGCTGGTCCACCTCTGCATGCACCGCGTCCAGCACCGCGTGCCGATGTGGTTCGCCGAGGGGGTGGCCGAGTACTTCGCCTGCGCCCACCAGGGCAACGGCCGCTTCGACATCCGCAACCTCGACCGGGCGATCCCCAGCCACCTCAGGAAGCGCCACGACCGCGGCTCGCCGCAAGTGGCGATGGCGCCCGTCGACGAGATCGTCCCCCTCAGCAACGAGGAGTGGGGCAAGCGGATCCGCATGCGGCCGATCGAGGAGGTCTACCGGCCCTACGCCACCTCGCTGCTGCTGTGCCACTACTACATTCATGGTGGCAAGGAGCGCAACGACGAGCTCCGGGCGATGCTCAGCGCCCCGCGCGGCGAGCACGCCCGACCCGATCCCGACGCCGCTGCGACCGAGGCTGCGCTGGTCCGCTACTGGAAGCCGAAGGGCCTCGACCCGCTGTTCATTCGCGAGTGAGGGCGCCGGACGCCGGAGGACCGGACCCGGCAGCCACCCTTACTCCGCGCTCCCGACGACCAGCCGCGGCTACCAGGCCCGGACCGGGAGCGGGCCCGCCCCGTCGGCCCTGAAAGGATGACCCAACTTGGCGATCGATCCACCCGGACGCGGGACGTAGGAACCGGCATGGCCAGCCTGAGTCCCAGCCTGATCGCGATCCTCCTCCTCTGCCGGGCACCCGCGGCGGAATACGGACCCATCTGCCAGTGGCACCGCGACCCCACCACCACGATGGCGATCACCTGGATCGAGAAGGTGGTCGAGGAGGCGCGGACCGGAAGCTGGCAAAGCGGTGCTGGCGGCTTCGGCTATGGCGACGACGACGACCGCACCCTCTTCAAGGACATGCGGGGAAACTACCGGTCGATCTACATTCGCAGCCCCTACGAACTTCCGGCCGACCTTCCCGACGATGCCGAGCTGGTCCTGTCGATGCGCTACGACGACGGCTTCGTCGCCTACCTCGACGGCAGGGAAGTCGCACGGCAGGGCGTCGAGGGCTCGGGCAACACGGTCCAGCAGGTGACCAGCCACGAAGCGGATGCCTGGAAGGCGTTCCCGCTCGGCAAGGCGGTGGCGGGCAGGACCGGCGTGATCGCGATCGAGGGCCACAACACCACCATCGACAGCTCCGACTTCACCCTGCGGCCGCGGCTCGAGATTAGGGCCGGCGGCAGGACGGTCCCGGTCATCCGGGAGGGCGCCCGGTGGGCCTACCTGGCCGGTGCCATCCCGGAGGCGGAGTGGCGAACCCGGGCCGACCTCCCCGGTCCGGCGAACGAAGCAGCCACGGTCGCGCTCTACGAGCTCGCCCACCGCCCGGCGGCGGGAGGCGACTGGACCGCGGGGCGGATCGACTCACGCGAGCTCGGCGCGACCGGCATGGCCGTGCACAGTGCCGACCTCGGGGGCCTCCAGCCGGGGACCCGGCACGAGTTCCGCATCGTCCGCCGTGGCGAGGAGATGGGGCGGTGGGAGTTCGAGACGGCGCCCGCGCGCTTCGAGGAGGGCATGACCTTCGTGACCGGGGGGGACATGTACCACAGCCGCGAGAAGCTCGACGCGATGAATGCCCGCGCCGGCAGGGAGGACCCGCTGTTTGCGCTGCTCGGCGGCGACCTCGCCTACGGCAACGGCCTCGACAGCGACAAGTGGCTCGCCTGGGTCGAGTCCTGGCACCAACTCGCGGTGGCGCCCGACGGGCGGCTCATCCCGATGGTCGTGGTGATCGGCAACCACGAGGTGAAGGGCGCGAAGTTCAAGCCCCTGCATGCGCCGAAGCGGGACCAGTCCCCCTTCTTCTACAGCCTCTTCCTCGGCCAGGACCAGGGCGCCCGCTTCGCGCTCGATTTCGGCGACTACCTGAGCGTGATCGGCCTTGATTCCGGGCACACCGACGACATCCGCAGGCAGTCCGGCTGGCTCGCCACGGCCCTCTCGGCCCGCGAGGATGTCCCGCGGCTCTTCGCCTGCTACCACCGCCCGGCCTGGGGAACGGGGGTCAAGGACAACGCCGCGGACATCCAGCGCGAGTGGTGCCCGTTGTTTGAACGGCACCGCGTCGACGCCGTCTTCGAGAACGACCACCACGTCTACAAGCGCACCCACCCGATCGTCGGGAATGGCAGGATCGACGACGAGGACGGCATCCTCTACCTCGGCGACGGGTCATGGGGCGTGAACACCCGGCTGATCCCGGAGGACTGGGCCGCGAAGTCGCCCTACCTCGCCGAGGCCAGGTCGCTGAACCACCTGATCAAGGTGACCCTGACCGGCACCGGCATCGACTACGAGGCCATGACCGCCGACGGCAAGGTCTTCGACTCGACCCGGCGCCCGCTGCGCAGGTAGCAACAGCGCGGGCGATGGGCTAGTGTCCTGCGCGGAAAGAGCGTCGTCTTTCACGCGAGAGATTTTTTCCAAATGCAAGGCGTGAGGAGGGAGCGAATCGAGATTCGTGACCGACGAGCAACGCTGCAGTTGGGAAAAAGATCCGCGCCCCCTCAGATCTCCGAGCGTAGCGAGCAGAAACCCCAAAAAACCTCATTGATTCGAAAGATGACGAACTTGACGTGCGGGACACTAGCCGCGCCGACGGCGACGGAGCAAGGCGACCAGCGCGGTGCCCGCCAGCGTGATCGTCGATGGCTCCGGAACCGAGGTCCCGCCGGTCGAGAGCACCAGCTCGGCTCCGGCCACGGTGCTGTCCAACAGGCGCACGTAGCCGTCGTGGATGCCGCTCGGATGACCGAAAACACCGGAAATGCCCGTGTTGTGCGGACCCGAACCCGACAAGGTCAGGACGTCGCCGGTGTTCCAGGTGAACAGGGCCTCGCTGTTCCCGCGGACAAAGTAGAAGTCGTCGTTCTCGGTTCCCTCGCTGATGATCGAGAAGAAGAACTGGGTCCAGGTCAGGTCCTGGGTCTCGTTGCGCAGGACGAGGCCCGAGGGGTGCAACTCGGTGAAACTGCCGAAGAACGATCCGAACGGGTCGCCGACGTTGTCGAAGAAGATGAAGCCGTTCGTGTAGTCGGAAGTCGCCACCCAGGAACCGCCGGCGGAAACCTCGATGGTGGAGGAACCCGACGTGACCTCCGATAGGTCGATCGTCCATGCCGCTTCGGCACTTGCGGCCGCCAGGAAAAACAACGCGCCGGCACCGGTGAACCAGTGGCGGGAGGACGCGGAACGAGGGTGCGATCCGGCAGTGGCGGTGGAACTCATGAGGGGTCAGCAGGTGGTTGGGTGACGCCGTCCGGCGGGCTGTCGCCAGCCCGGATGGGATGGCGGGATCATCTAACAAAAACGCCGCGTGGCAATCAGAATCCCCCCCCGTGATCGCGTCGCGCGTCGCGCAGGCCGGCGACCCTGCCCCCCCGCGCCGGACCGGGGCGGCTCATCATCCACCGAAGCTCAGCCCGGCCGGCAGGGCCTCGCCGAACAGGCCGGCGCGGTCGGCGGAGTCGACAGCGAGGTAGTGGCGCACCGGCTCGACCTTCAGCGCGGGCACGCCGGCCTCCTCGAGCTTCGCGGCGATCGACTGGCGCCGCTCGGCCGGCAGGTCGCGGCCGGGGTCGTCGACCACCCGCGCCGCGCGCAGGAACAGGGCGTGCACCTCGGCAAGCGCGGCGTCGCCCCAGTCGAGCCCGTGCAGCTTGTCCCAGGCCCGCTCGACCTCCCCCGGCGCCGGCACCGAGGCCGGACCGGCGTAAAGCGGCGCGCGGTTGAGCAGCAGGCCGGTCGCGACCAGCCACGGTGCCGGGTAGCCGCCACCCTGCGCCAGCGTCACGGCGCGGTCGGTGAAGCGGGCGGCCAACTCGGCCTTGCGCTCGCTGGGCAGGTGCTCGAAGGCGCCCGCCATGCGAACCAGCTCGGCCGGCGCCTTCTTGCCGTCGAGCTTGGGCAGCGCGGGCAGCAGCACGGCCTCCTGCCGCTCGCGGTCGAGCCCGCCGGCGACCCGCCGCCAGAGGATGTAGCGCTGCAGGGCGATGCGCTTGCCGGAGTTGGCCGGGCCAGCGCCGCAGATCCGCCACAACTCGTCGATGCGCCCGGCGTCCCGGGCCGCGCCGAAGCCCGGCCGCAGCAGGTAGCCCGCCGCGATCAGCCAGGCTTCCTCGTGGTCCGGCGACTTCGCCCGTGCCTCCGCGCAGTCGGCGAGGGCCGGCCACAACGCGCGCAGCAGCATGCCGGACCACTCGTGCCTCGGCTCGCCGACGGCCTCCTCGAGCTCGCCGAACAGGCGGTTCGCGGTGAGCTTCTTCCTGCCCTCCGAACCACCGGCAAAGAATCCCGCGAGGCAGCGCGACGCCGCCTCGACGAGCTCCGGGTCGACCGCCGCGTGGTCCTCCGCCACCGGCTCGGGCGCCGCGGTCTCGCGCGGCCGCAGGTCGAACTCGAGCGGCCACGCCTGCGCGCCGTCCTCGCCGAGGCAGTCGACCCGCAGCAGGCCGAGCTCGTTGAGCCGCGCCGAGAGCGTGACCGGCACGCGGTCGACGGCGCCGCCCGCCGCCAGGCGGACCTCGGTCTCCAGCGGCGGCAGCGGGTGGAACTCGCGGGCATCCCACGGCACCAGCGACCCGCTGCGGTCGCGCGGCCGGCGGGTCGAGTCGTACGAGCGAAAGCGTACTTTGCGGCCGACCGTCAGCTCGAGCCCGCGCACCCGCGCCATGAACCCGTCGCCCGGCTCGGCCCCCTGCGGCAGGATGCACAGCAGCTGCCGCCCCGCGCCCTTGCCCTCGACCTCAAGGTAGACCGACCTCGGCGCACCGGCCTCGATCCGCGCCGCCCCGCTGACGGCGCCGTAGCGCGCCGCGCCGCGGGCCACCGCCAGGTCGGGCTCGGGGTTCTCCAGCTCGACCGGCACGCGGCCGCCCTGCCAGGCCCCGATCTGGCGCAGCAGCCGGTGGCGCAGCGCCGCCGGCTTGAGCGAGCCGCCGTTGAAGAGCACCGCGTCGACCGGCGGGCGGCCGCGCAGGAAGCGGGCGAGGTGGCGCGTCACCGCGCTGTCCGCCGCGTAGGGCAGCGCCAGCTCGCCGAGCGCGCCCTCCTCCTCGCCCGGCTCGGCATCCGCCGGGCACTCGGGGAAGAAGCCGTCGTTCACCAGCGACTCGATCTCGTCGCGCCCGATCCGCGCCGTCAGCGCGCCGGCGAACAGGCCGGAGCCGCGGCCGGCGATCGACACCGTCATCTCCTCCCCCGCCTCGCCGCCGAGGCAGCGCTCCTTGAGCTCACGGCAACGCCCGACCAGGTCGCTCCACTGGCCCGGCGACAGCTCGGTGCCGAGCCGCTCCATCAGCCGGTGCGCCAGGGTCAGGTCGATGTTGTCGCCGCCGAGCAGAAGGTGCTCGCTGACCGCCACCCGCCGGATGCGCGGCAGCGGGGCGGCCTCGCCGACGTCGAAGAGGCTGAAGTCGGAGGTGCCGCCGCCGATGTCGACCACCAGCACCTTGCCCAGTACGACGTCCTCCGTGGAGGCCGACTCGAGCCAGCGGTAGAAGGCGGCCTGGGGCTCCTCGAGGAGTCGCAGGTTCTTCTCCGGGAATCCCGCGAGGCCGGCCGCCTCGAGCGTCAGCCGCTGGGCCACCGGGTCGAACGAGGCCGGCACGGTGACCGTCACCAGCTGGTCGTCGAAGCGGTCCCCGGCGGATCCCGCGTCCCACACCGAGCGGAGGTAGCGCAGCAGCACCGCCGAGGCCTCGATCGGCGAGATCCGCTCGGCCCGCCCGAGCACGTCCGAGTCCCACGGCAGGAACTTCGCCGAGCGGTCGACGAGGTGGTGGCACAGCCAGGACTTCGCCGAGTGCACGACCCGGCCGGGCGCCTCGACCGACTGCTGCCGCGCGAAGCGACCCGGCACCCACGATCCACCGCCGAGCGAGTCCGCCTCGCCCGCGGTCGGCAGGTAGAGGAACGACGGCAGCGTCGACGCCTCCGCGCGGACCCCCGGCCGCTCCCACTGCGCGATCGCGAAGACCTCGCTCGCCGGTGCCTCCCCCTCCGGCTGGCCGCCAGGGTCGAGCGGCACCTGGCTCAGGGCGCAGTTCGTCGTGCCGAGGTCGATGCCGATGCTGAAGCGCGCCCGTGCCATGGCTACTCGGTGCGGACCTGGAACTCCACCTTCCAGCGCTGCTCCGACTGGCTGTGCTTCATCCACAGCTCGAGGTTGCCGAGCTCGGTTACCAGCGGGTGGATCCGCACCGGCACGGCCTGACCATCGGGGAAGCCCTCGACCGCCGGCAGGGTGACCTCGATCTTGGCGGACTCCTCGAGCTCGCGGTCGGCGTTCGCCACCACCAGGCCCGCCTCGTCGCCACTGCGGACCTCCGAGGAAAAGAACCGGAACACCGCGGGCCGGCCGATCGACAGGCCGAACTCCTGTCCCTCGATCTCCAGCTCGGTGCCCTCCTCCATGCCCTGTGGCACCACGCACAGGGCCTTCACCGGCGGCTTGAATCCCGGCACCGCCGGCATCGTCGACTTCAGGCCGATGTAGTACGAGCGTGCCGTGCCCGCCTTGATCCGCATCCCCTGCCCGGTGGCCCGGCTGCGACCGTAGACCGCCGCCCCCTTGGCCACCGCGAGGTCGGCCTGGAATCCCTCGAGCTCGCGGACCTCGCCGCCGCCCCAGGATTCCAGCAGCTCGACCACGCGGGCGCGCAGCGGCGCGGCATTGAAGACGCCGCCGTTGAACAACACCGCGGTCGGCATGAGGCACTCCTCCGACGCCCCGAGCTGGCCGCCGACCAGCGCGCGCAGCGACTCGCTGGCCTCGACGTTCATCCGGCTGCGGGTCAGGAAGCGCGCGAGGTGCTTGCTGATCACCGGGTCGGCGGCATAGGGCAGGCCGAACTCCTCCAACCCGGCCCCCTCGCCGCCCTCCGGCATCTCCGACACCGGGGTCAGCGGCAGGAAGCCGTCCAGCGCCACCGCCTCGAGGGTCACGCGGTCGAGCGCGGTCGCCACCGTGCCGGCGAACAGGCCCGAGCCGCGCGACGGCACGGCGACCGGGACCTCGTCGAGCGAGGCGTCGTTGAAGAGCTGCACCTTGGCCCGCCCGCAGGCGTGGACCAGGGCGAGGAACTGCCAGTCGTCGAGCGACTTGCCCTCCTCCTCGAGCCGGGCGCGCAGGGTGTAGGCCAGCGCCAGGTCCATGTTGTCACCACCCAGCAGGAGGTGCTCGCCGACGCTGATCCGCTCGAGCTCAAGCTCGCCGTCCCGGCCGGTCACCGCGATCAGGCTGAAGTCGGCGGTGCCGCCGCCGACGTCGCACACCAGCACGATGTCGCCCGGGCCGACCTGCTTGCGCCAGTCGTTGCCCGCCTGCGCGGTCCAGGCGTAGAACGCCGCCTGCGGCTCCTCGAGCAGGGTCACCTCGTCGAAGCCGGCCGCCTCGGCCGCCTCCAGCGTCAGGCTGCGCGCCACCTCGTCGAAGGACGCCGGGACCGTGATCACGACCTGGCCCCGTGCCAGGTCCCACTCGCGCCCCTCGGCGCGCTCGGCGTGCAGGAAGCCCTCGCGCAGGTGGCTCAGGTAGCGCCGCGAGCACTCGAAGGCCGACAGCTTCGGCTCATCGATCGCCGAGTTCCACGGCAGTGCCGGCTCGCGCGGGTCGGTGTGGAAGTTCGACAACCAGGACTTGGCCGAGGTGACCAGCCGGTCGGGCACCATCGCGCCGTGGTCGCGCGCGAAGGCTCCGACGATGGTCCGCCCGGCCTGCTTCATCTCCTCGAGCCCGTCGCTCCACGGCAGGCGCAGCGAGTCGGCGGGAAACTCGTCCGGATGGGGCAGATAGAGCGCCGAGGGCAGCGTCGGCTTCTCGCCGACCTGGTTCGGCGCGACGAGCTGGCTGACCTCGACCACCGAGCTGCGCCCGCTGTCGAACTCCTCGACCGCCGCCGCGCTGTTGCTGGTCCCGAGGTCGATGCCGAGACTGAAGGTCTTGCTCATTTCAACTCGACCTCAGCAGGAACGATGCAAGGCAGGCGATCCTCGTCGCCGTGGACCACCCGCGGCAGCTTCACCTTGCCGGTCCGCCAACCCTTGTGCACCAGCGTGCCGGTGAAGGGCGGCTCGCCGGCGATCCGGCCGGTGAGGCGGAACTCGTCGGGGTGGTAGCCGGCCGGGACCGTCACCTGCGAGCCCTCGGCGGCCTCCGCCACCGGCGCGACCTCGAAGTGCTCGCGCAGCACCTCGCGGCACCCCTGGTGGACGACCCGCGAGGCCGCCGCGACCTGGGCGTCGCCGAAGGAGGTGATGTCCTCCATCAGGAAGTCGACCAGCCGCCCCTTTTCCTGCAGCAGGCCGAAGAAGGCCACGACCTCGGCCTCGGCCTGGTTCGCCGGCGGCGCGGCCGGGGGCGGTGCGGCGACGGGCGGAGGAGCGGGCTGCGATTTCGTCGCCACGATATTCGCGATCGCCAGGATCACGGTGAGCGCCGCGATCGCGGCCGCTGCAATGCCCAGCGGCATGGCGTGCTCGTGGAGGGACGGAACGAGGAGCAGGCCGTTGAGCACGGCCACCAGCAGGGCGCTGACGAGAAGGAAGGATTTCACGGTCAGATCAGAGGGGTTGGACCGGCAGCGTGCGTCCGCTGCCTCCTCGCCCATGCTCACAGGAGGGCCGGAATCGCAAGCGTGAATGCCGCGGCCGGCGGCAGCCGAGCGACCGACCGCAGTGCCGGCTCGACGCGCGTGACGACCCACCACGACCGGCGGCAGGACTCCCGGCAGAACGCAAGGTAGGGATGGCGGAATGCAACCCGGGCGGGGGCTCTTGCCGCCCCATCCCGTCCCTCCCGGATCTCCCCGCCCACCCGTGGGATGCTTGTATTCCCGCCTCATTGGGCGCTTGCGGGGAAACCGGCAGCGGTTCGGCACCGCTCCTGCGCCGAACCCCTGCATGAAGACATCCCTTCACCTCCTGACCCTCGCCGCCTTCCAGACTTCCATCGCCTTTGGCCAGACGGAGGTTCCGCCCACCAGCGGTTCCGAAGCGGCCGCCGACCGCATCGATGGCGACGACGCTGACACCGAAGTCATCCGCGACGCCGGCGCCGTGGACGTCGATACCGCCATCGCGGAAGCCGCGACGACCTCCGACGAGAATGCCACCGTCGCCGACACCATCGGGGACCGAATCGCCGCCGCGGAAGGCCTTAGCAAACTCGGCAACGCCATCAAGGCGGCCGATTTCGAGGCCGAGCTGAATGCCGAAGGCCCGTTCACCTTCTTTGCCCCGACCGATACCGCCTTTGATGAAATGAGTGAGGCAAGCTTCAAGAAGCTCCTCCTGCCGGACAACAAGGAGAAGCTGAGCTCGCTTCTCGCCATGCATCTCGTCCCCGGCCTCGTGACCGCCGACCAGATGGAGACCGGGACCGTCGAGACCGTGTCCGGAGAGCAGTTCATGGTCGTCGTCGACGACGGGTCGATCACCGTCGGCAAGGCCTCGGTCACCATGGCCGACAACCTGGCAGGCAACGGTGTCTTCCACATGATCGACGGCTTCATCGAGACCCTGCCGGACAGCGCCGAGGAATCGGGTGACGGAGAGCCCGACGCCTCGACCGTCGTCGTCGAGCCCCGCTCGGTGACCGAGGTCTCGATCGACGAGGACGTGGTCGAGGAGGCCGAGGAACCCATCGCCCAGGAAGGCTCCGAGATGGAGGGTTCCGATACCGGCTCCACAACGACTGACGGTCCGGAATCGGACTAAGCCCGGCCGAAGCGGCTGAAAGCACCGATCAACCGGCATGCCGGCGCCCCGAACGGGGTGCCGGCTGTCTTGTTGCCGGCCTGCGCCCCGGATGGCCCGGCAGAGCCCTCGCGTAGCGTCGCCGCGCAGGCCGCAACCCGTCGCTCGCCGGAGACGACGGCCGGCAACCCGGCGGGGCGCGACTCAGGGGTCGAGTCTCCGCAAGATTCCTGCTAGAGAAGGCGCGATGATCGAGCGCTGCTTCAAGCTCCGCGAGGCGGGCACCACGCCGGCCCGCGAGGTGCTGGCCGGCGGCACCACCTTCGCCGCGATGGCCTACATCCTGGTGGTCAACCCGACGATCCTCGCCGACGCCGGCATGCCGCGCGAGGCGCTGGTGACCGCGACCGCGCTGGGCGCCGCCATCGCCACGCTGCTGATGGCCTTCCTCGCCAACCTGCCGCTCGCCCTCGCCCCCGGCATGGGGATCAACGCCTTCTTCGCCTACGCCGTGTGCCTCGGCATGGGCGTGCCGTGGGAGAGCGCGCTCGGCTTCGTATTCATCAACGGCTTCATCTTCCTCGGGCTGTCCCTGAGCGGCGTGCGCGAGAAGATCGTCCACGCGATTCCCGCGGCGATGAAGGCCGCGATCGCCGCGGGCATCGGCCTGTTCATCGCCTTCATCGGCCTGAAGAACGGCGGCATGATCGTCGACCACCCCTCGACCCTCGTCACCCTCGGCAAGCTCACCAGTCCGCCGGTCGCGCTGTTCGCGCTGGGCATCCTGCTCAGCTGCGTGCTGGTCGCCCGGCGCACGCCGGCGGCGATCCTCCTCTCGATCGGAATCATCTCACTGGTCGGCTTCGTGGTGCCGGACGGTGCCGGCGGCCGCGTCACCGAGATGCCCTCGGCGCTGGTCTCCCTGCCCGCATCGCTCGACCCCCTTTTCCTCAAGCTCGACTTCGGCTTCCTGCTGCGCGAGCCGCTCAAGGCGCTGCCGGTGATCCTGACGCTGCTGCTGGTCGACCTCTTCGACAACCTCGGCACCCTGATCGGGGTGACCAAGCGCGCCGGGCTGATGGACCGGGAGGGCCACGTCCCGCGCCTGCGCCAGGCACTCACCGCCGACTCGCTGGCGGCCATCATTTCCTCGCTGCTGGGCACCTCGACGGTGGTCAGCTACATCGAGAGCGCCACCGGGGTGCAGGCCGGCGGGCGCACCGGGCTGACCGCGGTGACCGTCGCGGTGCTGTTCCTGCTCGCCCTGTTCCTCACCCCGCTGATCCTGGCGATCCCGGCGGTCGCGGTGGCGCCCGCGCTGGTGGTCGTCGGCCTGCTGATGTTCGAGAGCGTCAGCGAGATCGACCTGCGGCGCTTCGAGATCGCCGCCCCGGCGGTGCTCACGCTGCTGGCGATGCCGCTCACCTTCAGCATCAGCAGCGGCATGGGGGTCGGCCTGATCGCCGCCGTGGTGATCGCGCTCGGCAGCGGCCGCGGCCGGGAAAACCTCACCCCCTTCAGCATCGGCCTGGCCGCGGTCTTCGTCGTCCACTTCCTCGAGCCGCTGCTGCTCGGCGAGTAGCAGCGGCATGGATTCACGGCGACCATCGAATCAAACTGGCGCCGCTGCTCAGGCTGGGCTAGCCTGCACGGATGCGAACCCTCTTGTGCTCGATGCTCGCCGCCCTGCCCCTCTTCGGCGCCGACCCGATGGAGGCCTTTCCCGATCCCGCGGAGGGAATGACCCGCTGGGTGATCCAGCTGCCCGGGGAGGAAAACGAAGACGAACTCAAGGTCGAGTTGATCGTCGGCAAGACCGTCGAGGTCGACGCGGTGAACCGCTACTTCTTCGCCGGCAGGATCGAGGCGAAGACCGTGGCGGGATGGGGCTACACCCGCCACCAGGTCGACCAGCTCGGCCCGATGGCCGGCACGCTGATGGCACCGCCGGAGGGCGCCGCCAAGGAGGCGCGTTTCGTCCGTCTCGGGGGCGAGCCGTACCTGATCCGCTACAACAGCAAGCTGCCGGTCGTGATCGACGTGCCCGAGGGGGCCGAGGTCCGCTGGCGCCTTTGGCAGGCCGGCGAAGTCCGCAAGGCGGAGCAGGCGGAGTGAGGCCGGAAGCGGCCGGTTGAGCCCCCCGAACCCCCATCCGGGCGGGGATTCCGGCCCGCATCGGGGTCTCCGGCGGCGCACCCACGGGATCGCGTGTTTGAGTTTTTCCCGAATTGCGGCATGATTATCGCTACGGCTGTCCGCTGGCCCGGGCCTACCCGGTCCTCCAGCACCAGCCCAACACCCTTTCCACCATGCCCAAAGTTCGCCTTTCCGGAACCGTCTGCGGCACCGAGGACCCCGGCCGTGCCACCCGTGCCAAGCTGCTCTACCTGCTCTTCGGGGCCGGTTGGGACATCTACAACTCGAACGGCGACCAACGCATCACCCTCGGCAACATCGAGGGCAAGATCATCGAATCCGACGCCTTCGTCTTCACGCCGGGCGCCACGCTGGAGGACATGTTCAAGGCCATCTCGATCTTCGTCGGCTACCAGACCCTCGACCGCAACCTCGCCGGCAAGCCGACCATCATCCTCAACACCGACTACTCCTGGGACCCGCTCTTCGGCGTGATCGCCCACCTCCACCGGATGGGCACCGTGAAGCAGGACTACCGCGAGTTCCTGCTCACCGCCGACTCCCCCGAGTCCGTCCTCGGCGCGCTCGACGCCGTCGCCGAGAAGGGCATGCCCGATGCCGGGCGCGAACCACTCAAGTCCACCGGGCCCGCCATCGTCGAGGAATCGCCCGCGCCCGACCACCTGCTCGGCAACGTCTGCGTGTTCTGCTCGGCCACCCTTGAGGACCCCGCCTACATCGAGGACGGCGAGGAACTCGGCTGCCTGCTCGCGCTGAACGACCTCGGCTGCGTCTCCGGCGCCGGCAAGTCGGGCATCATGGGCGCGGTCGTGCGCGGCTCGGTCGCCGCCGACGGCTGGACCGCCGGCTCCAACGTGCCGCACATCATCGAGCTCGAGGGCCTGCCCGAGGGGCTCTCCTCGTTCTGGCTGCGGCCGGACATCTACACCCGCATGGAGGTGATGATCGAGAACTCCGACGCCTTCGTCATCTTCCCCGGCGGTGCCGGCACGGTGCAGGAGCTGCTCGCGCTGATGATCTTCCGCCACCAGGGCAACCCGCTGATGGACGGCAAGCCGGTGGTGATCTTCAACCGCCGCAACGCCGCCGGCATCGGCTTCTGGGACCCGCTGATCGACCTGCTCGACGGCATCTGCCGCCCCGGCGAGTTCATCGTCGTCAACGAGCTCAACGAGATCGTCCCAACCATCACCAGCCGGCTCCCCGACAAGGAGGCGAGGCAGGCAGGGGAAGCCCCGGTGGATCCTCCGGCGGAGCCGAAGCAACAGGCCAGCTGAGGCACGGCCAGCGCGGCCCTCCCGCCCTACTCGAGGCACTCGACCAGCGCGGCGAGCAGCAGGTCGACGTTGGCCTGCGTCGCGGCGTGACCCATCAACCCGATCCGCCACGCCTTGCCGGCGAAGGGCCCGAGGCCGGCACCGATCTCGATGTTGTAGTCCTCGAGCAGGCGCCCGCGCACCGCGGCGTCGTCGGCCCCCTCGGGGATCCGCACGCAGTTGAGCGTGTGGAGCGAATGTTCGGGGATGTAGTCGATGCCGAGCCTGCCGAGTCCGGCCCGCAACCGGCGATGCTGCGCCTCGTGGCGCGCGAAGCGCTCCTCGAGTCCCTCCTCGAGCACGATCTCGAGCGCCTCGCGCAGGGCGTAGACCATGTTCACCGGGGCGGTGTGGTGGTAGGCCCGCTTGCCCTTGCCGAGGTAGTAGTCCTTGAGCATGGTGACATCGAGGTACCAGCTCTGCGGCTTGGACTTGCGGCCCTCGATCACCTCCACCGCGCGCGGCGAGAAGGACACCGGCGAGAGTCCCGGCGGGCACGACAGGCACTTCTGCGTGCCGGAGTAAATCGCGTCGATCTCCCACTCGTCGACCTTCACCGGATGACCGCCGAGCGAGGTCACCGCGTCGACCAGCAACAGCATGCCGGCCTCGTGGACGATCCGCGAGACGCCCTCGATCGGCTGGTGCGCCCCGGTCGAGGTCTCGGCATGCACGATCCCGAGCAGCTTCGCCTTCGGGTGCTTCTGCACCACCCCGGCGACCTCCTCGTCGCTGAAGACCCGGCCCCAGTCGGCCTCGAGGCGGTGGACCGTGGCGCCGCAACGCTCCATCACGTCGGCCATGCGCCCGCCGAACACGCCGTTGACGCAGACGATCGCCTCGTCGCCGGGCTCCAGCAGGTTGGTCGCCACGCACTCCATCCCCGCCATGCCGGTGGCCGACACCGGGAAGGTCAGCGGGTTGTCGGTCTGGTAGACCCGGCGCATCAGCGCGCAGGTCTCGTCCATCAGCTCGATGTAGCGCGGGTCGAGGTGACCCATCGTCGGCGCGCCCAGCGCCCGCAGCACCCGCTGCGACACGGAGCTCGGACCGGGGCCCATCAGGATTCTTTCGGGGTAGTTCATCATGACTTCATGCATTCGCGGATTGCCCAAACTCGCCGGAAAAGGCCCGTGCCGTCAACTCCGCGAAAACCATCCCGTAGCCGGGCAGCAGCCGGCGGTGGATCAGCTCGACCCTCCGCTGGTGCGAGCAGAACGCGCTCTTCATCGCGTTCATCGTCATCTTCTCGAGGTCGACCAGCGTCAGCCCGAAGGCGGCGGTGGCCAGCGACAACTCCTTCGACATCTCGGTGTCGCTCATCAGGCGGTCGTCGGTGTTGAGGAAGACGCGGAAGCCCTCGCGGTGGAACAACGGGAAGGGGTGCTCGGCGATCGACGGGCACGCGCCGGTGTGCACGTTGCTCGACAGGCACATCTCGAGCGGGATCCGGCGGTCGAGGATGTACTGCGCCAGGGTGCCGAACTTCACCGCCCCTTTCCCGTCGCCGTCCCCGCCTTCACCACGCTGGATGTCGTCGAGCAGGCGGGTGCCGTGGCCGAGCCGGTGCGCCCCGCACCACTGCAGCGCCTGCCAGATCGACTCCAGCCCGAAGGCCTCGCCGGCGTGGATCGTGATGGCGAAGTTCGCCCGGTGGATCGCCTGGAAGGCGTCGAGGTGCTTCTTCGGCGGATAGCCCGCCTCGCCCCCTGCGAGGTCGAAGCCGACCACCCCGCGGTCGCGCCAGCGGATCGCCAGTTCGGCGGCCTCGAGCGAGTCGTTGCGGTCGCGCATCGCACAGATGATCAGCCCCCACTCGACGCCCGTCGCCCGGCGTCCGCGCTCGAGGCCGGCGACCACCGCCTCGACCACCTCGTCCTGGTCCAGGCCGCCCGCGGTGTGGAAGACCGGCGCGAAGCGGACCTCGGCGTAGACCACGCCGTCGGCCGCCATGTCCTCGATGAACTCGCAGGCGACCCGCTCCAGCGCGCCGCGCTGCTGCATCACCGCGATGGTGTGCGCGAAGCCCTCGAGGTACTCCGGCAGGTTGCCGCGCTGCGCGCCGCGGTGGAACCAGCCGGCGAGCTCGCCCGCGTCGGTGGTCGGCAGGGCATCGTAGCCCACCTCCGCGGCCAGCTCGATCACCGTCGCCGGACGCAGCCCGCCGTCGAGGTGCTCGTGGAGGAGCACCTTCGGCAGGCGCCGGAAGTCGAGCGCCCCAACCAGGTCCGCACCCTCCGGCAAGGGACAGACCGGACGGTCGTCGGGATACCTTTGTTCAATCATGATCCCCAATCTAGCAGATCCGGGCCCGTTTGGCGTGCGATTTCCGGCGACCGGTTTCTTGTCGTCCGGCCCGGCATTTGCTCAACTGGCAGGAGTGGAAAAACTCACCACCCATGCCCTCGACACCGCGGCGGGTCGCCCGGCCGCCGGGCTCCGCGTCCGGCTGCTCCGTGGCGATGACGACGGTCATTCCGCGGGTGCCTCAAGTTTCGGCGAACCGCTCGTCGAGGCCACCACCAACGCCGACGGCCGCTGCGACCAGCCGCTGCTCAGCAACCCCGAGCCCGGCCGCTACCGGCTGCTGTTCGCGGTCGGCGACTACTTCCGCGCCCGCGGAGTCGACAGCCCCTTCCTCGACGAGGTGCCGGTCGACTTCGTGATCCGCGCCGGGGAGTCGTACCACGTCCCGCTGGTCTTCACGCCGTGGTCCTACTCGACGTACCGCGGCAGCTGACCATGCCCGACCCCGTCCAGACCGCGCTCGACCGCCTCGGGACCCTCGGCCGGATCTCGGACGACCCGTCGCGGCTGGTGCGCAGCTTCCTCTCGCCCGCCAGCCGGGTCGCCGCCGAGACCGTTCTCGGCTGGATGGAGGCGGCCGGCATGGCGACCAGCCACGCGCCCGACGGCACCATCCGCGGCGTCCTGCCGGGGACCCGCCCGGACGCGGCCCCGCTGCTGCTCGGCTCCCACCTCGACACGGTGATCGATGCCGGCAAGTACGACGGCGCGCTCGGCATCATCGGCGCGCTCGCCGCGATCGAGTCGCTCGAGGCTCCCCTCCCCTTCCCGGTCCACCTGCTCGGCTTCTCCGACGAGGAGGGCGTCCGCTTCCACACCACCTACCTCGGCTCGCGGTCGGTCACCGGGCCACTCGACGAGGCGACCCTCGCCGCCACCGACTCCTCCGGCCGCAGCCTCGCCGAGGTGATCGGGGAGGACGGCTGGCACGACGGCGCGACCGACATCCACTACGAACCTGGTAGCACCCTTGGCTACGTCGAGCTCCACATCGAGCAGGGCCGCGTGCTCGAGGAGGCCGGCGAGGCCGCCTGCGTCGTCTCGGCAATCTCCGGGCAGGCGCGGGTGACCGTGACGCTCGACGGCCTCGCCGACCACGCCGGGACCACGCCGATGCCGCTCCGCCGTGACGCGCTCGCCGGCGCCGCCGAGTGCATCCTCGCCGCCGAGTCGGCCGCCTGCGCCGAGCCGCCGCTGGTGGTCACCGTCGGCCACATCGCCGTCCACCCTGATGCCTCGAACTGCATCGCCGGGTCGGCCCGCTTCAGCGTCGACCTGCGCCATCCCGACGACACCCGCCGGCGCGCCGGACTGCGCGAGCTCGAGGAGAAGTTCGCCGCCATCGCTGCGGCCCGCGGCCTAGGCCTCGGCTGGACGCTGGTGCAGGACGACGACTCGGCGCCCTGCGACCCCGCGCTCAGCGACCGACTGCTCGACGCGCTCGAGGCGGTCACCGGCACGCGCCGCATGATGCCCTCCGGCGCCGGCCACGACGCCGTCGCCCTCGCCCGCATCGCGCCGGTCGCGATGCTCTTCCTGCGCTGCCGCGGCGGCCTCTCGCATCACCCCGACGAGTTCGCCACGCCCGAGGACATCGCCACCGGCATCCGCATCCTCACCCGCTTCCTCACCTCCACCCCATGAATACCCGCACCATCGTCAAGGCCCGCCACGCCCTCATCGCCCCCGACGGCCATGTCCGCTCGGACTTCCCCGGCTGGTCCGGCGTCGGCGCCTACGTGATGCTGTCTCCCGCCATGGGGGCGTCGATCTCGCAGATCCTCGTCGTCTTCGAGGAGGAGGCGGCGAGCGTCGCGCTGCCCGCGGACGGCCACGAGCACGCGCTTTACGTCGAGCAGGGCAGCGTGCGGGCCGAGTGGGGCGGGGAGGACAAGGGCGGCAGCGAGCTCGGCGGCGGCGGCTTCCTGTTTTGCCCGGCGGGCACGCCGCTCACCCTGCAGGGCACGCCCGGCTCGCGTCTCACCCTGTTCCGCAAGGTCTTCGCCACGCTGCCCGGCACGCCGCCACCACCAGTCACCTTCGGCGACGCCGCCGAGGTTCCCGATGAGCCCTTCCTCGGCAACGAGCGCGCCCGACTTCAGACCCTGCTCCCGGTCGACCCGCGCTACGACCTCGCCATCAACATCTTCACCTACCAGCCCGGCGCCACCCTCCCCTTCGTCGAGACCCACATCATGGAACACGGGCTGCTGATGCTCTCCGGGCGGGGAATCTACCGCCTCGAGGACCAATACTACCCGGTCGAGGCGGGCGACGCCATCTGGATGGCACCCTACTGCCCGCAGTGGTTCGTCGCGATCGGCGACGAACCCGCCTCCTACCTCTACTCCAAGGACATCCACCGACTCCCCTGAGCCGGGCGGCCCGACCGGCCCGCAGCACCCCGCCATGCCCCTCGCACCCGACATCCCGCGCCTGCTCGACGAGCTGTCCAAACTCGCCGAGATCTCCGCGCACCCCGCCCCGGCGGTGACCCGCGTGCTGTTCTCGGCGGAGGACCTCGCCGCCCGGAAGTGGCTGCTCGCCAGGGCCGCCGAGGCCGGGCTGGCGACCCGCGCCGATGCCGTCGGCAACCTCTTCATCACCCTGCCCGGGAGCGAGCCGGGGCTGGCGCCGGTCGCGACCGGGTCGCACACCGACGCCATCCCGAACGCCGGGGCCTACGACGGCACCGTCGGCGTGCTCGGCGGACTCGAGGCGCTGCGCGCCATCCGCGAGGCGGGCGAGACCCCGCGGCGCCCGATCGAGCTGGTCATGTTCACCGCCGAGGAGCCGACCCGCTTCGGCATCGGCTGCCTCGGCTCCCGCATGATGGCCGGGACGCTCGGCGCCGACGGGGCCCGCGCGCTGCGCGACGCCGACGGCCGCTCGCTCGAGGAGCTTCGCCCCGGCGACTGCACGGGGCCGCTCGAGTCGGTCCAGCTACGGGACTCGACGTATTTCCGCTTCATCGAGCTCCACATCGAGCAGGGCCCCGAGCTCGAGGCGACCGGCACCGACATCGGCCTGGTCGGGAAAATCGCCGCGCCCGCCGCCTTCCGGCTCCGCTTCAGCGGCAGCGGCGGCCATGCCGGCGCGGTGCTCATGTCGGAGCGCCACGACGCCTTCCTCGCCGCCGCCGAGGTCGCCCTGGTGGTCGAGCGGGCCGCGCTCGAGTCTCCCTCCAACGACACCGTCGGCACCACCGGGGTGGTCGAGGTCAAACCGGGGGCGATCAACTCGATCCCCTGCGACGTGCTGTTGGAGATCGACTTCCGCGACACCGACCTCGCCGCGCGCGAGGAGGCGATCGACCGGATCCGCCGCGAGGCGACCCGGATCTGCGACCGCCGCGGGGTCCGGCTCGACTGGGCCTGCATCAACTCCGACCCCCCGGCGACCTGCGATCCCGCCATCCTCGAGCTCGCCGCGCGGAATGCCGACGCGCTCGGCTACTCCCACACCCGCATGATCAGCCGCGCCTACCACGACTCGCTGTTCATGGCGCGGCTGTGCCCGACCGCGATGATCTTCATCCCCTGCCGCAAGGGCTGGTCGCACCGGCCCGACGAGTACGCCTCGCCCGAGGCCATCGCCCGGGGCACCACCCTCCTCGCCCACACCCTGCTCGACCTCGCCAACCTTCCCGACCCGCCGGACACCCCCGACGCCTGAACCGCCCATGCCGAGCCTCGTCATCAACGGCCAGCGCCACCCCCTCGCCGATGCCCCGCTGCACCGGAGCACGCTCGATTTCCTCCGCGAGCGCGGGCTGAGCGGGACGAAATGCGGCTGCAACGAGGGCGACTGCGGCGCCTGCACCGTGCTGCTGGTCGAGGCCGACGGCCCACCGCGGGCGATCAATTCCTGCCTGGCCCTCGTCCACTCGCTGGCCGGGCGCGAGATCCTCACCTGCGAGGGACTCGGCGGTCTCGCCGGCCCCGCCGGCGACGGGCTGCACCCGGCGCAGCAGGCGATGGTCGACGGCAACGGCTCGCAGTGCGGCTACTGCACCCCGGGCTTCGTCTGCTCGATGGCCGAGGCCACCGCGCGCGGGGTGACCGGCGACCCCGGGAAGGTCGCCGACCAGCTCTGCGGCAACCTGTGCCGCTGCACCGGCTACCGTCCGATCCGCGACGCCGCCGCCGAGCTTCCCGTGGTCCCCCTGCCGACGTCCTCCCCCGGGTCCGCCACGCCCCCCGGGACGGCCAGCTACCACACGCCCACCACCTTGGCCGATGCCCTCGCCCTGAAGCAGCAGCATCCCGGGGTCGAGTTCATCGCCGGGGCCACGGAGATCGCCGTACTCATCAACAAGCGTGACCAGCGCCCCGAGCGGCTGATCTCGCTGGAGCACGTCGCCGAGTTGCGGCACCTCGGCAAGACCGAGAGCCACTGGCAGCTCGGCGCGGCGGTGCCGATGACCGACATCGAGGCCGCGCTCGACGGCGAGTATCCCGCGCTCGACGAGCTGTTCCGCCTGTTCGCCTCGCGCCAGATCCGCCACCGCGCCACGCTCGGCGGCAACCTGGTCACCGCCTCGCCGATCGGCGACGCCGCGCCGGTCCTGCTCGCGCTCGACGCCACCCTCGTCCTCTCCTCGCACGATGGCGAACGCCGCGTCCCGCTGGCGGAGTTCTTCACCGGCTACCGGGAGACCGTGCTGCAGCCCGGTGAAATCCTCCGCAGCATCCTCGTCCCCCGCGACCTCCCCGGCCGCTGCCGGTTCCTCAAGGTCTCGAAACGCCGGGAGATGGACATTTCCACCGTCGCCGCCGCGTTCCGGCTGGTGACCGACGAATCCGGCACCATCACGGAGGCGCGCCTCGCCTACGGCGGCGTCGCCGCCACCCCGGTGCGCGCCCGCCGCACCGAGGCCGCCCTGGTCGGGCTCCCGCTCGACGAGGCCGCCTCGCCCGCCGTCCTCGACACCCTCGCCAGCGAGTTCGAGCCCCTCAGCGACCTGCGCGGCAGCGCCGGTTTCCGCCAGCTCCTCATCCGCGACCTCTTCCTCAAGCACCTCACGGACCGCGGATCTCCAGATCCGCCCGTCAGCCCGAAATCTTCCTTCCCCTCCCCCCCGTCCCCCACCCCTCCCCACGAGAGCGCGGAGCGGCACGTCAGCGGCAGCGCGCTCTACACCCACGACATCGCCCTGCGCCGCGGCGGTGTGCTCCACGCCCACCCGGTGCGCGCCACGGTCGCCCACGCCCGGATCGAGCGCATCGACGCCACCCGCGCCCTGGCCGCGCCCGGCGTCCGCGCCGTGCTCACCGCCGCCGACGTCCCCGGCCACAACAACACCGGGCCCTCGCGCGACGATGAGCCACTGTTCGCAGCCGATGCCATCGAGTTCCACGGCCAGGTCGTCGCCGCGGTCCTCGCCGAGACGCCCGACCAGGCCCGCGCCGCCGCCGCGCTCGTCGAGATCGAGCACCACCCGCTCGCCCCCATCCTCGGCATCGAGGACGCCATCGCCGCCGGGTCCTTCCACACCGAGCCCCACGTGCTCGCCCGCGGCGACGTCGAGGCCGGCCTCGCCGAGGCGCCCCACCGGCTCGAGGGACGCCTTCACATCGGCGGGCAGGAGCACTTCTACCTCGAGACCCACTGCGCCCTGGCCGAGCCCGACGGTGAGGGTGGCATCCAGGTCACCTCGTCGACCCAGCACCCGAGCGAGACGCAGACGATCGTCGCCGAGGTCCTCGGGGTCGCGCGCAACCGGGTCGTCGTCGAGTCGCCGCGGATGGGCGGCGGCTTCGGCAGCAAGGAGACCCAGGCCAACCCCTGGGCGGCGCTCTGCGCGGTGGGCGCGCACGCGACCGGCCGGCCGGTCACGCTGCAGCTCGACCGCGACGACGACATCGAGGCCACCGGCAAGCGCCACCCCTTCCTCGCCCGCTACCGGGTCGGCTTCCACCCCGACGGCCGCCTCCATGCGGCCGACATCCAGCTGTGGTCCGACGGCGGCTGGTCGCTCGACCTCTCGCTGCCGGTCAACGACCGCGCCCTGTTCCACCTCGACAACTGCTACCACATCCCGCAGGTCCGCTTCAGCGGCCGGGTGTGCAAGACCAACGTCACCTCGCACACCGCCTTCCGCGGCTTCGGCGGGCCGCAGGGCATGCTGGTCATCGAGGAGATCCTCGGCCGCATCGCCGAACAGCTCGGCCTGCCGCCCGAGGAAGTCCGCCGGCGGAACTTCTACCACGGCAGCGGCGAAACCAACACCACCCACTACGGCGAGGTGGTCGAGGGCAACCGCATCGGGCGGATCTGGAGCGAACTCCTGGAGTCCTCGGAGTTCGCCGCGCGGCGCGCCGCGATCGACGCCTGGAACGCCGGGCACCCCCACCACAAGCGCGGCCTCGCGATCACCCCGGTGAAGTTCGGCATCAGCTTCACCCTCAAGCACTACAACCAGGCCGGCGCGCTGGTGCTCATCTACGCCGACGGCTCGGTGCAGGTGAACCACGGCGGCACCGAGATGGGCCAGGGCCTGCACAGCAAGGTGCTCGCGGTCGCCATGCGCGAGCTGGGCCTGCCGGCCGGGCGCATCCGCCTGATGCACACCCGCACCGACAAGGTCCCCAACACCTCGGCCACCGCGGCCAGCAGCGGCTCCGACCTCAACGGCATGGCGGTCGCCGACGCCTGCCGCCAGCTGCGCGAACGGCTCGCCCCGCTCGCCGCCGGGATGCTCGGCTGCGGGACCGACAAGGTCCGCTTCGCCGACGGCGGCGTTCACGGCGGCGGTCGGTCGATCGACTTCGCCGGGCTCATCGTCCGCGCCTACACCGAACGGATCCCGCTTTCCGCCACCGGCTTCTACAAGACGCCCGACCTCGAGTGGGACTGGTCGCAGCCGAACCCGAAGGGCCGGCCGTTCCACTACTATGCCTTTGGCAGCGCGGTCAGCGAGGTCGAGCTCGACGGCTTCACCGGGATGCACCGGATCCTCCGCTGCGACATCCTCCACGACGTCGGCGACTCGCTGAACCCGGCCATCGACCGCGGCCAGATCGAGGGCGGCTTCGTCCAGGGCGCCGGCTGGCTGACCTGCGAGGAGCTCAAGTGGGATGACGACGGCCGCCTGCTGACCCACAGCGCCAGCACCTACGCCATCCCCGCCTTCTCCGACGCCCCCGCCGACTTCCGCGTCGCGCTGCTCGAGGACGCCACCCAGGACCGCACCATCCACGGCTCCAAGGCCGTCGGCGAACCGCCGCTGATGCTCGCCATCTCGGTGCGCGAGGCCCTGCGCGACGCCCTCCACGCCTTCGGCCAGGCCACCACCGACCTGCCCTCACCGCTCACTCCGGAGACGCTCAAGCTGGCGATCGGGGCGGTTCGCTCGACGGGCCCGTTGCGGGTTGAAGCCGGCTGAAGAGCGGTCCACGCCAACGCCGGGCGAGTCGGGTTCAGCAGGAAGCAAAACAGATCGATCATGAATCAGGACAACCACGAAGAAACCTTTGCCGCCGCCTGGAAGCGCGACGGCCACACCAGCATCGAGCTGGATCCGGTGGACATCAACCAGGTCCTTGCCGATGAGTATGAGGCGGTCGAAGGGCTCGCCCTGACCCGCACCCAACTCTGGGACATGGAGGCCAGGAAGGCCGCACGCCCGGACCTCTTCATTCCCGGCGTGATCCGCGCGGGAACCGCACGCAGCTGGGGCCGCCGTGAGCTCAAGGGTGGGGACGAGGTGTTCGTGCGGGTGTCGGAGCAACGGACCTGGCTCCAGCCCGACCACTACGGCACCGTCATCGAGGCCTGCCATCTGAACCACTCCAGCCAGCAGGTGACCTTCATCGGCCTGGCCGAGGCCGAGGATGACGAGGGAGTGCCCGTCACGGCGTCACCCGGGCAGCCGCTGTTCCACGTGTCCCACGGTGTGGGCGGCCCGGAGGAGGCGCCGCTCAACACCTGGCGGATCGTCCATCTGACGAGCGATGAAGACGGTGCGCTGGCGAGGCGCTTCGAGCGCATGGCGCAGGCTCGGGGCCTGCCCGAGTACGTGGAGCGCTACATCGAGGACGTCCTGGAGATTCCCCTCACCAGAAAGCAATGATGGCGATCGGTCCATGACCTGCTAGCCTCCCGGGATGCCCTCCTCCCCGAAGACCGTCGAGCTGCCCCCCTGCGACCACACCCCGACGCCCTATTCCGGACCGTCCAAGGCCGAGCTCATCGAGCGTCGCCAGGCCGTCCTCAACCAGGGCATCTTCCTGCTCTACCAGGACCCCTTCCTGCCGGTCGAGGGACACATGCAGTACCTCTGGGACGAGACGGGAAAACGCTACCTCGACTGCTTCGGCGGCATCTGCACGGTCAGCGTCGGCCATTGCCACCCGGAGGTCACCGCGGCACTCAACGACCAGGCCGGCCGGCTCCAGCACGCCCCGACCTGCTACCTGCACCCGGCGGTCGTCGAGTATGCCGAGGCGCTGGCCGCCACCTTCCCCGACCCGCTCAAGCGCGTCTACTTCGTCAACTCCGGCTCGGAGGCCAACGACCTGGCCGTCCTGATGGCGCGCCTTCACACCGGCCACCACGAGGTTCTGTCGCTGCAGAACTGCTACCACGGCGGCAACGCGGTGGGCATGTCGCTGACCAGCCACCACACCTGGAAGTACGCCGTGCCGCCGATGCCCGGCTTCCAGCACGTCAAGGCGCCGCACCCGGTGTGGGGGCCGATCGACTACGAGGCCCCCGAGGCCGGTCGCCAGTATGCCGAGGAGGTCCGCCAGCTGATCCAGTTCGGCACCTCGGGAAGGGTCGCCGCGTTCATCGCCGAGCCGATGCAGGGGGTCGGCGGCACGGTCCCCTATCCGGCCGACTACCTCGGCCACGTCTACGCCCATGTCCGCGAGGCCGGCGGGCTGTGCATCGCCGACGAGGTCCAGACCGGCTTCGGCCGCACCGGGACGAAGTTCTGGGGCTTCCAGAACTACGGCGTCACCCCCGACATCGTGGTGATGGCCAAGTCGATCGGCAACGGCTTCCCGCTCGCCGCGGTGGTCACCACCGACGAGATCGCCGCCAACATGGCCGGCCGCATCCACTTCAACACCTTCGGCGGCGACCCGCTGGCGATGGCCGCGGGCAGGGCGACGCTCGAGGTGATGCTGCGCGACGACACCATGGGCCACTGCCGCAGGATCGGCGAGCGGATCACCGCCGGGCTGAGGGAGCTCCAGGAGAGGTTCCCGGTCATCGCCGATGTCCGCGGCAGCGGCCTCATCCTCGGCGTCGAGTTCGCCCAGGACGACAAGCCGGCGTCCGACTTCACCGCCGCCTTCTTCGAACGCTGCAAGAACCACGGCCTGATCGTCGGCAAAGGCGGCCTGTTCGGCTCGGTCATCCGCATCAAGCCGCCGATGTGCCTCAGCGAGGCCGACGCCGACTTCCTCGTCGCGGTGTTTGCCGAAGTCCTCAACGAACTTGCCTGAACCCATGAGCATCGACCCCAAAGTCACCGTCGCTGAACTCAAGGAACTCCGCGAGCTGACCGGCGACGCGGACGGCGCGCAGCGCGTCGCCTTCACCCCGACGTGGACCACCGCGCGCGACTGGCTGCGGGCGAAGATCGAGGCCATCCCCGGGGTGGAGGTGCATCGCGACGCGGCCGGCAACCTGTGGGCGACCCTGGCTGGCCGGTCGGGCTCACCCGACAAGGCTCTGGTGATCGGCGGGCACATCGACTCGGTGCCCAACGGCGGCTGGCTCGACGGCTGCCTCAACACCCTGGCCGGCGTCGCCATCCTGCGCCGCCTGGCCGCCGAGTTCCCCGACGGGCCGCCGGTCCCCGTGCGGCTGGTCGACTGGGCCGACGAGGAGGGCGCGCGCTTCGGCAAGAGCCTGTTCGGATCGTCGGCCTGTTCGGGCAACCTCGACATGGACGAGGCCCGCGGCCTGACCGACAAGGACGGCGTCGCCCTGCCCGACGCGCTCGCCGCGGTCGGGATCGACTTCGACCAGGTGAAGGACTGCGGCGTCGAGCTCGCCAACGCCGCCGCCTACCAGGAGCTGCACATCGAGCAGGGCCCGGTGTTGCTCGACCTCGACCTGCCGCTCGGTGCCGTGCTCGGGACCTTCGGCGTCGAGCGCCACGCGATCCATTTCCACGGCCAGGCCGCCCACTCCGGCAGCACCCCGATGAACCGCCGCAAGGACGCTTTCCTCGCCGCCGCCCGCATGGCCCCGGAGATCTACGCCATCACCGGGCGCGAGGGCGGCGTGTGCACGATCGGCTCCTGCAAGACCCGGCCGGGCATCGTCACCAGCGTGGTCGAGGACTGCGAGATCACCCTCGACCAGCGCCACCTCGACGCCGCAGCGCTCGGCCGGATGCTCGATCAGGCCAAGCAGGCCAGCGAGCGCTTCGCCGCCGAGGCCGGCGTCACGGTCACGTGGCGGCGGCTGTGGCACATCGACCCGATCCTCTTCAACGACGAGCTCATCGAGCTCTGCGACCAGTCGATCGCCGAGACCTGCGGCACCAGCCACCGGCTGCCCTCCGGCCCGCTCCACGACGCCGCCGAGGCTGCCGCCGCGGGGGTGCCGACCATCATGATGTTCGTCCAGAGCCTGCACGGCATCAGTCACAACAAGATCGAGGACACCCGGGAGGAGCACATCGAGCAGTCGGTCCTCGCCTTCGACCGCCTGGCCACGAAGATCATCGGTTGGATCGCGGGGAAATAAGCTTCTTCGGAAAGAAAAAGGGGACAGTCAGAAGGAATTGACATTGAGGGCATCGCCGTCAAGGATTCATCATGCCTCGGGAGCGGCGGATCGAATACAAGGGCGCGATCTACCACGTCATCGCCCGGGGCGACCGCCGCGAGGAGATCGTCTTGGACGACCATGACCGGCAGCGCTTTGAGGAGACTCTCGAGGAGACGGTGGAGAAGAGCGGCTGGGTGCTGTTTGCGTGGGTTCTGATGAGCAACCACTACCACCTCGCTTTCAAGACACCAGAGGCCAACTTGGTGGATGGGATGAGCTGGTTCCAAGGCACTTGGACGAAACGTTTCAATGTGCGGCACAAGCTTTGGGGCCACCTTTTCGGCGGCCGCTACAAGGCGATCCCGGTGGAGGAAGGAGATTACCTCACCAGACTGATCCACTACATCCACCTGAACCCCGTCCGGGCGGGTTTGGTGGGGAGGGAGGACGGAATCGAAAGCTACCAGTGGTGCAGCTTGGTGGACTACGTGAAGCCGAAGCGTTCGCGGCGCAAGTGGGTGGCCGTGGAACGAGGGTTGACCCACCTCGGGATGGCGGACACGGCTGCGGGGCGGCGGCGTTTTCTGGAGTGGAGCGAGGGGTTGGTTGACTGGAAGAAGAGGAGGGACGCGGGTGATTCCCGGATCGAAGGCCAGTCGCTCAACTCCACTCTCCAGCGCGGCTGGTATTTCGGGAGCGAAGGCTTCCGCGAGGGGCTGGTCGCGAACCTTGGGACGTTGACGCCGGGTTACGCGCGGGAGAGCCGCCGGAAAGGCTACTCCGCCGAGCAGCTTCGCGATCACGGCCAGAAGGAAGCGGAGCGGATCATTGCAATGGCGCAAGAGCAGTTGGGGTGCGATGCCAGCGACTGGGCGGCGATGCCGAAAGGCGACTGGCGAAAGGGGCTGGTGGCAGGGCTGATCCGGGAACGCTCCCTTGTCCCCAACGGGTGGGTCGCCCAGAGACTCACGATGGGTGCCACGGGTGCGGTGAGCCGCACCATCCGCGAAGCGCGGGAACGGGCCAGGCGAGAACGGAAGGTGGGACGAGTTGCCCGGAAAATCGCCAAGTTGATTGAGTCCTGATCGACGATCGCAGATGAGCAGTCGCTAACCCGCATGTCGTGATGGCGATCAGCTCCCGCGCGGCGGGGCTCCTCGGGCCACGGGTTTCGGATCGGCCGCGGAGTAAGCCCTCCGCCAAACCCCAGAGAAAGATCCACCTTTCGCGACTGGGTCGTAACAGGGAGAGCTTGGATCCTCGCCGAGATCCAAATGTGCAATCCTTCTGACTGTCCCCTTTTTCTTCGCGGCAGTGGGTGGAGCCCGCTGGGTGAAAACAAACAGGGCAGGAATGCCCCTTCTTCCTTCAGAAATGCGTCGGCTCGCGGCGGAGGAACTGGCCGCTTCCCGGGGCGCCGACAAACTCACCGTTGCGCACGACGACCTGTCCACGCACGGTCACCAGCTCCGGCCGGCCCTCGACGGCCATGCCCTCGAAGCCCGAGTAGTCGGTCTGCATCGCGTGGGTCGTCGCCGAGATCGTGCCGCGGAACTCGGGGTCGAAGACCACCAGGTCGGCATCGCTGCCGGGCGCGATCTCCCCCTTGCGCGGGTACAGGCCGAAGATCTTCGCCGCTTCGGTGCTCGCCACGCGGACGAAGGTCCTCAGGTCAATTTTCCCGCCCTTCACCCCGGCCGTGTAGAGCAGCTTGACCCGCTCCTCGACGCTGGGGATGCCGTTCGGGATCAGGGTGAAGTTGCCGCCCTCGCCGCGCGGCGAGAAGTCGGCGTTGAGCGCCTTCGCCGCGTCCGGGTGCCCCATGTGCTTCTGGGTCGCGAAGTCGAAGGGCGCGTGGTCGGTGCCCACCGTGCTGATGGTGCCGTCGGCGAGGCCCTGCCACAGCACCGGCTGGTGGCTCTTGTCGCGGATCGGCGGGCTCATCACCCACTTCGCGCCCTCGAAGCCGGGCCGCTCGGCGGCGCTCTTGTCGAGCACCAGGTAGGGCACGACCGTCTCGATCCACGCCTGCACGCCGCGTGCCTTCGCCGCCCGGATGACCTCGACCGCGTCCGCGCAGCTGGTGTGGACGACGTAGACATGCGCGCCGGTCTGCTCGGCGAAGGTCATCAGGTGGTGGCAGCCCTCGGCCTCGACCCGCACCGGTCGCGACGGCTCGTGCCACTCCGGCCCGACCTTGCCCTGCGCCACCAGCTCGGCCTGGAGCTTCGCCACCAGCTCGGCGTTCTCGCAGTGCGCGGTGACGATCACCCCGAGCTCCTTGGCCAGCTTGAGCGTCTCGTAGAGTTCGGCATCATCGATGCCGAGCGCGCCCTTGTAGGCGAGGAAGACCTTGAACGAGGCGACGCCGGCCTCGACGATCCGGCGCAGCTTGTCGGGCATCTCCGCGTCGAAGCGCGTCACGCCCATGTGGAAGGTGTAGTCGCAGGCGGCGAGCCCCTCCGCCTTGCCCTTCCACAGCTCGAAGGCCTCGACCGGGTCCTCGTCGCGACCCGGGCAGATCATCTCGATCAGGGTGGTCGTCCCGCCGACCAGCGCCGCGCGGCTGGCGCTGGCGTAGTCGTCCTTCGCGTAGGTCCCCATGAAGGGCAGGTAGATGTGGACGTGCGGGTCGATGAAGCCGGGAAAGACCAGCTTGCCCGTCGCGTCGATCACCTCCGCGCCCTCCGGCACCGCGAGCCCCTCGCCCACCGCGACGATCTTCTCCCCCTCGCACAGCACGTCCCCGGTGAACTCGCGCTCCGCGGTCACCACCGTCCCGTTCCTGATCAGCAGACTCTTCATTCCTTCCATCAAATCCATCTCATCCATCCTGGTCCCGACACCCTGGTTTTTCACCCTAGTCCTTCACCCAGATGTCGCCCTCGCCGAAGCCGAACCAGCGCACCGTCGTCGTCTTCCGCTTGGTGTAGAACGACACGCCCTCGCGTCCCTGCATGTGCAGGTCGCCGAAGAAGCTGCGGTTCCAGCCGGTGAAGGGAAAGTAGGCCACCGGCGCCGGCACGCCGACATTGACCCCGACCATGCCGGCCGAGACCCGGTGACGGAACTCGCGCGCCGCCTTGCCGGAGCTCGTGAAGATGCAGGCGCCGTTGCCGAAGGACTGGCGGTTCGCCGCGGCGATCGCCTCGTCGAGCGACTTCGCCCGCATCACGCTCAGCACCGGCCCGAAGACCTCGGTGGTGGCGATGTCGTTGGCGTAGTCGACCCGGTCGATCACCGTGGGCCGGACGTAGAACCCGTCGGGCGCGGCCTCGACCGAGGTCGCGCGGCCGTCGGCGATTACCTCGCCGCCCTTGGCCTCGCCGAGCGTGATCAACTCGTTCACCCGGTCGCGGTGAGCCGCGGTGATCAGCGCGCCCATGTCGGGCTGCTCGTCGACATCGGTCGGGCCCACCCGCATCGCGCCGATGCGGTCGACCAGCCCCGGCAGGACCCGCTCGCCGGCGTCGCCCACCGCGACCGCGACCGATCCCGCCATGCAGCGCTCGCCGGCACAGCCGAAGGCGCTGTCGCGCAACGCGGTGGCGGTCGCGTCGGGGTCGGCATCCGGCATCACCACGAGGAAATTCTTCGCCCCGCCGGCGGCCTGCACCCGCTTGCCGTGGTGGCAGCCCTTGCGGTAGATCGACTCGGCCACCGCGGTCGAGCCGACGAAGGAAACCGCCTCGATGCCGGGGTGCTCGAGCAGCGCGTCGACCACCTCGCGGCCGCCGTGGACGATCGAGAACACCCCGTCCGGCAGGCCGGCCTGCTGGAGCAGTTCGGCGATGCGTTGGGCGGTTAGCGGCACCTTCTCGCTCGGCTTGAGCACGAAGCAGTTGCCGCACACCAGCGCCAGCGGCCACATCCACATCGGCACCATCGCCGGGAAGTTGAAGGGGCAGATGCCCGCCACCACGCCGAGCGGCACGCGGTCGGTGTGGCAGTCGATCCCACGGGCGATGTTCTCCTGGCACTCGCCCATCAGGAGCGTCGGTGCGCTGCAGGCGAAGTCGACCATCTCGATCCCCCGCCGCAGGTCGCCACGGGCCTCGACCCGGGTCTTGCCATGCTCGCGGCAGATCCCCTTGGCCAGCTCCTCGAACTCCGCCTCGAGCAGCCCCTTGAGGCGGAACATCACCTGGGCGCGCTCGCTCGCCGGGGTCTCGCGCCAGCCGGGAAAGGCCTCGCGCGCCGCGCTCACCGCCGCGTCCACCTCGGCGGCGCCCGACATCGGCACGGCGGCGATCGCCTCGCCGCGCGAGGGGTTCATCACCGGCGAGGTCGCGTCGACCGCGGGAACCACCCAGCGGCCCCCGATCAGGTTGGGCAGGGTTTCCATCTCAGTTCCGCGCCAGACCGTCGGACTGCTTGACGAAGTCGTCGCCGTCCCAGTCGCCGTCGGCGGAGACCATCTCCGTCTCCCCGGCCGACTCCGCGGCCGCCTTCTCCGCCGCCTGCCGGGCCTTGCGCTCGGTCTGCATGCGCACCAGCTCGGCGTGGGTCGTGAAGTACTGCAGGCTGTGGCCCTTGAAGTCGTCGAGGGTGTCGAAGCCCTTCGAGTCCATGAACTCGAGCAGCTCGTCGCACAGCCGCCGGACCATCGGGTAGCCGAACTTCATCACCCCGGTGCAGACCTGCACCGTGTCGCCGCCGAGCAGGATGAACTGCGCCGCGTCCCGGCCCGTCTCCACGCCGCCGATCGCCGACAGCGAGCGGCCCGGGAACTCGGCGCGGATCATCGTCGCCAGCTCCATCACCATGCGCAGCGCGATCGGCTTCACCGCCTTCGAGGAATAGCCGCCCGGCGTGGTGTAGCCCTCCACCGTCGGCTCCGGCCGTAGCGTCTCGAGGTCGACCCCCATCACCGAGCGGATCGTGTTGATCGCCGAGAGACCCTCGCAGCCGGCCTTCAACGCGGCGCGGCCGGGCTCCTCGATGTGGGTCACGTTCGGCGTCATCTTCGCCCACACCGGAAGTTTCGACACGGCGTTCACCCAGCCGCAGACCTCCTCGAGGATCTCGGGGTCCTGGCCCATCGCGGCGCCCATCTTGCGCTCGGGGAGCCCGTGCGGGCAGGAGAAGTTCAGCTCGAAGCCGTCGACCCCCGCGTCCTGGCAGCGCTCGATCATCTCGCACCAGGCGTCCTGGTTGTACTCCTCCATCACCGAGGCAATCAGCACGCCTTCCGGGTAGGCGTCCTTGCACTGCTTGAACTCCTCGAGCCACTTGTCGAAAGGCCGGTCGCTGATCAGCTCGATGTTCTCCCAGCCGATCACCTCCTTGCCGTCGGCCGCCTTGAGCTTGGCGTAGCGCGGGCCGACGTTGACCACCTTCGAGGCATCGAGGCTCACCGTCTTGGCGATCACCGCGCCCCAGCCCTCCTTGAAGGCCCGCTGGATGACCTTCATGTTGGTCCCGGGCGGCCCGGATCCGATGACGAAGGGATTGGGAAGCTTCAGGCCGTCGACAGTGGTCTCCAGGGTGGGCATGGTTCGTGCATTGGTTGCCTCTCCCGGGAAACCCGGGGGAAGGTGGAAAACTAGCGGAAAAGCAGGAACCCTGCCACCTCGAAAAACCGTCACCCCCGACCCCAACCCATCCCATGCCCTCCTCCGCCCCCAAGGTCACCTACGGCATCGATGACCGCCCGCCGCTGCGCGAGGCCATCCCGCTCGGCTTCCAGCACTACCTGACGATGTTCGGGTCGACGGTCGCCATCCCCTTCATCCTCGCCGACGCGCTCGGCGCGAGCCCGGCCCAGGTCGGCCAGCTCATCGGCACGATCTTCTTCGTCTCCGGCATCGCCACCCTGCTGCAGAGCACCTTCGGCAACCGCCTGCCGATCATCCAGGGCGGCACCTTCTCCTTCCTCGCCCCGACCATCGCCATCTGCAGCATGGCCGGGATCGCCGAGGCCGGGTTCGAGGTGAAGATGCAGCACGTCCAGGGCGCCATCATCGCCGGCTCGATCTTCGAGATGCTGATCGGCTTCACCGGCACGGTCGGGTTGCTGGTCCGCTTCGTCTCGCCGATCGTCGTCGCCCCGACCATCGCCCTCATCGGGCTGGCGCTGTTCAAGTTCGGTGCCACCGGCTCGGGTGCCGGGGCCTTCTGGCCGATCGGCGGGCTGACGATCGGACTCATCGTCGCCTTCAGCCAGTACCTCTCCCGTCGCCACCGGGTCTGCAACCTGTACCCCGTGCTCCTCGGCATCGTCGGGGCATGGCTGACCTGCATCGTGTGCACGGAGACCGGCCTGTTCGGCCCCGGCCACCCGGCCTACACCGACTTCTCCAAGGTCTCCGACGCCCCGGTGCTGCGCGTGCCCTATCCCTTCCAGTGGGGCATGCCGCAGTTCGCGATCCCGGCGATGGTCGGCATGCTTGCCGGCTACGTCGCCTCGGTCATCGAGTCGGTCGGCGACTACTATGCCTGCGCGAGATTGTCCGGCGCCCCGGTCCCGGGGCCGAAGCAGATCAACCGCGGCATCGCCTTCGAGGGCATCGGCTCCTGCATCGCCGGGATCTTCGGATCCGGCAACGGCACGACGTCCTATTCGGAGAACATCGGCGCCATCGGCCTGACCCGGGTCGGCTCCCGCCGCGTGGTCCAGATCGGCGCGATGATCATGCTGGTGCTCGCGGTCTTCGGGAAATTCGGCGCCCTCTTCTCCACCATCCCCCAGCCGATCGTCGGCGGCATGTACTGCGTGATGTTCGGCATGATCGCCTCGGTCGGCCTGAGCAACCTCCAGTTCGTCGACCTCAACTCGGCCCGCAACCTGTTCATCATCGGCTTCGCCATCTTCATGGGGCTGTCACTGCCGGAGTACTTCGGCTCGCTCGAGGGGCCGCTGCTCGACGGCGGCTGGAAGTGGCTCGGCGACATCATCACCTCGATCGGCCTCTCCGGGATGTCGGTCGGGGCGATCATCGCGCTGGTCCTCGATAACACCATCCCCGGCAGCGACGAGGAACGCGGCCTGACGGCGTGGAAGCGGACGGGCTGAGAATGGGGAAACCGCACCATCTGCGGTTTCCCCACATCGGCCCCAACGGATCAGCCAGCTTCTCCGGCCTCCCATCAGCGGTCGCCACGCACCTCGAGCAGCCGCGCGGCGATGCTCACGGCGATCTCGGCCGGGTCGTTGCCGCCGACCGGCAGGCCGACGGGGCACTCGATCCGCTCGAGCTGGCCCGCCGCCAGGCCGTCCTCGGCCAGCTCGCGCATCAGCACCGCCCGCTTCGAGGCGCTGCCGATCACGCCGAGAAAGGGCACCTCCGGCACCCGGCGCAGGACCTCGCGCAGCACCGGCCGGTCGGTGGCATGGCCCTGCGTGACCGCGACCACGAAACTGCCCCCGCCGACCCGCGCGACGCCGTCCTGGTAGGCCGCGACCCGGTGACAGCGCACGTTCGGCGCGGCGACGACGGCTGCCAGCCACTCCTCCCGCGGGTCGACGACGTCCACCGTGCAGCGCATCGGCGCCAGCACGCGGACCAGCGCCTGGGCGACGTGTCCGGCCCCGAACACCACCACCGGCCAGGCCGTCCCCCCGTCGATCCGCTCGAACAGGAAGCTCATTTCACCCCCGCAGGTCATCCCCACGTCGCGCTGGAGGTTCCAGCTCAGCGTCCGGCAGGACTCGCCGCCCTGCAGCATCGACCGCGCCTCGGCGACGGCCCGCGCCTCGACCTTGCCGCCGCCCACCGTGCCGAGCGGTCGTGAACCGCCGACCAGCATCTTTGCTCCCGCCTCGCCCGGGACGCTGCCGCGGACGGCGACGACGGTGACCACCACCGCCGGCCCTCCCGCCCGGCGCGCCGCGGCGATCGCCTCCCAGATGTCCATGCGGCGAAGCTCCGCGATCGACCCGCCCGCGGCAACCCTCCAGTTCCCGCGGCGGTGCATTGCCAGCCGGGCTGAAATCGACCAAGCTCGAGCCATCATGGCCGCCCTCGACCAGCTCAATGCCGCGCCCACCGACGCCTTCGTCGACGAACTCGGCGGCATCTACGAGCACTCGCCCTGGGTCGCGGAGGCGGTGGTTTCCCTGCGTCCCTTCGACAGCCCCGCCGCCCTCGGCCGGGCGATGCGCGAGGCGGTTGACGCGGCGCCCCCGGAGCGCCGGATGGAACTCATCCGTGCCCACCCGGACCTGGCCGGCAAGCTCGCCCGCGCCGGCGCGCTGAGCGGCGACTCGACCCGCGAGCAGGCCGGCCTCGGCCTCGACCGGCTGTCCGACGACGAGTACGAGCGCTTTTCCTCGCTCAACGCGGCCTACCGCGAGCGCTTCGGCTTTCCCTTCATCATCTGCGCGCGCAAGCACCGCCGCGCCGACGTGATCGCGGCCTTCGAGCGCCGGCTCGGCCACGACCGCGGGGACGAGGTCGACGAGGCCATGCGGCAGATCCACGACATCGCCGCGCTGCGCCTCGCCGACCGCCTGGATGACCGGGCGAATGACCGGCCCGCTGGATCTTCGCACGCCAACTGCTAGAAACCGCTGATGGATTTCAACTGGGCCGAGTGGACCGCCGTGCTGCTGCGCTTCGCGCACGTGGTCGCCGCCATCATGTGGATCGGCAACTCGCTGCTGTTCACCTGGATGGAGCTGCGCCTCGTCCCCCGCCGCCGGGACGGCGGCGAGCCGGACGACGACCCCGACCTGCTCGGCCACCTCGACATGCTCCACGGCGGCGGGGTGTTCCACCTCGAGAAGCGACTGCTCCGGCCCGGCGCCATTCCGGTGCCGCTGCATTGGTTCAAGTGGCAGTCCTACACCACCTGGCTGACCGGCTTCACCCTGCTCTGCGTGCTGTTCTACCGCGACGGACTCACCTTGGCCGACGCCACCCGCAGCGACCTTTCCGGCCCGGCCTGCGCCGGGCTGAGCCTCGCCGGACTCGTCGTCGGCTGGTTGTTCTACGACCTCGTCTGGCGCTCGCCGCTGGGCAGGAACCCGCTCGCGGGCGGCATCACCAGCTTCCTCGGCCTGGCCGCCGCCGCGTGGGCGTATGGCGAGGTCTTCAACGGCCGCGCGCTCTACCTGCAGATCGGCGCCATGATGGCGACCTGCATGAGCGCCAACGTGCTGGTCCACATCATGGGCAACCAGCACCGCTTCATGCGCGCGCTGGAGTCGGGCCAAGCCCACGACCCCGCCTTCGGCAAGCGGGCAAAGTCGCGCTCGCTGCACAACCACCACATCACCTTTCCGGTTCTGTTCCTGATGCTCAGCGCCCATTTCCCGCGGCTCCACGCCGCCGAATGGCGCGTCGCCATCCTGCTGGTGGTGGTCGTCGCGCTGGTCGCGGTGAAGTGGCTGATGAACTCGCGCTTCTGGTTCAAGGGCTGGCTTGCGGCGATCTTCGGTGTCGTGCTGCTCGCCGGCATCCTGATCGGTGTCTTCCTCAACCTTCCCGCCAGGGCGGCGACCACCGCCTCCGCCGACCCGCTTGTCGCCGAGGGGCGTGCCCTTTTCGAGGCGAACCTCTGCGCGACCTGTCACATGGAGGGATCCGCGCAGATCGCGCCCTCGCTCCACGGCATCTTCGGCAAGTCCCAGCCGCTCGCCGACGGTCGCACGGTGGTGGTCGACGAGGCCTACCTGCGGCGCTCGATCGTCGAGCCCCAGGCCGAGGTCGCCGCCGGCTTCGCCCCGGCGATGCCGCCCTACGCCGGCCGCTTCAGCGAGGCCGAGCTCGACGCCCTGGTCGCCTACATCCGCTCGCTCGGCGCGCGCTGACCCCGGCGGGGAACCGGACCTTCCCGCCAGGTCCCGTCATTCCACCGATCGACTGCTGGCAATCGCCGTCTGCTGTGCTAGGGGAAAAGCATGTCCAAATCCCCTGTCATCGATTCTCTCCGCCAGGTTGTCGCCGATTCCTATGCCCTGCTCGGCCAGACCCACCTGTGCCACTGGAATGTCCGCGGCCCGGGCTTTTTCGCGCTGCACACCGCCTTCGAGGAGCAGTACACCGAACTCTTTCCGGCCATCGACGAGATCGCCGAGCGGATCCGCGCCCTCGGTGCGCTGGCCCCGGGCGGGCTCGCCAGCCTGGCGCAGATCTCGGGCATGAACGAACTCGGCGAGGACGAGGACGCCGAGACCATGGTCAAGCACCTCGCTGCGGCGAACCAGAAAGTCATCGGCAGCCTGCAGAAGGCCCGCGAGGCCGCCGCCGACTCCGGCGACGACGAGACCGAGGACCTCATGATCGCCCGCACCCAGGTCCACGAGAAGACGGTGTGGATGCTGAAGGCCTACCTTGGCTGAGCGGGGTCACCCGGCAAATTCGCGACGCACCATCGGCAAGCCCAATGGGCAGACGGCTCATCGGGCGAGCCGGCCTTCCCCGCACCCGGCCAGGAGAAGTCCCCAGCGGCCCGGAAAGGGAGTGACAGCCACCCGCGGCTGCGCTTCCCTCTCCGAAACCCTTTGTGAAAGCTGAAATTCTCGTTTTCTTGGCCGCCGCGGTGGTGCCCGCTCACGGCTTCGTCTCGATCGTCCTCGACTACACCCACGACTCCGCAGGGGCGAACTTCTTTCCGGTCGGCTCCGAGCAGCGCGCCGCCCTCGAGGCCGCCGCCAGCCACATCAACTCCGTCTTCCGCCAGAACCTCGGCGACATCGTCAACGACCCGTCGACGACCACGACGGTCATCGAGGGCAGGAGTAGCACGATCACGATCGATCCCGAGATCGGCTACGCCAACCCGGAAACCGGAGCACTCGAGATCATCCCCGATGTCAGCGTACTTGGTGCCGATGAGGTCCGGGTCTATGTCGGCTCGCGCAATCTGAGCGACAACACCCTCGCGCAAGGTGGACGGGCAGCCGCCGGCTACGGCATCGGCGGCACAGCCTTCGAGGTCGACCTGGTCACCGCCGTGGACAATGCCGCCGCGGCGTTCAATGCGGAGTACGAGCGCGGCGGACCGGTGATGAGCTCCCTTTCCTCGAGTGTCTCCATCGGCGCCACCTCCGCCCCCTTCACCCTCAACTTCGGCCCCACCGTCGGCCACCTGTGGTTCGACTCCGACACCGACAACGACGGCGACCGCGACACGGCAATGGAGCTCGATGGCTTCTGGCACTTCGACCACACCAGCGCGGTCGAGGCCGGCCAGTTCGACCTCTTCTCGGTCGCGGTCCACGAAATCTTCCACACCATCGGCTTCGGCACCTCGAAGGCCTTCGCCGACCAGGTGGCTGATGGCGAGGCTTCCGGGATCTTCGACTGGACCGGTCCCTCGGTGACCTCCCTGCTGGGCACGGGGGAGAACGTGCTTCACACGGATGCATCCCACATCAACCTCTCGCTGAGCAGCCTGCGCCTGTCGGACGGGCTGATGCAGACGCCGATCATGGCGCCGAGCATCGTCTCAGGGGCCCGCCGCGAGATCACCCGGCTCGACGTCGCCTTCCTCGACGACATGGGCTACTCGGTGATCCCGGAGATTCATCCGACCTCCGTCCTGGCACCGGTCATCGTGATCGGCAGCCTCTGCCACCGCCGTCGCAGGCGGTTCGCCTCCCCTGCCGGCGCCGCCTGATGCGGGTGCGGGCGGGGACCCGTCAAGACATCGGCTGGCCGGTTTCACCTTGCCGCTCCGGCACCCCCGGCGTATTCCATTCAGGATGAAACTCCATCTCCCGTGCGCCGCGGTCCTGCCCCTTGCGTCCGTCCTGCTCTTCGCCTCGTGCGATTCCGAGACTCCCGATCCCGACCCGCCGGCAACCGACCTTCCGGTGCCCGGGTCCGCCGCCGATGTCCCGGCCGACGCCGATGCCGAGGCCGATGCGGCGGACGGCGACGAGGCCGAAAGCGAGTGATCCCGGCCCGTCACGGGCCCATCAGGGCGCCGGCCCGACGCGATAGAAGCGTCGCGGCACCGCGTCGCTCTCGGGGTCGCTAAAGTCGAGGGTTCCGCCTGTCAGGGTGACGGTGTCGATTTCCTCCCAGTCATCGAGTTCCCCGGCGGCCTCGACGAGGACCTGCGCCCCGTCCTCGCCGACGATGGTGAAGGTGAACAAGCCGCCCACGAAGCGCAGGCTGCCACGGTCGATCGCGGGTCCGGAACCGCCCGGCAAAACCTCGAGGGAGCCGGCCAGCGGCAGGTAGCGGGTGCGGCCACCGTCCTCGATCCGGGCCACCACCCGGTAGGTTCCGGCCCCGGTCCCCGGGGGCACCTCGGCTGCCGGATTGGCGCTGAGGACCATCGCGGTTCCGCTGCCCGGGACCGCCCCGGAGAAGGCCACCACCTCGTTGCCGTTCCAGGGATTCGGGTCGGGGTCGAGGAGGATATCCAGTGTCGCGCCGCCGGATTGCTCCGATTGGTATCGTACTTCAACCGAAACGGGGTCGCCGGGCGAGACCGGAGCGGTCGTTGCGAGGGTCGCGACGATGGCGTTCGGCCAGGGGTCGGCGGCGACGATGGGAAGCATGGCGCGATTCGACGAGACCCCGGCGCCGAGATCCCACACCTGGTTGAAGCCGTCGACGATCATCCCCAGCCCGGCACCGGCCGGCTCGGCCTCGCTCAGGCGGTCGCCCCCGCCCAGCCGGCTGTAGTGGAAGCCCGCCGTGCTGCCCGAACTCTCGGCGGCGGTCCACCACGAGGACCGCTCGCTGGCGGTGATCGTCTCCTGGGTGTCGGTCGCCGGCGTGCCGGTCTCGACGGTGCCGTGGTACCACAAGTGCACGTCGCTGTGGCCGCCGCCGGACAGGAACTCGTAGCCGCCGGGCAAGGACAGCAACTTTCGATTGTAGGCGCCCGCCACCGGATCGCCCTGCGGGATGAAGAGCTCCCCGAGTTGCTGGTAGTAGTTGTCGGCGAAGAGGACGGTCTCCCAGACCTTCACCGCGGCGTCACCGAATTCGGCGACGGGCACCGGGTCCCACAGCGTCAGGTGGTCAACCCACACCCCCTGCTCGCCGAGCAGGCGGGCGATCTCGCTGACCACCGAGGCTCCACGGCTGTGCCCGGCGAGGTCGATCGGCAGCTCGACCAGCGGCCGGCCGCCGTTCTCCGCGATCAGGGTGGTGGAAAACAGCGCCGCGGCGGCCACCTCGGCGACGTCGGTCGACGAGGTCCCACCGGCGGTGGAGATCGCCCCCCAGTCGAGCTTGATGACGATCTCGCCGGTGTCGGAATCGACCGGAGCCGGGCCGTCAATCCGCTGGACGGCGGTGGTGTAGGCACCGTCGCTGCCGTCGATCGTGATCTCGTAGCAGGTCAGGTCCGTGCCGGGGAAGTCCGACCGACCGGCGATCCGCTGCGCCATCGGGATGATCCAGCCCTCGACATCACTGTTGAAGCCGTGGGTCATCAGGGTGACGCCGCCGGCCGCGGCCGGTTGCGGCGGAAGCGTCGCAAGCAGGGCCAGGCCGGACAGGGCCGCCGGGAGAATTCGTCTGGGGCGCATGGTTGCCGACCATGGAGCACCCGGCGAGGGGTGGAAAGGAGATTGCACGGGAATCCGGGCAGACCTCGGGAGGAGGAATCGGGGGGCCGCCCTATCGCGACTCCTGCTGCCGCGTCAGCTCGGGCGGCGTTCCCCCACCCTTGAAGCCGAGCACATCGCTGAGGATGTTCCAGCGCGGGCCGTCGTCCTGCGCGCCGCGGCCCTCGATCCAGTGCTGGTAGAGCCGCTCGATCGTGCCGTCCTTGCCCTTCAGGTCGATCCAGCGGCTCACCACGTTCTCGAGCCGCAGCGCGTCGAGCGGCATCGGGTAGCCGACGCTCACCCGCAGGCGCGTGTCGGTGGGGATCACCACGCTGAACTCGGGGTGGAGCAGGGTCCAGGCACTGCCGGCCTGGGCGCTCATCACCAGCGCGTCGAGTTCCTCCGTGCCCTCGAAGAAGTCGCGCGCCGATTCCACCAGCACGACCTTCGCGTGCGGCAGCGCCCGCTGGATGCGGGTTCCGAAGTAGGGCTGCTCGAGCACGCCGATGCGCAGGTCGCGCGAGTCGATCCGGCCGAGCTCCTCGAACTCGTCGCTGCGGTGGTCGGCGACGATCAACGACAGGTCGAGGTCGAGGTAGGCGTCGCTGAAACGCATCTTCTCGACCCGGCGGGGCGTCGCGAACAGGCCGCCGACGAGCAGGTCGTGCCTGCGCTCCGCGCCGAGCGACCCGGCCATCTCGGACTTCGGGTAAGGATAGTACTCCACGTCCACGCCGATCTCGCGGGCGAGGGCGTGGGTCATCTCGATGTCGAAGCCGACCAGCTCGCCGCGCTCGTTGAAGAAGCTGAACGGCAGGCCCTCCGGATCGTAGCCGACCCGCAGCACCCCGCGCTCGCGGATGCCGTCGAGCACCGTCGCATCCTCGGCGACCGGCAGCGGATCCGCCGCCTCGCGAAAGACCCCGGCCTCCACCGGCCTCAGCACCGGCGACATGTTGCGGACGATCTCGTCCTTCTGGTAGGCGCGATCGACCGTCATCCCCAGCACCAGCCGGGTGGACACCACCGCGACCAGGACCAGGGCCAGCGAGGCTCCGGCGTAGACCGAAGCCTGGCGCGGACGCCAGCGCAGGAAGCCGGAGTTGCCGGCGGCGGTGAGGATCGCGATCGCGGCGAGGTTCATCACCGCCAGCAGCGTGGCGAGCCGGCCGACGTAGACCAGCGTGACCACGTGCAGCTGGAACATGTCGGTCGGGATCCGCAGCTGCTGCAGCAGGAAGGGCAGGCCGATCTCGACGCTGCCGAAGAAGCTGAAGAAGCCGAGGAAGCTCATTTTCGGGTAGTCGCCGATCGCGATCGGGTTGCCGGTGAACCAGCCGGCGAAGGGAATGAACAGCAGCAGCAGCACCACGCCGAGGTTGGGGAAGGTGAAGGTGATCGGCAGGCAGACGTCGACCACCGACTCCGCCCGGCGACGACGATCCTCCTCGAGGTCGGCGAACAGCTGCTTGCAGTTCTCGGCCAGCATCGCCAGCAGCACCAGCAGGTTGCCGGTGGTGAAGCCGGTGACCAGCGGGTCGCGGGTGGCGCGCAGGACGTCGCGGTAGCTGAGCGGGGTCAGCGCGGAGACCAGCATCGGCACCAGCCAGAAGGCGAGCAGGGC
>JAUIJB010000026.1 GCA_030430455.1 Verrucomicrobiia bacterium | reverse complement strand
CGAGGTCATCGACCACGGCCTGCCGACGGCCACCGAGCTGCTCGACCCGATCACCCCGCAGTACATCGCCGACCTCATCACCTGGTCGGCGATCGGCGCCCGCACCACCGAGAGCCAGACCCACCGCCAGATGGCCTCGGGCCTGTCAATGCCGGTCGGCTTCAAGAACACCACGGCGGGCGGCCTCGGCCCGGCGATCAACGCCGTCAAGGCCGCGAGCCGCGAGCAGACCTTCCTGGGCGTCTCCGAGCAGGGGGTCGCCTCGGCGGTGACCACCACCGGCAACCCGAGCAGCCACGTCATCCTGCGCGGGGGCGAGAACGGACCAAACTACGACGAAGACAGTATTCGCGCCGCCCGCGAGGCGCTCGAGGCGGCCAAGCTCGCCCCCGCGATCATGGTCGACGCCTCCCACGCCAACTGCGGCAAGGACCCGGAGCGGATGCCCGAGGTGTTCCGCGAGATCGTGCGCCAGCGCGCCGCCGGCGACGGCTCGGTGATCGGCGCGATGCTCGAGAGCAACCTCGTCGCCGGCAGCCAGCCTTTCCCGTGCCCGCCGGACCAGCTCGTGCGGGGCCAGTCGATCACCGACCCCTGCATCGACTGGGAGACCACCGAGGCGCTGCTGCGCGAGGCCGCCGCGGCGCTCTGACGGCCGCGGCTTGACTCGACGACCGGCACCTGCCACAGCATGGTGGCATCCTCGATGGCCACCTTCTCCGTCAAGCGCCAGACGACCATCGCCGCACCGCCCGCGAGGGTCTTCGGGATCCTTCGCGACTTCCGCAGCTGGCCAAGCTGGTCGCCCTGGCTGATCGCCGAGCCGAACTGCCGCGTCAGCTTTCCCGACGGTGGCAGGTCCTACGCCTGGGAGGGCGCCATCGTCGGCAGCGGATCGATCGAGGTGGTCGGCGAGGAGCCCGACCGGCGGATCGACCACCAGCTCCACTTCATCAAGCCGTGGAAGTCCGAGGCCCGGGTCGCCTTCGAGCTGGCGCCCGACGGTGACGGCACCCGGGTCGAGTGGTCGATGGAGGGATCGCTGCCCTTCTTCATGTTCTGGATGACGCGGACGATGGCGGCCCACATCGGCGGCGACTACGAGCGCGGGCTGGCGATGCTGAAGGACTTCATCGAGACCGGCAGCGTGCCCTCGAAGCTGGAGTTCTCGGGGCCCGAGAACTTCGCCGCCACGCCCTACGTCGGCATCCACCGCAACTGCGCGATGGAGGAGATGGGCCAGCGGATCTCGGGCGACATCGGCCGGCTCCACGAGTGGGCCGGTGGCAAGTCACTCGCGCCCGCGGGTCCGCCCTTCACCATCTGCCACCGCTGGGACCCGGTGAGGCGCCGGCTGGTCTACACGGTCGGGCTGCCGCTCGACCCGCCGCCGCAGGAGCTCGACCCGGACCTGATCCGCGGCGAGATCCCGGCCTGCCGGACCTACCGGGTCCGCCACACCGGCCCCTACCGCCACATCGGCAACTCCTGGGCGAGCGCGATGATGCACCACCGCGCGCGGCAGTTCGACCCGCGCCGCGGGATCCATCCCTTCGAGGTCTACGAGAACGACCCGGCCGACACGCCCGAGGACGAGCTCGTCACCACGGTCCACATGGCGGCACGCTGAACGAGAAGGCGCTCCGGACCGCGCGACCCCAGTCGCGCCCCGAAGCACCCTTTCGCCCCGCGTCCACACCTCCCAGCCGGCCGAGGTCGGCGCTCCAATCGGACCGCGGGCTTCAGCCCGCCCCGAAGCAACCTTTCGCCCCGCGTCCACACCTCCCAGCCGGCGGATGCCGGCGCTCCGGCGTCCTCAGATCCCCAGCTGCTCCGGCAGCGCGGTGCGCGGGCGGTCGGTGAGGAGCTCGGGATCCCCCTCGGTGACCAGCACGGTGTGCTCGAAGTGCGCCGAGGGCGCCCCATCGCGGGTCACCACGGTCCAGCCGTCCTCGAGGATCTTCACCGCGCCGGTGCCGGCGTTCACCATCGGCTCGATCGCCAGGATCATGCCCGGTTCGAGCAGCGGGGTCTTGCCCTGCGGGCGGTAGTTCGGCACCTGCGGCTCCTCGTGCAGGTCGCGGCCGACGCCGTGGCCGACGAACTCGCGGACCACCGTGAACCCGAGCGGCTTGACGTGGGCCTCGACCGCGCCGCAGAGCTCGGCGAGGTGCAGCCCCGCGCGCGCCCGGTCGATCGCCTCGAACAGCGACTGCTCGGTCGCCGCCAGCAGGCGGCGGGTCGCCTCGTCGACCTCGCCGACGGCGACGGTCGTGGCGTTGTCCCCGATCCAGCCGTTGCGGACGATCCCGACGTCGATCTTGACGATGTCGCCCGGCTGGATCCGGCGCGGCCCGCCGATGCCGTGGACGACCTCCTCGTTGACCGAGATGCAGGTCTGCCCGGGAAAGCCGCGGTAACCGAGGAAGGCGCTCTTGCAGTCGTTCTGCTGCATCAGCTCGCCGGCGAAATCGTCGATCTCCTTGGTCGTCCGGCCGGGCGCGATCTCGGCGGCGACCTGCTGGAGGATCGAGCTCGCGGTCGCCCCGGCGGCCCGCATGAGGTCGATCTCGCGCTCGTTCTTGATCTTGATCTTATGCCGGCGAGCCATGGGACAAGAGGGATCGGACGAGTTGCAGGAGCCGGGCGGAGACCTCGGCGACCGGGGCCGTGGCATCGCAGGCCAGCAGCAGGCCGGCCTCGCGGTAGCGCGCGACCACCGGCAGCGTGTGGGACTCGAACTCGGCGTGACGGGAACGGAAGTTGTCGAGGGTGTCGTCGCTGCGCGCGCCGGCCTCGCCGCCACACTCGGGACAGCGGCCGGACCCGTCGAGGTCCCCGCGCTGGCCGCTCCAGCGGCACGTGGCGCACTCGACGCGGCGCTCGATCCGGCGGACCAGCTCGTCCACGGGCACCTCGAGCGAGACCGCCGCATCGACGCGCCCGCCGCGCCGTGCCAGCCAGCCCCGCAGGAAGTCATCCTGCGCCAGCGTCCGCGGGTAGCCGTCGAGCACCCAGCCGCCGGGATGCTGCTCGAGCCAGGGAGTGAGGATCCCGCCCATCAGCTGGTCGGGCACGTAGCCGCCGCGGGCCAGCACCGGCTCGACCTCGCGGCCTGCCGGGGTGCCCGCGGCCACCGCCTCGCGCAGCAGGGCGCCGGTGCTCAGGTAGGCGAGCCCGAGCGACTCCGCGAGGCGCCTCCCCTGCGTTCCCTTCCCCGAGGCGGGGGGTCCGAGCAGGATCAGGTTGAGCGCCATGGGAGCGGTCAGGAGTGGGCGATCCAGGCCGCCACCGCGAGGACCACCAGAAGGCCGCAGAAGGCCAGCAGGTAGACGACCACGTTGCTCGAGGACGACGATCCGGGGTCCTGGTTGAGGCGGTCGTAGCGGCCCTTCAGCTTGCCCTTGCGGAGGAAGCCGTCGTAGTGGCGCTGCAGCAGGTGGGTCTCGATCTGGCGCATCACGTCCAGCACGACCCCGACCATGATCAGCAGGCTGGTGCCGCCGAAGAACTGCAGCACCATCGAGCCGGGCGGCAGCTGCACCGCCGCGCCGATCGCCACCGGCAGGAAGAAGATGATCGAGAGGAAGATGGCACCGGCGAAGGTCAGCCGGGTCATCGTGAAGTCGAGGAACTCGGCGGTCGGCTTGCCCGGCCGGACGCCGGGGATGTAGCCGCCGTTGCGCTTCAGGTCCTCGGCGATCTGCGAGGGCTGGAACATCGTCGCCACCCAGAAGTACGAGAAGAAGAAGATCATCACCGCACCGATGACGTAATAGGTGCTGCCCGTCATCAGGTCGAGGAACTTGCGCGCCCAGTCGGCGTCCAGGAAGGCCTGCTGGACGATGATCGCCGGCAGCGAGAGGACCGCGCTGGCGAAGATGATCGGCATCACCCCCGAGTAGTTGACCTTGAGCGGGAGGTACTGCGTCTGTCCGCCGAACTGCTTGCGGCCGACGACGCGCTTGGCGTACTGGATCGCGATCCGGCGCTGCGCCTGGGTGATGGCGATGGTTCCCGCGATGACCAGCAGCAGCATGGCGATCATGACCACCATCATCACGGAGCGGTAGGCGTTGGCGCCCTCGCCGCCGACGAAGTGGTCCCAGGTCTGGACCAGCGACCCCGGGAGGGCGGCGATGATGTTGACCGTGATGATGATCGAGGTGCCGTTGCCGATGCCGCGCTCGGTCATCTGGTCGCCGATCCACATCAGCAGCAGCGTGCCGGAGACGATGGTGAGCACCGTCTGGATCTGCCACAGCATGCTCGGGTCGGCGACGAGCCTCTTGCCCTGCTCGCGCATCACCTCGCCGATGCCGCCCATGTAGGGGATGTTCTCCGGGGTGATCAGCGAGCGGGCGACGAAGATCCCCTGCACCAGGGCGATGCCGATGGTGATGTAGCGGGTGTACTGGGTGATCTTCTGGCGGCCGCCGTCCTCGCGGGACAGCCGCGAGAGCTTGGGCACCACGGCGGTCATCAGCTGGACCATGATCGATGCCGAGATGTACGGCATGATCCCCAGCGCGAAGACCCCGGCCTGCTGGAGCGCGCCACCGGAGAAGATCCCGAGGATCGCGGTGAGCCCGCCGGCGGTGCCGGCGTCCTGGTTGTTCTTGGCGAACTCCTTCCACGCCGAGATGACCGAGGCATCGACGCCCGGGATGGTCACGTGGACCCCGAGTCGGACGAGGACGATCATCCCCAGGGTGAAGAGAATGCGGTCCCTCAGCTCGGGGACCTTCCAGGTGTTCGCGAAGGCGGAAATCATGGTTTGCGTGGGATTCTCGCGGGGAAAGGCGGGCGCTCCTTTAAAACGCGTTAAGGAAGCGGGCAAGCGCTTCCTTAACGACGGGGAATCATGGATGGCACGGGATGCTCATCAGGCGGCACCGGGTGCCTCGACCTTGCCCCCCGCCTTCTCGATCTTCTCGCGGGCGGAGGCACTGAGGGTGTCGACCGCCACGGTGAGCTTCTTGCTGAGCTCGCCCTGCCCGAGGACCTTCACCAGGTCGACGTTGCGGTTGACCAGGCCCTTCTCGCGGAGCGCCTTCTCGTCGACGGTCGCGCCGTCCTCGAAGTTCTTCTCGAGGGCCGCGACGTTGACGATCGCCACCTTCGTCTTGAAGTCCTTGTTGTTGAAGCCCTTCTTGGGCAGGCGGCGGTGGAGCGGCATCTGGCCACCCTCGAAGCCGGGGCGGATCGAACCGCCCGAGCGGGCCTTCTGGCCCTTGTGACCCTTGCCGCTCGTCTTGCCGAGGCCGGAGCTTTCGCCGCAGCCGAGACGCTTGACCCGGTGCTTCGAACCCTCGTTGGGCTGGAGTGTGTGAAGTTTCATGATGATGTTTCGGTTGTCCGTTCACGGCCGCCGCTCGGGGGCACTCCGTCTCCGGAGGCCGACGACGGTCGACCTGCGACCTTAGATCGATTCCTTCTTCTTCTTGCCTCGCGACGACAGGATCTGGTCGCGGGTGCGCAGCTCGGAGAGCGCCTTGAGGGTCGCCTTGACCACGTTGGCGTGGTTGGCGGAGCCCAGCGACTTGGCGAGCACGTCGCGGATGCCGACGGCCTCGCAGACCGCGCGGACACCGCCGCCGGCGATGATCCCGGTACCGGGGGAGGCGGGCTTGAGGAGCACCTTGCCACCGCCGAACTCGGAGTAGATCTCGTGGGGGATCGTGCCGTCCACGATGTTCATCTTCACCATCCGGTTGCGGGCGTAGTCGTTGGCCTTGCGGATGCAGTCGGCGACCTCGTTGGCCTTGCCGAAGCCGAGGCCGACCTTGCCCTCGCGGTCGCCGACGACGACGAGCGCGGAGAAGCTGAAGCGGCGGCCGCCCTTCACGACCTTGGCACAGCGGTTGATGAAGACGACCTTCTCGGTCAGCTCCGGTCCGTCGGACTCCGACGCGTTGCGGTCGTCGCGGCGCGGGCCGCGGCCGCCACGATGGTCGCGGTGGCCGCCGGGGCGTCCGCCGCCGCCCGGTCCCGGGCGCTGGGCTTGGTCGGCCGGCTTGGCCGGGCTGGAGCCGGCGCCGGAGGGAGTGGATGTCTCGTTGGCAGTCAAAACTACGGAAATTAGGGATTAGAATTCGAGTCCGGCTTCCCGGGCGGCGTCGGCAAGCGCCTTGATCTTGCCGTGATAGAGGTGGCCACCGCGGTCGAAGACGACGGCGCCAACCTTGGCTTCCTTGGCACGCTCGGCGATCATCTTGCCGACGGCGGCGGCGCACTCGACGTTCGAGGCACCCTTCTCGACGCCCTTGTCGAGGGTCGAGGCGGAGGCCACGGTGCGGCCGGCCTCGTCGTCGATGACCTGGGCGTAGACGTGCTGGTTGGAGTAGTGGACGGCGAGGCGCGGACGCGCGGCGGACCCGGCAACCTTGCGGCGGATCCGCTTGTGGATCCGGCGACGCACCTGCTTGCGATTGACTTGGCTCATGGTGGGTATCGGTGTTCGGGTTGCGCTTACTTGGCGACGCTCTTGCCTTCCTTGCGGCGGACGTACTCGCCGACGTAGCGGACGCCCTTGCCCTTGTAGGGCTCCGGCGGGTAGTAGCTGCGGACCTCGGCGGCGAACTGACCGACGACCTGCTTGTCGATTCCCTCGACCTTGATCTTGGTGTTGTCGGCGACGCTCACGGCGAGCCCCTCCGGGATCGGGTGCAGGATCGGGTGCGACTTGCCGAGCGACAGGTCGAGTTCCTTGCCCTTGACCGCCGCGCGCATGCCGACCCCCTGGATCTCGAGCTCCTTGACGAAGCCCTGCGAGACGCCGGTGATCATGTTGTTGACCAGGCTGCGGACGGTGCCGTGCAGCGCACGGTGCTCGCGGCTCTCCGACTGGCGCGTGACCGTGACGGTGGACTCCTCCACCTTCACGTCGACGCCCCTCGGCAGGTCGATCGAAAGCTTGCCCTTGGGGCCCTCCACCTCGACGTTGCGGCCGCTGACGCTCAGCTTGACCTTGTCGGGGAGGGTGATCGGCTTGATTCCAACTCGGGACATGGTGTGTTTCTCCTTTCTCGAATCGGGGTTTACCAGACGTGGGCGAGGACCTCGCCGCCGAGCTTCTGGCGCTTGGCGGAACCGCCGGACATGACGCCCTTGGAGGTCGAGACGATGGCGATGCCGAGTCCGTTGAGGACGCGGGGAATCTCGTTGGAGCCGGAGTAGACGCGCCGGCCCGGCTTGGAGATGCGCTTCAGGTCGGTGAGCACCGGACGTCCGTCGACGTAGCGGCTCTTGACCTTGAGCTCCGGGTGGGAGCCCTCGGTCACGACCTCGAAGCTCCAGATGTAGCCCTCCTCCTGGAGGATCTTGGCGATGTCCGCCTTGATGCGGGAGTAGGGCGCGGTGAACTCCTCGTTTCCGGCGCGGCAGCAGTTCTTGAAGCGCGTCAGGAAGTCGGAGATGGGATCGGTGAGAACGGCCATGATGATGAGTGGTTCGTCGTTTCAGTTTCAGGCGGCGGCCTCCTCGGCCTTGTCACCGTCGGAGCCCTCGGGACCCTTCTTCAGGTCGCGGAAGGGCATGCCCAGCTCGGCGAGCAGCGCGCGGCCCGCCTCATCGGTCTTCGCCGAGGTGACGAAGATGATGTCGAAGCCGATCTGGCGCTTGATCTGGTCGAGCTCGATCTCCGGGAACACCGACTGGTCGGCGAAGCCCAGGGCGTAGTTGCCCATGCCGTCGAAGCTCTTCGAGGAGATCCCGCGGAAGTCGCGGATGTTCGGCGAGGTGATGTGGATGAAGCGCAGCAGGAAGTCCCACATGCGCTCGCCGCGCAGGGTCACGCGGGCGCCGAGCGGCTCGCCGGCGCGCAGCTTGAAGTTCGCGACGGCCTTCTTCGAGTAGGTGATCGAGGGCTTCTGGCCGGTGATCTTGGCGATCTCGATCACGGCGTCATCCACCGCGACCTTGCGGTCGGGGGCCGATCCCATGCAGGTGGTCACGACGATCTTCTCGAGGGTCGGGACCTGATGGGGGTTGGTGCAGCCGAGCTTCTCCTTGAGAGCCGGCACCACCTTCTCCAGGTAGTGTTTTTTCAGGACGGGTGTGCTCATCTTGTTTTGCGGGTCAGCGCTGTTCAGCGCGCTTAAGCGCGGGCTTGGAGGCGAATCGGGAAAGTACCGCGGATGAACGCAGATGGACGCGGAGGATTGGAATCTCCTCGTCGCGGCTCGTGCGGTTCTCTTTCGGTCCTGTCCCGGGTTTCGGTCCCTTCGCCCAGTGTTTCGTTTGCTTGGAAATATGTTAATCTGCGTCCATCGGCGTTCATCGGCGGTTTCCCCAGACCGATGGACCGGCGGTTCAGCCCAGTTTCTTGACGTTGGAAATGTGGATGGGTCCGTCCTCCTCGATGATCCCGCCATCGGGATGCTGATCGGAGCGGCGGACCGCCTTCTTGACCTTGCGGGCGCCGTCGACGATCACCTGCTCCTTCTCGGCGTTGACCGAGAGGACCGTGCCGCGCTTGCCCTTGTGGTTGCCGGCGATGACCTCGACCTCGTCGCCCTTCTTCACGTGAGTCTTCATGGATTCGTGAGTTGCGGGATTCAGAGGACCTCGGGGGCGAGGGAGACGATCTTCATGAACTGCTTCTCGCGGAGCTCGCGGGCCACGGGGCCGAAGATGCGGGTGCCGCGGGGGTTGTTGTCCTTGTCGATCACGACGATGGCGTTGTTGTCGAAGCGCAGCACCGAGCCGTCGGAGCGGCGGATCGGGGCGGCGGTGCGAACGACCACGGCCTTCACGACGCTGCCCTTCTTGATCGAGGCGGTCGGGATCGAGTCGCGGACGTGCGCGGTGATGATGTCGCCGACGCCGGCGCTGCGCGAACGCTTGCCGAGCACGCCGATCATCTTGGCGGAGCGGGCGCCGGTGTTGTCGGCGACCGAAACGAGGGATTCCATCTGGATCATGGCAGGGAAAAGTGGGTGGGTGGATGCCGGCTGGCGCGGGTCAGTGCGAGAGCACCTCGGCGAGCGTCCAGCACTTCTTCTTGGAGATCGGCTTGGTCTCGACGATGCGGACCTTGTCACCGATCGAAGCCTCTTCGTTCTCGTCGTGGACGTAGTACTTCTTCGACTTCTTGACGATCTTGTTGAACTGCGGGTGGGGCACCCGGGCGATGTGCTCGACCACGAGGGTCTTGTTCATCTTGTCCGAGACGACCACGCCGACGCGGGTCTTGCGGAGGTTCGGACGGGATTCCTGCTGGGTCTCGCTCATGGAAAGGTTCGGTGGGAGTTGGTTGGGCGTCTTCAGGCTTCCTTGCGGCGGGCGGACAGGAGCGTCATCACGCGCGCGGTGTCGCGGCGGACGATGCGGACCCGGGCGGTGTTCTCGAGCTGGCCGGTGGTCTGCTGGAGGCGCAGGTTGAGCGCCTCCTCCTTGAGGTCGCGCAGCTTGGCCTCGAGCTCCTTGACGGTGAGCTCGGCGAATTCCTTGTTCTTGGTGGATGCCATGGTGGAAGGTGGTTGGTGGTGGGTCAGGCGTGCGGATCGCGGACGACGAAGCGGGTCGGGATGCCGAGCTTGTAGGAGGCGAGGCGCATCGCCTCGCGGGCCTGGGACTCCGGCACGCCGGAGACCTCGAAGAGCATGTTGCCGGGGCGCACCACGGCGACCCAGGCGTCGACCGCGCCCTTGCCCTTACCCATCCGGGTTTCCGGGGGACGGCGGGTGATCGACTTGTGCGGGAAGATGCGGATCCACACCTTGCCCTTGCGCTTGAGGTAGCGGTTGATGGCGATACGGCAGGCTTCGATCTGGCGGTTGCTCATCCAGCCGCGGCCGAGCGACTGGAGGCCGAAGTCACCGAAGGCGACCGTGGTTCCGCGCTGGGCGTTGCCGGCGCGGCTGCCGCGGTGGGTCTTGCGGAACTTCGTGCGTTTGGGCATCAAGGGCATGGCTTGGTCCTCCTGGGAAAGTTGGGGTTATCGGAAAATGGGATGATTCGCGGGCCTCAGCCCTGGGCGGGTGCGGGGGCCGGACCACCCGACGGCGGGCCACCCGAAGGCGGCGGTCCCTGGCGGTCCTGGCGCGGACGGCGCGGGCGGCGGTCGTTTTGCGGACGGTTGCCCTGGTCGGCGTCGGGCTTCTTGTTGATCCAGCACTTCACCCCGATCACGCCGTAGACGGTGCGGGCCTCAGCGAAGCCGTAGTCGATCGGGACACGCAGCGTCTGCAGCGGCACCTTGCCCTCGAGGTAGACCTGCGAGCGGGCGATGTCGGCACCACCAAGGCGGCCGGCGACGCGCAGGCGGATGCCCTCGGCACCGAAGTCCATGGCGGTCCCGACGGCGCGCTTCATGGCGCGGCGGAAGGAGATCCGGCGCTCGAGCTGGATGGCGACCTGCTCGGCGACGAGCTGGGCGTCGATCTCGGGCTTGCGGATCTCGACGATGTCGATCTTCACCTGCGACTCACCGCAGATCTTGCCGAGGTCCTTGGTCATCCGCTCGATCTCCGAACCCTTGCGGCCGATGATCAGGCCGGGGCGGGAGGTGTGCAGCGTCACGCGGACGCTGGCCCAGGCACGCTCGATCACGACCTTCGAGAGGGCGGCGAACTGCAGGCGCTTGCGGATGTAATTGCGGATCTCGAGGTCCTCGTGGAGCTTGTCGGCGTAATCCTTGCCGGAGGCGTACCACTTCGAGCGCCAGTCCTTGTTGACGGCGAGGCGGAATCCGATCGGGTTGACTTTCTGGCCCATGGTGAAATTCGGTTGGCTGGAAGGTTGTTGGGGTCAGGCTTCTGCCTTCTGGGAAAGGTGGCGGCGCTTCGGCGCCTCGTCGGCCTCGGGGGCCTCGGCGAGGGTGATGAAGATGTGGCTGGTGCGGCGGCGGATGGCGCCGGCCGAACCGCGGGCGCGCGGCTTGAAGCGGCGGAACACCGGACCGGCACCGATGACGGCCTCCTTGACGATCATCTCGTCGGCCGAGAGCGAGAAGTTGTTCTCGGCGTCGGCGATCGCGGTCTTGAGGGTCTTGTTGATCAGCTGCGCGGCCTTCTTCGGGGTGAAGGTGAGGATATCGAGCGCGGCCGAGACCGGAAGACCCTGGATCTCGCGGGCGACGTCCCGCGCCTTCTTCGGCGATACGCGGGCAAACTTGGTGATGCTCTTGACTTCCATCGGAACGGGTCGGTGAGAGGTGGATTATTCGGTTTCGAGAATGGCGAGGTCGCCGAGGCGGACCGGCCCCATCCCGGGGTCGAGCTCCTCGACGAAGGCACCGGCGATCGAGCGCCGGGTGTCGGCGATGATCGCGCTGCCGTAGGCTTGGTCGCCCCGGAAGAGGCGGTAGCTCGTGCCGATGCGGGCCCCGGAGCGGGTCCCGACATTGAAGACGAGCAGTCCGGTTTCGGCGTCGATGCTGACCACGCGCGCGCGGCCGGCATGCCCCGCGTCCGGAACCGCGGGGGCGGGCTTCTGACGGAGCCCGAGGACTTCGTCAAGCTCCCTCATCGCCGATTCCACCCGCAGGCGGGCGTCGGGATCGGCTGCGACCGCCTGGCGGAGGTAGTCGCTGACGACGGAGGCGAACTGCATCGACGCGCCCTCCAGCGCCTCGATGCGTTCGTTGAGGATCTGGATGTCGGCGGTGGCCTGGATCAGGCGCTCGTCGCCGCCGTCGAGCAGGTCGCGGCCGAGCGCCTCGAGGCGCTTGCGGACCTCGGCCAGCTGGGTCGAGGCCTCGCGCTCGGCGAGGTTGGCCTGGGCGACGGCCTTCTCGAGCGCGGCGTTGCGCGCCCGCAGGTCGCTGACCAGGCCCTGGAGCTCCGCGGTGCCCGCCACGTCCGCCGGCGACATCTGCTGGCCCGCGCACAGCCCGGCCGTCGCCAGCAGCCCGAGGGCGGCGGCGGTGCGGATGGCGCTGTGGAACAGGGACATGGGGACGGGGCGGCGGTGGTGGCGGAGGAGGCGGAGGAGGCGGAGGATCCGGGGACCGGGCGGCTTACTTCTTGCCGATGCCGCCGTGGGCACGGAAGATGCGGGTCGCGGCGAACTCGCCGAGCTTGTGGCCGACCATGTTCTCGGTGACGTACACCGGGACGAAGGTCTTGCCGTTGTGGACCGCGAGGTTCACGCCGACGAAGTCGGGCGTGATCATCGACTTGCGGCTCCAGGTCTTGATCGGCTTCTTGTCGTTGGTCTCCAGCGCCTTGTCGATCTTGGCCAGGAGCTTCTGGTCGACGTAGGGGCCTTTCTTGAGGGAACGGGGCATGATTCGGTTCGGTCTTGAAGGTTTCTCGGCGGAAGGGCTCAGCGCTTCTCTCAGCGTTTCTTCTTCTTGCGACGCTCGACGATGAAGGTCTTGGTCGGCTTCTTCGGCTTGCGGGTCTTCTCGCCCTTGGCGTGACCCCACGGTGAAAGCAGGTGCTGGCGGCCACCGCCGGACTTCGACTTGCCCTCGCCACCACCGTTCGGGTGGTCGACGGGGTTCATGCACATGCCGCGGACGGTCGGGCGCTTGCCCTGCCAGCGGCTGCGGCCGGCCTTGCCCGAGACCTCGTTCATGTGGTCGCGGTTGCCGACCTGGCCGATGGTGCACAGGCAGTTCAGGTTGAACTTGCGGATCTCGCCGGACGGCATCTTGACCAGCGCCCACTCGCCCTCGCGGTTCGAGAGGATCGCCTGCTGGCCGGCGGCACGGGCGACCTTGCCGCCGTTGCCGGGAATCAGCTCGATGTTGTGGATCGCGGTGCCCAGCGGCACCTTGGCGAGCGGCATCGCGTTGCCGGGCTTCGGCGGAGCCGTGTCGCCGGAGACGACGGTGGCTCCGACCTGCAGGCCGACCGGCGAGAGGATGTAGCTCTTCTGGCCGTCCTCATACTCGATCAGGGCGATGCGGCAGGTGCGGTTCGGATCGTACTCGATGCCGACCACCTTGGCGGGGACGTCGTGCTTGTTGCGCTTGAAGTCGACCAGGCGGTAGTGGCGCTTGTGGCCGCCACCGATGTGGCGCGTGGTGATCCGTCCGGTGTTGTTCCGGCCGCCGCTCTTCTTGAGCGGGGAAAGCAGGCTCTTCTCGGGAGTCTTCTTGGTGATCTCCTGGAAGGTCGGAAGCTCCTTGTAGCGCTGCGACGGGGTGAGTGGCTTGAACTCCTTGAGAGGCATGGCTCGTTCGGGGTGGTTCGGTGAAAGTTCGGGTTGAGTCGGGTTTCTCAGACGAGGTCGAGGGCTTCACCCTCCTTGAGGCGGACGATCGCCTTCTTCCAGTGCGCGGTGCGACCTTCGTCGGCACGGCGCCGGCGCTTGGCCTTGCCGGACTGGTTGAGGGTGCGGACCGAGTCGACCTTCTTGCCGAGCAGGCGCTCGACGGCGCGCTTGATCTCGATCTTGTTGGCCTTCGGATCGACCTCGAACACGACCTCGTTGTTCAGTTCGTTGAGCAGGGAAGCCTTCTCGGAGAGGCGGACCTTCCTGATGACTTGGTAGATGTCTTTCATGGCTCGGGGCGGAGGAACGGGGTTCAGGCCGTGCGGGCGGCGAGGGTTTCGAGCGAGTCCTCGACCAGCAGGATGGTGTTGGCGTGGAGCAGCTCCTCGATGTTGACGCTGTCGGCGGTGACCAGCTGGGCCCAGCCGACGTTGCGGGCGGAGAGGTAGGTCTTGTCGTCGAAGGACTTGGCCACGATGAGCACCTTGCGGGCCTCGCTCTCGGCGGTCACGGCGGCGACGAAGCTCTTGGTGCGGCCGTCCTCGACGGCGAAGGAGGGCAGGACCTTGATGGCGTCCTCGGCGATGCGCTCGGCGAGCACGCGGCGCAGGGCCAGGCGGCGGACCGACTTGGGCACCTTCTTCGAGTAGTCGCGCGGGCGCGGGCCGTGGGCGACGCCACCACCGACGAAGATCGGGGCCTTCGAGGTGTTGTGGCGGGCGTTGCCGGTGCCCTTCTGGCGATACATCTTCTTGTTGTTGCCACGGATCTCGCCGCGGGTCTTGGTGTTGGCGGACCCGGTGCGGCGGTTGGCGCGGTAGGCGGTGACGAGGTCGTGCACGGCCTGGGCGCCCTTGTCACCCTCGGTCAGGAGGATGCTGGCGGCCTTGGCGTCTTCGACGGTGAAAGTTTTCGCGGACATGGCGGAAATGGATCAGGATCGTTTCGTTTGGCTCGCGTGGCTCACGCGGTGGCCGGCTTCTTGATCGCCGGGCGGACGATGATGTGGCTGCCCTTGGCTCCCGGAAGCGAACCGGAAATCAGGATCACGCCGTCCTCGGGGCGCAGGGCGACGACCTTGAGGTTCTGGGTGGTGCGGCTGCGGCTGCCCTCGTGGCCGGGCATCTTCTGGCCCTTCCAGACGCGGCCCGGGGTCGAGCCCGCGCCGATCGCGCCGGTGCGGCGGTGCATCATCGAGCCGTGGGTCTGCTTGAGGCCGCCGAAGCCGTAGCGCTTGTAGACGCCCTGGAAGCCCTTGCCCTTGGTGGTGCCGACGACGTCGACCCACTGGCCGGCCTCGAACAGGCCGACACCCGGGTGCTCCTCGGGAAGCTCCTCGCCCTCCTCGAGGCGGAACTCGCGGATGAGGTACTTGGCGCCGGAGCCGTGCTTCCGGCAGTGGCCGTTGAGCGGCTTGGTCTCGCGCGACTCCTTCTTGTCGCCGAAGCCGACCTGCACCGCGCGGTAGCCGTCCGAGTCGGCGTCCTTCTTCTGCACGAAGGAGTTGCCGGAGACGTCGAGGACGGTGACCGGGATCATGGACTGGCTTTCCTCGTCGAACAGACGGGTCATGCCGATTTTCTTGCCGATGAGTCCGAGGGACATGGTGATTGCGGGATTGGAGATTGGGTAAATTGGGAGATCGGGAGATTGGGAACCTTCCGGCGCGATGCCGGGAGCGGTCGGGTCCGAAGCCGGACTAGATGCGGATCGCGATGTCGACGCCGGCGGGCAGGTTGAGCTTCTTCAGCTCGTCCACCGTGCGGGCGGTCGGGTCGACGATGTCGAGCACGCGCTTGTGGGTGCGGACCTCGAACTGCTCGGCGGACTTCTTGTTGACGTGCACGGAGCGGTTCACGCTGAACTTCTCGATCCGGGTCGGGAGCGGGATCGGACCGGCCACCTTGGCGCCGGTGCGCTTGGCGGTCTCGACGATCTCGAGGGCGGAACGGTCGATGGCACGGTGATCGAAGGCCCGGAGGCGGATGCGGATCTTTTGGTTTTCCATGACGGTGGTGGATCTGACTGGGATGCGCGGGATTCGCGTGGATTCGTGGATGGGGCGGCGCTCAGCGCTCGTTGATGATCTGTTCGACGATGTTCGCGGGGACCTCCTCGAAGTGCGAGGGGGTCATCGAGTACGAGGCCCGGCCGGACGAAAGGGTGCGCACGGCGGTCGAGTAGCCGAACATCTCCTTGAGCGGGACGGCGGCGTGGATCAGGGCCAGGTTGCCCTTCGACTCCATCTCGCCGATCTGCCCGCGGCGGCGGGAAAGGTCGCCCATGACGTCGCCCTGGTAGTCGTCCGGGGTCGACACCTCGACGCCCATGATGGGCTCGAGGAGGATCGGGCCGGCCTTCTTGAAGGCGTCGCGCATCGCGAAGATGGCAGCCATGGTGAAGGCGTTCTCGTTCGAGTCGACCTCGTGGAAGGACCCGCCGGAGACGTTGACGTGGACGTCGACGACCGGGTAGCCGCCGATGATGCCGGTCGACATGGCCTCGCTGACGCCCTTGAAGACCGCGTTGTGGAATTCCTTGGGGATTTCGCCGCCGACGATCGAGTTCTCGGTGGTCAGGCCCTTGCCCTTCTCGTTGGGGCGGATGTCGAGCTTGACGTGGCCGTACTGGCCGCGGCCGCCGGACTGCTTGACCAGCTTGCCCTCGCCGGGGGCCTCGCGGGTGATCGTCTCGCGGTAGGCGATCTGCGGCTGGCCGGTGTTGGCACCCACCTTGAACTCGCGCAGCAGGCGGTCGACGATGATCTCGAGGTGCAGCTCGCCCATCCCGGAAATGATGGTCTGGCCGGTCTCCTCGTCGGTCTTGACGACGAAGGTGGGATCCTCCTCGGAGAGACGGACGAGGGCGTTGGCGAGCTTCTCCTGGTCGGCCTTGGTCTTCGGCTCGACGGCCATCGAGATGACCGGCTCGGGGAAGGTCGGCGGCTCGAGCACCACCTCGTAGCCGGCTGCGGCCAGGGTGTCGCCTGTCTGGACGTTCTTGACGCCGACCATGGCGGCGATGTCGCCGGCGTAGCAGGCGTCGATGTCGGTGTGCTGGTCGGACTGGATCCGGATCAGGCGGCCGACGCGTTCCGACTTGCCGGTGCGCGGGTTGAAGATGGTGTCGCCCTTCTTCACCATGCCGGAGTAGACGCGGAAGAAGACGAGCTTGCCGACGAACTTGTCGGCCCAGAGCTTGAACGCCAGCGAGCAGAACTTCTCCTTGTCACTGGTGGGGACCTCGATGTGCTTGTCGTGGTCCTCGGGGTCCATGCCGACCGCCGGGGGAATCTCGAGCGGGCTCGGCAGGTAGTCGACGACGGCGTCGAGGAGGTACTGGACGCCCTTGTTCTTGAAGGCGGAGCCTCCGGTGACCGGGACGATCTTGTTGGCGATGGTCGCGCGCCGCAGGGCCTTCTTGAGGTCCTCGCGGGTGATCTCCTCCTCCATGAGGAACTTCTCGCCCAGCTCGTCGTCGGCACTGGCGACGGTCTCGACCAGCTCGGCATGGGCCAGCTCGGCGGCGTCCTTGAGCTCGCCCTCGAGCTCCCTGACCTCGTAGGTGGAGCCGAAGGTCGCGTCGTCGACGTAGAGGACGGCCTTCTGGTTGACCACGTCGATCTGGCCGCGGAGGTTCTCCTCGGAGCCGATCGGGATGAGGATCCGCACGGCATTGGCGCCGAGCTTGTCCTTCACTTCCTGGAAGACGTTGTCGAAGTCGGCGCCGACGCGGTCCATCTTGTTGACGAAGACGATCCGCGGGACCTTGTACTTCGAGGCCTGGCGCCAGACGGTCTCGGTCTGGGGCTGGACGCCGGCGACGCCGCAGAACACGACGATGGCGCCGTCGAGCACGCGCAGCGAGCGCTCCACCTCGGCGGTGAAGTCGACGTGGCCGGGCGTGTCGATGATGTTGATCCGCTGCTTCTGCTCCTCGTAGGACTTGAAGACGCCCTCCTCCTTGCGCTGCCACCACTCGGCGGTGACGGCGGCGGAGGTGATGGTGATGCCGCGCTCGCGCTCCTGCGCCATCCAGTCGGTGGTGGCGGCGCCGTCGTGGACCTCGCCGATGCGGTGGATCATCCCCGTGTAGAAGAGGATCCGCTCGGTCAGCGTGGTCTTGCCGGCGTCGATGTGCGCCGCAATCCCGATGTTCCGCGTCCGCTCAAGCGGAAACGGGCGATCGGGGCTGTTGGCGTCGGAGGACATCGGACCGAAGGGTTCGGGAAGCGGGTGTGTGGGCGTGGCGGGCTGGATGCGCCGGATTACCAGCGGAAGTGGGCGAAGGCGCGGTTGGCCTGGGCCATCTTGTGGACGTCGTCGCGCTTGCGCACCGAGCTGCCCTGGTTGTTGGAGGCGTCCTTGATCTCGTTGGCGAGGGCGACGTGCATCGGCGTGCCCTTGCGGCCGCGGGCGTAGCCGACGATCCAGCGCAGGGCGAGGGACTCGGAACGGTCCGAGGCGACCTCGAGCGGCACCTGGTAGGTGGCGCCACCGACGCGGCGGCTCTTGACCTCGACGCGCGGCTTGGCGTTTTCGATGGCGCGGGTGACGACCTCGAGGGGGTCGACGGTGTCGCTGCCCTCGTTGGCCTTGTCGATGGCGGCGTAGACGATGCGCTCGGCGAGCGAACGCTTGCCGTCACGCATCACCTTCGAGATGAGGTGGCCGACGAGGGAACTGTCGTAGCGGGAATCGCGACGATCGGGCTTGGTGAAGACTCGCTTGCGGCGGGACATGATCGGATGGTCGGAAGAAGTTTCGGAAACGCGGGTTAGGAAGCCTTGGGCCGCTTGGCACCGTACTTGGAGCGGGCCTGGCGACGCTTCTCGACGCCGAGGGTGTCGAGGGCACCACGGACGATGTGGTAGCGGACACCGGGAAGGTCCTTCACCCGGCCACCCCGCACGAGGACGATCGAGTGCTCCTGGAGGTTGTGGCCCTCGCCGCCGATGTAGGCGATCACCTCGAAACCGTTGGTGAGGCGCACCTTGGCGACCTTGCGAAGCGCGGAGTTCGGCTTCTTCGGCGTGCGGGTCATCACCTGGAGACACACGCCACGGCGCTGCGGGCAGTTCGCCATCGCCGGTGACTTCGACTTTTCGACCGGAACATGGCGTCCCTTGCGGACAAGCTGGTTGATGGTCGGCATAAGATTCCTGCGGGGTTGTCTGGTGTTTGGTCTGTGGGGACACCGGACGGCCAGCGAGAAGATCCCTCGCAGGAGCCATTTGTCCGGTGCTGCACCCGATAGTTATTGGAGATAGTCGAGGCGGGCCGCCTCGTGTTAGCGTGAGCAGCCCGCGATGTTGGGGGCGGCGACCCTAGCCGCCGAATCCAAGCTGACAAGCCCATTTTCGAATATTTTTTCGCACCCGAAATCGCCTAATAGAGACTGATTTTCAGGGGGTTGAGGGGGATCGATGGCGGAGTTGGCTGCCGCAGCGGACCGGCTGGAAAGCGCGGGTTGGGTGGTGAGCAGCTGGGGGGGTGGAGGCGTCGTGGGGCGTGGTGGCGGTGCGGACCGGCTGGAAAGTGCTGGTGGGGCAAGGAGTGGCTGGGAGAGAAGGCGGAGCACAAGGCATAGGACCTATGGGACTTATGGGACCTATTTGGCGTGAGGCTGCGCCTCACCCTTGAATTTTGGACGGCTCCGGAAGGCAAGCCCCCGCCCCACCCATCTTCGGAGCCCCAGGACCGACACTCCGGAGCGCAAGAGATGCTTCCATAGGTCCTATAGGACCCATTCGTCCTATTTCCTTCGCTCCGCCACCTCTCCCCAGCCGCTTGGTCGCCTTGGCGGCGCTTTCCAGCCGGTCCGAACCGCCAACCGGATCCACCACCACCCCCGCCCGGACCCAAGCTGGTAGCAGGGGCGGGAATCGAACCCGCGACCAAAGGCTTATGAGTCCTCTGCTCTACCTCTGAGCTACCCTGCCAATCGCTTGTCGCCGCGCCCAAGGCGTGGCGGGCGGGTCGATTATGCCGACTGGCCTCCGGAAGCAATCGAAAAATCCCCGGAATCTCGCCGAACCACCCGCCGCCGGAAGGCGAATCCGGGTTCGACATTTCCCCCGCCCCCTCCAAGGTCGCCGTCACTCGACCGCCTCATGCTTTTCCGCAGCCTCTGCCGCCACGCCGAAATCGGTTCGAATTCCTACCTCCTCGACAGCGGCGGGGCGAGGGTCGTCCTCGATGCCGGGATGCACCCGAAACACGAGGCCGACGAGGCCCTGCCGCGCTTCGACCTGCTGGAGCCCGGCTTGATCGACGCCGCCGTGGTCACCCACGCCCACCTCGACCACGTCGGCTCGCTGCCGGTCTTCCTGCGCGACCAACCGCAGGCGCGGACCTTCTTCACCCCGGCCGCCGCCGAGCTCGGCTTCGCGATGCTCCACAACTCGGTCAACGTGATGAGCGCCAAGCGCACCGAGCTGGGCATCACCGAGTACCCGCTGTTCTCGCACCGCGAGCTCGACGAGATCGAGCGGGCCATCGAGACCCGCGGCTACGAGCGGCCCTTCGACCTCGACCCCGACGGCGTCCTGCGCGGCACCTTCCACGACGCCGGCCACGTGCTCGGCTCGGCCGGCATCACGATCCGCACGGGCGACCACACCCTGCTCTACACCGGCGACGTCAACTTCGAGCCCTCGACCCTCATCAAGGGCGCGCTGTTTCCCGAGGACCCGGTCGACACCCTGGTCATCGAGACCACCCGCGGCGACCACGCCCGCGACCCGGACTACACCCGGGCCGGCGAGGAGGCGCGCTTCGCCGAGCACATCACCCGCACCCTCCAGCAGGGCGGCAGCGTGCTCATCCCGGTGTTCGCAATGGGCAAGACCCAGGAGGTGCTGACCATGATCCACCGCTTCAAGCGCCGCGGCATGGTGCCGAAGTCGGCGCCGGTGGTGATCGGCGGACTGTCGACCAAGATGACGGTGATCTACGACAAGTACGCCAAGGGCCAGACCCGCCGCAGCGACGACGACTTCCGGATCCTCAAGGACATGGACCTCCAGGCCGGCTCGCGGCGCCGCAACCGCGCCCCGATCGTCCCCAAGCCGGGCACGATCTTCTGTCTGTCGAGCGGGATGATGACCGAGAACACGGTGTCGAACGGCTTCGCCCGCGCCGGCTTCCTCGAGAACCCGAAGAACTCGCTGCTCTTCGTCGGCTACGCCGACCCCGCCTCGCCGGCCGGCCACATCCGCGCCGCCGCGCCGGGCGACAAGGTCTCGCTCGACGACAACCACGCCGCGGTGGCGCTCAAGGCCCCGGTCGAGGTGTTCGACTTCTCGGGCCACGCCACCCGCGACGACCTGCTCGCCTACATCCGCAAGGTCTCGCCGCGCCGCACCTTCCTGGTCCACGGCGACCCCAAGGCCAGCCAGTGGTTCGTCGACCAGCTGCGCAACGACCCGACCGAGACGATCATCCCGGAGCCCGGCAGGGACTACCGGCTCGACCGCTGACCCGGCTCAGCCGAGTCGCGCACCCAGCCGCGGGTGCTTCGCCAGTTCGTCGTCGCCGAGCACCTTCTCGGCCTCGGGGTCCCACTTGAGCGGGCGGCCGGCATCGATCGCGGCGATGGCCAGCTGGCCGAAGGAGGCGGCCCGATGCGCTCCCTCGGGGTCCGATTGCGGCTGCTTGCGGCTCCGCACGCAGTTGATGAAGTCCTGCCAGTGGCTCGGCGGCTTGGTGTCGAAGTCTTCCGGCAGGTTGCGCAGCATCTCGCGGTCGCTCGCCTTGAGGCTGCCGCGGTTGACGTGGATCCAGCCGTTCTCGCCGGTGAACTTCGTGCCGCCGAAGCGGCTGTTCACCTCGAAGCGGTGGCCGTCGGCGAACTCGCCGGTGTACTCGTAGTCGACCAGGCAGTTGAAGAACGGATGATCGGCCGGTTTGCCGGTGCCGCTCACCTCGGTCGGCCCGGTGCGGTCGAGGCCGAGCGACCACATCGCGATGTCGACGTGGTGACCGACCCAGTCGAGCAGCTTGCCGCCGCCGAAAGTGAGGTGCCAGCGCCAGTTCCACGGGTGGATCAGCGGATGGTATTCGAACTCGCCGGCCGGCCCGCACCAGGCGGACCAGTCCAGCTCCTTCGGCGGCTTGCCGAGCAGGCCGTCGACCTCGCCGGGCTCGACGTGCTGCTGGATGTCCATCCCGCCCAGCGTGCCGCACTCGATCCGGCTGATCTTGCCGAGGGTGTCGTTCTCGATCAGCGCCTTGAAGCGGCGGAACTCGCCCTTCGAGCGCTGCCACGACCCGGTCTGCCAGACGCGCCGGTTCTTCTCCAGCGCATCGACGACCATGCGCCCCTCCCGGAGTCCCCAGGTGAAGGGCTTCTCGCCGTAGATGTCGAGGCCGGCATTGGCGGCATCGATCGCGATCCGGGCGTGCCAGTGATCCGGCGTCGCCGTGCACACCACGTCGAGCCCGGGCGTCGCGATCAGGTCGGTGTAGTCGGCGTGGATCTTGCAGTCCTGGTTGCCGTAGTGCTGATCGACCCTGGCCTTGGCAATCTGCGCGGCGCGCGCATCGACATCGCAGACCGCCACGACCCGGACTCCCTCGATGCCGAGGAAGTTGATCATGTTGTTCCGGCCCATCCCGCCGCAGCCGATCACCCCGAGGGCGATCTCGTCGTTCGGCGAGCCCTCCTGGCCGCGCAGGAAGGCCATCGGGGCGAGGCCGAGGGCGGCCGCGCCGGTCTTGAGGAAACGGCGGCGCGAGGAGTCGAGGGGTCGGACACTCATGGTGCGGCAACGCTAGCCGCCGCGGAGAACTTTCAAAGCCCCCAGCGTCTCCGTGTCAGCCGGCCGATTCCCCTTCCGGCTACTCGACGAAGCGGATCTTGCCGCCGCCGGGGATCTCGCCGCGGGCCATCGCCTCGTGCTCCTCGTCCGAGCAGGCCGCGTTGGTCGGCGCGTCGGCGTCGACGTCGCTCCTCTCGAGGTGGCCGTTCTCGACCATCCAGGCCTCGAACTCCTCGCCGGAAACGTCGGGCAGCATGGTGCCCTCGACCTCGATGCAGGGCGACAGCGGCTGCCCGCTCTTCTGTTCCATCTCCCAGCGGAAGGCGGGATTCTTGATGATGTCCTTCTCCTCGTAGTCGAGGTCGTACTTGCGCATGATCGCGCGGACGCCCTCGCTCCAGCCGCAGTAGGTCTTCAGGTAGGCGGTGATTTTCGGTTGAGACTGGCTCATGCGCGGAAAATAACCCCAGCAACCCGCCCCGCAAGTCTTCCCGGAGCTCCTGCCGAAATCCCCTCCGCCCCGCCGGAAGAAACGCCCCGCCCCGCCGTGACCCGCCCGCAGATCAGCCTCAACCTCGCGCTCTCGGCGGACGGCCGGATCACCTCCCCCGCCGGCCGGCCCTCCGGTTGGACCTCGCAGCGCGACCACCGGCGCCTGCTGCAGCTGCGCCAGGCAGCCGAGGCCCTGATCGTCGGCCGCGGCACGCTCGAGGCCGACCGCATGACACTCGGCGCCCCCCACCGGCCGTGGCGCTGCGTGGTTTCGCGGAGCGGTCGCTTCGACCCCGGCCACCCGCTGTTCTCCAGCCCGGGAGGGCCGATCCACCTGCTGGCCACCGCGGCGGCCGCGCCGTCGATCAAGGGCGCCGAGGGCCACGCCGGCAGCCTCGCCGACTTCCTCGCCGAGCTCCACCGCCGCGGGATCCGCCGCCTCCACTGCGAGGGCGGCGGCGGGCTGGCGCGGGCGCTGGCGGAACTCGATGCGCTCGACCAGGTCCACCTCACCTGGGCCGGCCACACGCTCTTCGGTGGCCGCGAAAACCCCGGCCTGACCGGCCCGCCGGGTGACTTCCTGCCCGCCTCCCTCCGCTACGAGCTCGCCGACTTCGAGGCCGACCCGTCGAGCGGCGAGTGCTTCCTCAGCTACCGCCGGCTGCGCGGCTGATCAGTGCGAGGGCTCGTCGCCGCCGTGATCGTCGCCGGCTGCGTGATCGCCTCCCTCACCATGATCGCCATGATCGCCATGGTCACCGTGGTCATGAGAGCCATGGGCCTCGTGGAGGACCTTGGTGTCCTCCCAATCGTGGCGCTCACAGGAGACGGCCATCAGGAAGAGACCGGCGGCGAGGCAGTAGAGTGCTTTCATGCGCGGCAGGTGTAGCCCCTCCATCCGGGGCGACAAGCACGAAGCTTCAGGGCGCCCCGGGAGCGCCGCCCTCGCTGCCGAACCAGGCCTCCACCGCGGCGGCAGCGCGCTCATGGGCCCCGCGGCCGCCGAGCATCGCCACCGACTCCGCCATCCCGGCGCGAACCTCCTCGACCCGGCGCGGGTCGCCGAGGAAGCGCGACAGCGAGCGGCCGACGTGGCACGGGTCGGCCTCGGACTGGACGAACTCCTCGACCACCTCGCGGCCGGCGAGGATGTTCACCAGGCCGATGTGCTCGATCTTCACCACCATCTTGGCGATCAGGTAGGTCGGCCAGGCCAGCTTGTAGACGAGACAGTAGGGCAGCCGGAAATAGGCCGCCTCGACCGTCGCGGTGCCGCTGGCGATCACCCCGCAGGCCGCCCGCTGCATCAGCGAGTGCGCCCCGCCGTCGGTGAACGTGACGAGCCCGGCGAGGCGCTCGTCGGCGAACTCCTCCATGACCCGCCGCATCCGCCCGTTGGCCGCCGGGGCCTCGAAGCGCACCTGCGGGTGATCCGCCCGCAAGCGCGCGGCGGCATCGAGCATCATCGGGAACAACTTGCGCACCTCCGGCTCGCGGCTGCCGGGCATCAGCGCGACCAGGCCGGCATCGCGCTCGACCTCGATCCGCTCGGTCTCGAGCTCGTCGATCATCGGGTGGCCGACGAAGTTCGCCTTCAGCCCGGTTCCCGCGAAGACCTCGGGCTCGAAGGGCAGCAGGCAGAGGACCTCGTCGAGCAGCTGCGCCATCTTCGGGATGCGCCCCTTCTTCCAGGCCCAGACCTGGGGGCAGACGTACTGGACGATCCGCGTCCGCGGCAGCGCCTCGCGCACCGCGGCGGCGAAGCGCAGGTTGAAGCCCGGGTAGTCGACCAGCAGGAGGACCTCCGGCCGGAGCTCGCGGACCTCGGCGAGCAAGTCGTGGAACTGCTGCTTGAACCAGGAGTAGTGCTTGAGCACCTCGACCACCCCCATCACCCCGGCCTGGTCGACCCAGTCGCGCACGCCATCGCCGGCCACCGCGCGCAGCTTGGGGCCGCCGGCACCGGCGACCCTCAGGCCCGGCCGCCGCCGGAGCAGGGCCTCCAGCAGGCCGGCCGCATGGGCATCGCCGCTCATCTCTCCGGCGACGACGAAAAGGGACCCGCTCATCTGCCGGCGAGCCTAGGCGGGGTGGCCGCGGCAATTCAACCACCGTCCTCGCGCCGGCCCGCCGGACCCCGCCACCCCCGCCGGGCCCCCACTTCGTCATTGATTTCCGCCACCCCCGCCCCTTAATCGCCGCCCACTGATCCGATCCCATGGCCGAAACCAAAGGTGAGTCCTCCAGCCCGATTGGCGAAATCTCGCACGGGCCCTCCGCATTCGAGCAGTTCCTCGACAAGAACCAGAAGCTTCTGGTCCTCATCGCCATCCTCATCGCCGTGGGCACCGCGGGCTGGGTGGTGCAGCGCGGCGTGCGCGAGGGGGTCGAGACGGCCGCCGGTGCCGCGCTGGTCGATGCCGGCGACGTCGCCGCCCTGCAGAGCCTGATCGACGAGCACGGCGGCACCCCGGCCGCGGTGTCCGCCGGCCTGCTCCTCGCCGACCGCCAGTGGGACGACGGCCAGCAGGACGCCGCCCTGGCCACCCTGAACGGACTGATCAACGAACACCCCAACCATCCCGCCGCCGGCCCGGCCCGGGCCCGCCTCGGCTCGCGGCTGGCGCAGCAGGGCAAGTTCGACGAGGCCAAGCCGGTGCTGCAGGCCCTGACGCAGGGTTCCGGCGCCGACTACCTCGCCCCCTACGCCCTGATCACCCTGGCCCAGATCGCCAAGGCCGAGGGCGACCTCGAGCGCGCCGGGGAACTCCTCGAACAGAGCGCCAACTACCCCAACAATTTCTTCTCCCAGGCGACCACCAACCAGCGCCGCTTCCTCGACTTCGAGATGCCGGAGGAAATCGATCCTCCCCCGCTGCCCGAGATCCTGGAAGGGGACGACGCCACCGGATCGACATCCGGCGGCAGCGGCAACCCGCTGATCGACGTCCTCGGCGGCGGCGAGGCCCCCGCCGCCACCAGCGAGCCGGTGAGGATCCCGGCTGCGGATGGCGCCGCCGGCGACGACGCGGAACCCTCCGCCGGGGAGGCCGGGGAAGCCGGCGATGACACCGCCGAGGAAAGCGGCGAACTTGCCGAGGATTCGGGCGACGATTCGACCGACGATTCGGGCGATTGAATTTGACTTTGCCACCCACCCGAACCGTATTTGCTGAGCCGTGAGTGATCAGAAGAAGCTTTTCCAACGCGTGATCGGCCGCCAGCCGAACGAGTCCGCCGAATCCGAAGCCGCCGAGAGCTACACGCCCTCGTCGCCACCCGCCCAGGCCCCGGCCGCCGCGACCCCGCCGGCCACCCCGGCGAGCAGCTCGTCGGCTCCCGCCGCCAGCTCGCAGCCGCGCCAGGCCACCCCGTCGCGCAACGTCCTGAGTTCGGACGTCGAGATCAAGGGCACCGTCAAGTTCACCAACGACCTCGTCGTCGATGGCAAGATCGAGGGCGAAATCGCCTCCGACGGCAACCTGACCGTCGGCGAGAACGCCCGCCTCAAGGCCGAGATCAAGACCGGCACGGTCGTCGTCTACGGCAAGGTGCACGGCAACATCAACGCCAGCGACCGGATCGAGCTCAAGGCCAGCGCCGAGGTCGTCGGTGACATCAAGGCCAAGACGCTGTCGATCGAGCCCGGTGCCATCTTCGTCGGCAAGTCGACCGTCGGCACCCCGTCGACCCCGCCCTCGGGTTCCTCGCAATCGTCGCAGGGCGGTGGCAACAAGCCGCAGGGCAATCAGGGCGGCCAAGGGAGCCAAGGCGGCCAGGGCAACAAGCCCGGCGAAGGCCAGAAAGGCAACCTCGCCGGCAGCAAGAGCTGAGCCGCCGCCGCGACCCCGCGAACTTTTCCAACGCGACCCCGCCGCACCGGCCGGGTCGCGTTTTCTTTGGCAGTCGACAGCTCGACAGCCCGGCGGTGGGACGGCGGGACGGTCGCTGCACGCCACGCGGAGGATCGATTCCCATTCGACATTCGCGCGCGGCCAGCCGAGATTCCCTCCCATGCCCACCGCAGCCCTCGATCTCAAGGACGCGATCCTTCAGCTCAAGAAGGAACGCAACGCCGTGATCCTGGCCCACAACTACCAGACCGGCGACATCCAGGACCTCGCCGACTACGTCGGTGACTCGCTCGGCCTGGCCTATCGCGCGCAGGAGGCCGACGCCGACGTGATCGCCTTCTGCGGCGTCCACTTCATGGCCGAGACCGCCAAGATCGTGAACCCGACCAAGACGGTCGTGCTGCCCGACAAGGACGCCGGCTGCTCGCTCGAGGAAAGCTGCCCGGGCCCCGAGCTCGAGGCCTTCCTCAAGGAGCACGCGGAGAAGAACTACTACGTCATCGCCTACATCAACTGCTCGGCCCACGTGAAGGCGCTCAGCGACGTGATCTGCACCTCGGGCAACGCCGTGCGGATCGTCGAGAAGGCCCCGGCCGACCGGCCGATCCTGTTCGTCCCCGACGCCAACCTCGGCGCCTGGGTGATGGAGCAGACCGGCCGCAAGATGGACCTGTGGCAGGGCTCCTGCTACGTCCACGTCGAGTTCACCCGCGACTCGATCAACGCGATCAAGAAGGACCACCCCGACGCGCTCGTGGTGGCCCACCCGGAGTGCACCCAGGCCGTCCGGCTGCTCGCCGACGAGGTCTGCTCGACCGAGAAGATGATCGCGTTCTGCCAGAACGCCCCGGTGAAGGACATCATCGTGGTCACCGAGAGCGGCATGCTCCACCGGCTGCGCAAGGAGGCGCCCGACAAGAACCTGATCGCCGGTCCCACCGACCGCTGCGCCTGCGCCGACTGCCGCTTCATGAAAATGAACACCCTTGAGAAGCTCCACGACTGCCTCGAGAAGCTCGAGCCCGAGGTCACCCTGCCCGAGGAGATGCGCCAGGCCGCCGAGAAGCCGCTGCTGCGGATGCTGGAGCAGTCGAGGTAGCGTGGGTGGGCAGCGGGGCGTGGAGGCGTCGTGGGGCGTGGTGGCAGTCCGGACCGGCTGGAAAGCGCGGGTTGAGTGGTGAGGGGCTGGCGAGAACAAGCGGAGCACAGGGCATAGGTCCTATGGGACCTATCTGGCGTGAGGCTGCGCCTCACCCCTGTAGTTGGGGCGGCTCCGGAAGGTGAGGTCCCGCCCCACCCATCTTCGCAGCGCCAGGGCCGACACTGCGGAGCTCACGAGGTGCTCCCATAGGTCCTATAGGACCCATCCGACCTATTTCTTGCGCTCCGCCACCTCACCCCAGCCGCTGGCTTGCCCTGGCAGCGCTTTCCAGCCGGCCCGCACCGCCTACCGGCCGCGCCCCTACCGGGTCGGCATCACCCGCAGTGGCACCGCCTTCTCGATCACCCGCAGGAAGGGGATCGCCAGCAGCAGCCCGACGAAGGCCAGGCCGCCGATGCCGAGGACGATGCGGCGCTCGGGAGAGGTGTCGACCGGCACCAGGCTCGGCGGATCGACCCGGATGCCGAAACCATCCTGCGTCCCCTGGGCGGCGAGGTAGTGCTCGTAGGCGTCGGCGTAGGCGAGCGCACGCCGCTGGGCCTGCGCCGGCTCCGCCCCGTGGGCCTCGACCAGGATCGCACTGGGCGTCGAGTCGGGCACCGACTGGGCCTCGATCGAAACGCTGTCGCGCAGCATGTTCGCCGGCACCGAGAAGCCGGCCGACTGCAGCGAGCGCAGGGCCTCCTCGCTGACCGGTCCATCGCGGAACAAGGCCATCTCACGCTCGACGATGTCGGAACCGGCACCCGGCGGGACCGGAACCAGCACGGCACTGCGGTAAACCGGCGGGGTCACCCACACGATCAGGCTGCCGATCACCCAGGCGGCGAAGGGAAAGGCGAGCGTCATCAGGAGCATCAGGCCCCACTTGCTCCGAGGCGAAAGCCCCGGGCGCGGCAGGGGCGGCACCTGGGAGAGCGATGGGGTGGTCGCGGGAGGGTTGCTCGGCTCCAGCGACCGCGGCGGGACAGGCAGGCGATCCATTTCGTTGGATTCAGACCGTTGATTCTTTAAAAAGTTCAAAACTATGGGCATCTTTATTGAAATTCTTTTGGAAAATTCTCGATTTTCCCTGCATCCGCGGAGATTTCCTGCCCGCAGCCCATCCCGATTCGCCTCGCTCATGCGTCCGATTTTCCCCTTCCTCAGCCTCATTTTCGCCCTGCCTGCCATGGCCAGCGAGCTTCCCGCGGGCGTCACGCCCGCGGCGAAGCGCGAGGCCGCGTCCGCCGATGCCCCCGATACGGCCGAGCGCGCCGAGGTCCGCGAGCGCTCGTCCTACGCGCTCGGTTTCCGCACCGGCGGGCAATTCTTCGAGAACTACGGCAATTTCGGGATCCGTCCCGAGGACATCGAGCCCGAGGTCTTCCTCAAGGGCTTCCTCGATGCCTCGAAGGGCGCCGAGCCGCAGCTCGGCGAGGAGGAGCTGGCCTCCGCCATGCAGGCGCTGGGGGACCTCCTGCAGGAGCGCGAGGAGGAGGTCGCCGCGGCCAACCTGAAGGAGGGCGAGGCCTTCCTCGCCGGAAACGCCGAGCGCGACGGAGTGGTGACCACCGCCAGCGGGCTGCAGTACGAGGTGGTGGTGGCCGGCGACGGCGAGCGCTACGAAGCGCCGCCCGAGGGCCAGCCCGACAAGCAGTTCGAGGTCCGCTACACCGGATCGAAGCTCGATGGCAGCGTCTTCGACAGCACCGGCGAGGAGTCGATCGTCGTCGGGCTCGACGTCATCGCCGGCATGCGCGAGGCCCTCACGCTGATGCCGGCGGGTTCGACCTGGAAGCTCTTCATCCCGCCCCACCTCGCCTACGGCGAATCCCGTCGCAGCCTCGAGATCGGGCCGAGCTGCACCCTCATCTTCGAGGTCGAGCTGGTCGCCATCGAGGACGCCCCCGGCCTGCCCGGCAACGGGCTCCCGCTGCCGCCGATCCAGGACGGGGCGGGCGGGGACTAGTTCGTCTTCAGTTCGCCTTGCTCCGCAACGGGGCCAGCGCCGCCTCGCTGCCCTTCCAGCGGTCGATGATGCCGCGCTGGTCAAGTTGCAGGGTGTCGCCGGGCTCGAGGCGGATGTTCTGGTGGGGCAGCTGGCGCAGGTCGAGGCAGTAGACCCGGCTGCCGCGGAACAGGTGGAGGTTGCGGCCGCCGAACTCGTTGCGGCCACCCGCCGCCGCCAGCGCCTGGCGCACCGACATCCCCTTGACGAAGGCCACCGGACCGGCGCGCTTCACCTGGCCGTCGACCCGCACGACCGGCGCCGCGGCCTCGACCAGGGCGCCCGCCAGGGGCTCGATCTCGACCGCCGGGGTCTGGTAGATCTTGCCCTCACGAAAGGCCGACTCGACCCGGCGGGCGAATTCTTCCGGTGTCAGCCCGGCCGCCTGCACCATCTCGTCGAGGACCGGAATCTTCACCCGGCCGCTCTCGCCGACGCGGAACTCGCCGTTGACCTTCTCCTGCTCCGAGGCCGGCACCCCGCGCAAGGTCAGGCGCAGCCGGTCACCCGCCTCGAACTGCGCCTCGGCCACCGCCGCCAGTCCCATCCAGCCGATCCATGCCCACAACAAGATCCTCGTGTTCATGAGGCGGAATCCAAGCGGGTGATTTACTTTGTGTCAAAAAGTAAATGGCGGCGGGTGGCTTTTTGCGCTTGGATGACGCGGTCATTGATCCGGAGGGCGGTTCGGGCGATAGTATCTCCCCGATGGAACGGTCCCGATGCCATCGCCCGGTGCGGATGCCGACCCGCCGCCCGGTGCGACTGCTCACCACTGTGGTGGGCGCCTGCCTGCTGGCGCAATGCGCGGCGCCGGACTACAACCAGCTGACCGCCGGCAAGCCGGCCGAGGCGGTCCAGAACGAGACCTTCGAGTACCAGTCGTGGGTGCACACGCGTGACCCCGAGACGGTGCTGATCGGCATCCACGGCTTCTGCGGCGCCGCGGTCGACTTCGAAAACCTCGGCCGTCACATGATGCGGCACCAGCCGGAGGTGGCGGTCTACGCCTACGAGATCCGCGGCCAGGGCCGGGACCCGCTGGAAGAGCGCCGCGGCGACATTGACGATCCCGACTACTGGTCGAGCGACCTCGAGACCTTCACCGCCATGCTGCGCCGGCGTCACCCGGACGCCAACATCGTCTGGTTCGGCGAGAGCATGGGCGCCCTCATCGCGGCCCACACCGTGGCCGACTCGGTGCGCCGCGGCGAGCGGCCGGCCTGCGACGCCCTCGCGCTGTCCTCGCCGATCGTCAAGTTCCCCGACGATTTCCCGACCTGGAAGAAGGACCTCGTGTTGACCGCCTCGCGGATCGCCCCGGGCGCGCGGGTCGAGCTGGATTCGCTCCACGACGACGAGGTCCCGATGACCGGGAGCTCGACCCACGGCAGCCAGTCGCAGACCAACCCGTGGCACATCGAGCGGCACACGCTGCGCATGCTCGGCTCGCTCGCCGGCCTGATCGACGAGATGCCGGAGAACGCGCGCAGCTTCCCGGTGCCGACGCTGGTCCTCCACGGCGGCCGCGACTTCTTCTCGCGCCCCGAGGACGTCAAGGCCTTCACCGGCTGCGTCCCGATCCGTTCCGGGCGGACCCGGCGCTTCTATCCGGACGGCCACCACCTGCTGATGTATGACGAGGGTCGCGAGCGGATGTTCCGCGACGTCGGCAGCTGGCTGGAGAAGATCGACTGAGCCGCCGGAGAGCGCCGGATTGACGGCTTCCCGCGATTTCGATAGATCCCTCCATCGAGCGTCCGTCTCGCCCGGAATGGCCAGTGGAGTGATTCAATTTTCCTGCCCCCAGTGCACCGCATCCCTCACGGTGCCCGCTGCCATGGCTGGGGTCACCGGGCCCTGCCCGAAGTGCGGCGTGGTGATTTCCGCCCCGGTGCCGGCCAGCGTCCACCCCGCGACGACGAGCACCTCGACCGGCCCGGGAGGCTCCACCCCGCCCGGCCCGGGAGGCGCCCACCCGCCCGGCCCGGGAGGCGCCCACCCGCCCGGCCCGGGAGGCACCCACCCTCCCAGCCAAGCTCCTGCCATTCCATCGGCGCGTCCGGCGGGAACCCGTGGGCTGCCGTCGGGCATGCCGGCCGAGGGCTCGAACATCCGCCCGGAACCCCGCGACCTGCCGGAGCGGCACGCCAAGCCCCGCATCGAGCCGCGCCGCAGCACCGACGACCCGGCGATGCGTCGCGAGATGGTGTCGGTTCGCAAGCAGAAGCCGCATGGCAAGGCCGCCGCCTCCGACAGCTTCCGGGTGATCCCCTTCCTGCTCTTCGCCGCCATCGCCGGCATGAGCGCCTCGGTGGTCTACTCGCTGTTCTACTTCTTCCATCCGAGCGGCCCGGCGCGCATGGAGCAGGAGGCCAACCAGGCTCCGACACCCAAGTCCGGCAAGGCCGGGACCCTGCAGCCCGCAGGCGGCGGGTCGGCCGGGTCATCCCCTGCCACCGCCGCCGCCACGAAGCCCGACTCCAGCGGCGACAGTGGCGACCGCGAGCGCCTGGTGACGGCGGAGGATGCCATCGCCGCCCAGGAAGTCCTCGAGTCCTTCCTCAAGGCCCCCGGGCTCGACGCCCGGCTCGATCTCATCACGCCCCCGATGCCGCGGGCCGCCCTCGAGGGAACCATCCTCGGCGGCCCCCTTCCCGAGGCCGTGCGGATCCACCCGAATCCCGCCCGCCACGACCGGGTCGAGCGTCTCACCGAGTTTCCCTTCGAGGTCTCCTTCGTCGGCTCGGAGGGTGGCAGCGATGAGTTCACCATCCTCGTCAAGAAGCGCGGCGACCAACCGCCGCAGGTCGCGGTCGAGCCCTTCCTCGACCTCGTCGGTGGCCGTCTGGCAGCCTTCGCCGCGGCCCCGGCCGGGAAGATGGAGACCTTCCACGCCGTGATCGAGGCCATCCCGCGCTGCTTCGACCGCCAGGTGCCGAACGCCGAGAAGAAATTCACCTACAAGCTGAGCAGCAGCGAGCAGGGCGGCGAGATCACCCGTGCCTACGCCAGCCTGAACTCGGAGCTCGCCAAGGAGCTCGAGCAGTCGACCTCCGCGCTCCGCTGGGGGATCCCGATGCGCGCCACCCTGGTGCTGTCATGGAACCACAAGGAGGACCCCGGTCACCCCTTCCTCGAGGTCGTCAAGATCCAGAGCCTGCACTGGAACTCCTGATCACCCCGGCCGCGCGGAGCACCTCCACGCCGCCATGGAGGACGACGATGTCGCCACCGAACAGGTCGCGGTACGGCTTCAGCGCCTCGGCGACCTCATGGCTCAGGCCGCAGCCCGCGTCGGCGCAGTAGATCACCACGCGGCTGCTGCCGCCAAGGCGGTCGACGATCGCGGCGATCTGGGCATCGAGCGGCTCGGTCGCCCGCGGGCTGAGGTTGACCGATCCGTGCACGCCGTTTTCCTGCCACTCCTCCGGCGCCCGGGCATCGACCCACAGCACCCCGCCGGCCTCGCCGAGAATCTCGGCCAGCATCACCTCGCCCGGCTTCAGCGCGATCACCGGCTCGCCGGCGATGGCGGTCGTGCTCACCAGCACCGGTGCCGGCCGGCCGGCGACGACCCAGTGGGCGGTCGCCGCCAGGGCGGAAACCCCCAGGATCAGGGCGAGCTCGACCAGGCCCCTCATCGTTCATCCCCCGGCTGCAGGCTGCCGGCCGGACGCCGGAAACGGCTCGACTGGGGGCTGCTCGACGGACTGCCCGGCGCCCCGGGGCGGGCACCGGCGGCCTCGCCGGGGGCCGAGCCGATGACCCGCCCGACACGCGGGTTGCGGATCACCGCGAAGACCCGCTGCGAGGCGTGCTTGGGAACCTTGCAGTCGGTCTGCAGGTGGACCACCGCGATCCCCGGCTTGGTGGTGGTGGCCGGGGTGATCACCACCTCGTACTCGCTGCCTTCCTCGACGGTCTTCAGCTCGGCGGGGAAGTTCGGGTTGTTCGACTGCGCCGTGAGCACGCGGATCGGCTCGTCGTGGTTCATGTGGATCCGGATCGACTTCGGCTCGGCCTCGTCGCCGATCTCCCAGCGCACGGTCTTCGGCTCGACCTCGACCAGCACCGGGATCTTCACCTGCATGGTCAGCATGACGGAGGGCTGGTTCGGCGGGTCGCCGTCGAGCCACAGCTGGATGACCTTCTCGATCTCGCCGGAAAAGGTGCCGAGGTCGAGCGTGGCGCGCAGCACGCCGGATTCTCCCGGCTCATACTGCAGCTTGCCGCCCTTGACCTGCGCCCGGGTGCAGTCGCAGGAGCCGTCCCAGCGGACGATGCTGACCTGCTCGCCGGTCTCGTTGGTGAAGCTGAACTCGGTGACGACCTGCTGCTGGTCGAGCTCGGCATCGATCTTCTTCACCGGCTCGGCGAATTTCAGCCGGGCGGCGGCGAGCGGCAGCGCCAGGAGGCACCAGAGGATCAGGGCAAACTTCATCGGCGGCACTATGAACCCGGCAACCCGGCCGGCGCAAGTGCCACGGCGACGATCAGCCGGCCGCCGCGCCAGCCCGGCCCCAGCACCAGCACCGGGCGGTCCTCGGCCAGCGCCGCCCCGGTCTTGAGGACCTTCTTGCGCTGCAGCCAGAGTTCGAGGTCGAGCCGCCAGACATCCTCGGAGACGCGGCCGGCAACCTCGAAGCGGCACAGGATCTCGTCGCTTCCCGCGATGGGCTCCGCCCAGTTCTCGTAGCTGCGGTAGAGCGCTTCGCGCGCCCCGCCCAGCTTGCGGTAGTGGTCGAACTTCAGCGGGCCGTCGGCGGCGAGCAGCGCGACGGTCGCCTCGTCCACCTCGGTCCCCTTGCCGGCCAGCACCGCCGGGTCGCCGTTGGTGCCGAAGAACACCTCGACGGTGACCTTGCCGATCACGTCGCGGCCCGGATCGGCGGCGGCCGCGGGCAGGGCGGCGCCGAGTAGCAGGAAAACCAGCAGCAGTCTCATCATCGCCCTCCATTCGAGACCGTGCGGGCCCTCTCCTCGTCGGCGCGATCCACCGCCGCGGTCTCGGGAAGGTCCCAGCTGTCGGGCAGCGACTCGACGCCGTCCAGCACGATCACCGTGGCGCCGCGGGCGGCCACGAGCTCGGCCTCGACGCCGCTCTCCGGGGTGTAGAGGACCGGTGCCAACTCGGCTGCCGGTGGCGCCAGCCCGGTATCGGCCCCGACACCACCGCCGGGGCCGTGGCCGACGACGAATCCCGCCACCAGGCCCGCGGCCGCCGCCAGCGGCACGAACCAGCCGCCGCCCCAGCGGCCCCGCGACCGCCGCGGCTCGACCGCGGCCGCGCCCGTCCGGGTTTCGCGGCGGATCCGGGCGTTGAAGAACTCGCCGTTGGGCAGGTCCTCGGCCGCGGGGATCAGTTCCCGCAGGCTGGCCTTCCAGCGCCGGATCTCGGCGCGCTTCACGACCCAGTCGCCACGCTCCGTCACCCAGGCCTCGACCTGTTCGTGCTGCTCGCCCTCGAGCTCGTCCTCGAGCCAGCGGGCGAGGAGTTCTTCATCCGGTTTCGTGTTCATCCTTCAGCAGGGTTTGCAGTTTCTGGCGGGCATAATACAGCCGGCTCATCACCGTTCCGATCGAACAATTCATCACCTCGGCGATCTCCTTGTAGGCGAGGCCGTGGACGTCCTTGAGCACGACCGCCTGGCGGTGGTCCTCGGAAAGCTCGCCCAGCGCCGCCTCGATCCGCCGCCTCAGCTCGTTGTTGGCGAGCGCGTCGTCCGGGCGGCACTCGACCGAAGGGGTGGTCATCGACGCCGGGTCGATCCGCGCCTCCCCGAAGACCTCGTCGTTGAGCTCGCCGCCCCCCTCGGGCCGTTTCCGGCGCAGCCAGTCGTAGACCGTGTTGTGGGCGATGCGGTAGAGCCAGGTCGAAAAGCGTGCCTTGGCCTCGAACTTCGGCAGGGCCTTCCAGGCCTTGATGAAGGTCTCCTGCGCGAGGTCCCAGGCGTCGGCCTCGTTCTTGGTCATCTGGCGGATCATGGCGAAAATCCGGCCCCGGTGGCGCGTGACGAGCTCGTCGTAGGCCGCGTCGTCACCTTGCTGGACGCGCGCGACGAGCACCTCGTCACCCGGTTCCTCGGGTACCGTTTCCCGTTTGGACGAATTCTCGGCGGGCCTATTCATGAACAGGGCAAGAATCCACCGAAGGCCGGGCTGGGCACGGCGGGATCGCTTGGGCGGGCTGCGGCGGGATCGCTTGGGCGGGCTGCGGCGGGATCGCTTGGGCGGGCTGCGGCGGGATCGCTTGGGCGGGCGGGGCTCGGCATGGTTCGGCGGGCCGCGACGACGGCCCGATTCAAACTGGGGGCACCACCGCGGGCTGGCAAATTCAATCCGCCAGTCCGGGGACCGGCCCGAAGGCAGCCGCGAGCGCCGCCGGGGTCGCCGCCGGGTCCTCCCCGGCCGCCGCCCGCGCCGCCGCCAGGCCGGCCGCTTGCCCGGTGGCGAAACAGGTTCCCATCACCCGGATCGAGGCCTGCGCGTCGTGGTCGCAGGAGAGGCAACGGCCGGCCACGAACAGGCCCCCGCCCGCCCGCGGCGTCAGCGCCGCGAAGGGGATGCCCGCGACCCGGCCCGACTCCGGGAAGCGCAGCTTCGGCCCGCGCGGGGTCTCGCGGAACTCCATCGGCCAGCTCACCGCCGCGATGTCATCGTCGTGCCGCGCCCCGGCCATCAACTCGGCCCCGCTGAGCACCGCCCGGCCGAGCCAGCGGCGGCTCTCGCGCACCCCGGCACGCATCGGCCAGTGGGAAATGTAGGCTGCTGCCCAGCCTTCCTGCCGCTCGCGCAGGAAGGCCGTGACCCGCTCGGCGACCTCGCGACCGCGACCCTCGAGCGCCGCCAAGCAGCGCGGGTCCGTCGGGTCGTAGCCGGCGCCGGCCTCCTCGCCGGACAAGTCGAGCGTGCCGAAGACCTCGCCCGGACGGCCGCTGGTGCGGAAGTGCAGGCCACGCGCGGCTTCCGGCAGATCCCCCTCGCGGACCCCGGCGACGATCGCCGCCCCGATCACCAGCGGCGGCAGCTCACCCGCCACGCCGTTGACCCCGAAGACGTAGGCCGGCCGCTGCAGGCGCGCCGGCTCGCTGAGTTTCGACTCCGCGCCCAGCAGGTCGGCCACCACGGCATCGCCGCTGGCATCGACCAGCGCCGCCGCCGCGACCGCTTCGCGCCGGCCGCGGCAGACCAGCTCGGCCAGCCAGCCCGCGCCGCGGCGCTCGATGCCGATCAGCTCCGAGTGGTAGCGCGTTTCCACCCCGGACTCCTCCACCAGCTCGTCGGCGATGCGGACGAAGTCGACCGGGTGCTGCGGCAGTACCCAGACCTTGCCCATGCGGACCGGGTCGATGCCGCTGCGGCGCCGCATGCGCTGCTCGATCTCGCCGGGCATCCCCGGGTTGGCCAGTTCCGGCTGGTCGCGGCCGAGCCGGTAGAGCCCGCAAAAACTGTGCACCAGCGAGGCCGTCCCCATGCCGCCGAGCACCCCGTGGCGCTCGACCAGCGCCACCGCGCCGCCCTGGCGTGCCGCGGTGACCGCCGCCGCCAGGCCCGCGCTGCCACCGCCGACCACCAGAACATCCACCGTCATTGCCGCGCGCGGATCGTTGCTGCCAGCCGCGCAGGCGTCCCGAGGGACTCCCGCGTGGCCTCCGCCGGGCCCAGCGCCACGCCGTGGTGCTCCTCCACCACCACGATGAGCTGCATCACCGCCATCGAGTCCATGCCCGCCGCGAACAGGTCACCATCGGCCGGAAAGTCCGCCGGCAGCTCGACGATCCCCTCGTCGCGCAGCATCGCCACGATTCCATCCGCGTCACAGGCCGGGTCCATGCGGCGATCCTCGCCCGCGACGGCGCGGCAATCAAGCGTGCCAGCGGCGCGGGCCGGCGGCCTCACTTCATCACGAAGCTGAAGCGGGCCTTGCCCTCGGGGTCCTTGGCGGGGTCGTGCTTCCAGCCGACCGTGAAGCCCTTGTAGAGCGGCCGTTTCTCGTAGTTCCACAGCTCGAAGCGACCGCCCTCGCCCGCCGCCATGTCGATGCGCTGACCCTTGTAACCCTCGAGGTCGACGCGGACCTCGCGGACGCCGGGGCCGGTGACCGCGGCGCTGGCGGCATCGACCGGCTCGAGGGCGTCGAACTTCAGCTCCTTGCCGTCGACCCGCACCAAGCGCACGTCGTCGCGCTTGGCGAGGTCCTCGACCCTCTCGTCGTCCTTCTTGTGGCGATAGACATTGGGGACCTTCACCCGGATCGCCAGCTGGATCGGGTGCTCGGTGAGCTCGCCGCGGTCGAGGATCCGCCCTCCGCCGCGGATCTCCTTGCCGTCCACCTCGAGGGTCACCTCGAACTTCGCGCCACCGGTCGAGGTGCCGCGGTAGACGATCTTCTCGGCCTCGGCGCTGGCCTCGGTGACGGCCTCCCAACCGTTGCGCTCGTTCTTCTTGGTGACGATCTTCCCGCCGCCGCGGAGTTCCTCGATGACCGGCTCGAACTCGATGGCGTAGCTCGTCGAGGTCTTCTTGCCGCGCTCGAGCTCGGGGAGGAACTGGCCCTCGCCGTTGTTGTGGACGCCGAAGGTGAACTTGCGCGCCTCGTGCGCCGCGAACCAGCCGGTCCACGGCTTGTCGTCGAGCTGCGGCAGGCTCCCGGCGTGAAGGACGCCGGAGAGCAGCAGGAGGGACAGGGGAGCAGGGATGTTCATCGTCACCACCAAAGCGTCTCGGGCACGGGATGCCAGCGTTTTCCGCCCGCCGGCGGCAATCGGGGCCCATGGCCATGAGGCTACTCGAAGAACCCGCGCTGGTTCAGGTCGCGACGGCGCTTCTTCGTCGGCCGCCCCTGGTCGCCCTCCTGGCGGACCCGCCGGTCGAGCCGCCACAGGCGGCGCGACTCGACCACCTCGGCCGGTGTCAGGTCGGCGCAGCAGCGCGCCGCCTCCGTGGCGCCGACCCGCTTGTCGATCAACCCCTCGACCCGCACCACCCGGGTCCCCGGACCCTCGGGGAACGGCAGCTCGATGAGCTCGCCGCCGCGCAGCGGCGAGGCGGCCTTGAGCACCCGGCCGCCGGACTTGACCCGGCCGCTCTCGCAGGCCCGCGCCGCCAGCCCGCGGGTCTTGAACAAGCGCACCGACCACATCCACTTGTCGAGGCGGACCGTCTGATTCGTCCCATCCACGCCTTCCACCCTCCACGATCCGCGGTCCCACGCAAGGCCCGGGGAAGCTCGACATCCGCCGTCCGGACCCCAAGCGTGTCCCGCCATGGCCCCCGCGATCCCGTTCCGCTTTCCCGGCATCGAGGAGGATGTCACCCGGCTCGGCGGACTGCTCGGCCAGGCCATCGCCAGCACCGGCTGGGCCCCGCCGCGCCAGGCCGTCGCCCTCAACCTCGCCTGCGGCCGGGCCGACGAGACCGGCACCCTGCTGGCGGCCCTCGCACCCGGAGGCGCGCCGCTGCACTACCTCGGCATCGACCTGCGCGATGCCGAGATCCGCGAGGCCCGCGCGCGCTGGTCGCCGGTCGCCGGGCCCGCCCAGCAGCTGGAGTTCCGCTGCGGCGACGCCTCGCGGGTCGACCGCCTGCGCGAGCTGCCCCCGGCCGACTTCGTCTTCATCCGCCACCAGAACTTCTGGACCGACATCCCCGTGTGGACCCGGCTGCTGCGCCACGCCCTCGCTCACCTGCACGACGAGGGCGTGCTGGTGATCACCTCCTACTTCGACCGCGAGCACGAACTCGCCTCGGCCTGTCTCACCCAGTGTGGCGCCCGCCGCCGCGCCGACCTCATCCACCCGGCCTCGCGTCCCCTCCCCGACGCCCCCGGCAAGTCCGTCGACCGCCGCCTCGCGGTGTTCTCGCGGGCCTCCTGAAACGAACCCGCGCTCCCGCCCGTCACGAGTACAGGGCATCGACCAGGCGCCGGCAGCGGCTTCCCGGCATCACGCTGAGTTCCATCTGGTTCATCACGTAGGCGAAGCTCAGCCCCGTGGAGGGGTCGCCGAAGGCGTGGCTGCCCCCCGCCCCGGGGTGGCCGAAAGCCGTCGGCGAGGGGCCGTAGAGGAAGCGCGTCTTGGCGCCGTCGGCAGCGAGCGGGTCGAACTGGCAGCCGGCGGAGAAGCAGGTCGGCTGGTGGAGGATCAGGTCGTCGCCCGACACCCGCGGCTGGGCCAGGGCCTGGCGCACCGCGGGGGTGAGCGGACTCGCCATCGCACCGATCGCCGCCTGGTAGAAGCGCGCCAGGCTGCGCGCCGTCCCCACCCCGCCCATTGCCGGGAAGCCCGCGCTCCACGCCTTCGGCGAGTTCATCTCCTTCACCGCGTGCAGGTCGCGCGGCGACATGAAGGCGCGCCGGGTCATGCTGTCGCCGCGGTTGAACTCCCGGTAGAAGCCGCTGCGGAACTCGCCCGGCGTCGTGCGCCCGGGATACAGGGTGGCCACCCGCGGCCACTCCGGCTCCGGCAGGCCGATCCAGAACTCCAGCCCGAGCGGGTCGGCGATCCACTCGCGCCAGCAGCGGCCGAGCGGCTGGCCCGCCAGGCGCCGGACCGGCTCGTCGACCAGCGCGCCGAAGGTCCGCGGGTGGTAGCCGTGGCCGTTGCCGGGCGTCCACAGCGGCTCCTGCGCCTCGATCGCGGCCACCACCTCGGCGTGGTTCCAGATGCTCGCCGGGCGGTCGAGCACCGCCAGCCCGCACTGGTGCGACAGCAGGTCGCCGAAGCTCGCCGCCGCGACGGGAAAGCGCGGCCAGACCTCGCGCACCGGGGTCCCGACGCCGAGCCCGTGCCGCTCGAGCGCGGTCAGCAGGGTCGCCGCCGCGGGCACCTTGGTCGCCGAGTAGACCGGCACCAGCGTGCTCTCGCGCCAGCGCGACTCGCGCGCGGACTCGCCCTCGGCCAGCGAGAGGACCTCCTCGCCCCGCCACCAGATGCTCAACGAGGCGCCGCGCTCGCCGTGGTCGCGGAAGTTCTCCTCGAAGGAATCGATGACCGCTCCCAGGGCCGATGGCGACACTCCCATGCCCGGAGCTAGCTTCCGTCCCCGGACGCGGCAACCGCGAAGCATGCCGCGGCGGGAAAAGTCGCCGCCGCCATCATGGCAGCGGCCCCAGCCCGGCGAGGTCCTCGTCGCGCTGCGCCAGGTCGCGCAGCGAGTCGTCCATCGAGATCGCCCGCTTGAGATGCGAGCGCGCCTGGCCGTTCTTGCCCAGCACGGCGTTGAAACAGGCCAGGTTGTAGTGGAACAGCGGGTCCTCGATCAGCTCGGAGGGTCCCGTCATCAGCCAATTCCGCGCCGCGTGGGTGTCGCCGGTCTCATGCAGGCAGTAGGCGGCGTGGATGAAGAACCTCGGCTCCTTCGGCTCGCGCATGCACAGCAGCCGCCCGGTGTCCGCCCCGGCATTCCAGCGCAGCGCGCGCATCTCGGCGAACAACTTCAGCTCCAGTGCCTGGCGCCGCATCCGTTCGCGCGGGGTCAGGTTCGCCAGTTCCCCCAGGCACTCCTCCGGCAAGCCGAGCTCCAGCCACCCGAGGGCACTGCGGAGCGTCCGGACGAAATCCATGATCAATCGTCGTAGCGAAATCCGTGCCGGAAGGCAAACTCCCAGCCATCACGGGCCGACGACCCGCCGGGGCACGCAACGGGCCAGACCACAACGCCGCCCCTCTTCCCCCGGTCGGCGACCCTCAGCGAATCCGCACCGGCGCCGGCTCCAGCGCCGATTCCTCACGGCGACGGGCGATCCGGCCGGTCTCCTCACCAACACGCTTCAGCATCGCGATCAGGTAGGCATTCAGGAAATACTCCTTCAGGAGAAGTTCGCGGGTCTCGTTCTTCGAGGTTTTGTGAATGATCTTCATGGCCAAGGGTGAGTGTCGGTGGGTTCAGGGCTGGGTTCAGGGCTGGGTTCAGGGGTCAGAGAAAAACGAGAAACCACTATTCCCTCGCACGGGCATCCCCCGGCGCAAGCGGTTTCGCCGCAGGCCAGCGCAAAAACCGAGTCCCCCCCAGTTTCGCATTGGCCAGCTCTCCCGCCCGGAGCCACTCTCCGGCGTGGCTCAGATCCCGGAGGAGACCAAGGAGCAGATTCTCGCCGCCACCGACATCGTCGAGCTGATCGGCTCCTACATCCCGGTCAAGCGGGCGGGAACCCGCTTCGTCGCGCTGTGCCCGTTCCACAACGAGAAGTCGCCCTCGTTCAGCATCAACCCGCAGCGCCAGTTCTTCCACTGCTTCGGCTGCAAGAAGAGCGGCGATGCCATCACCTTCGTCCGCGAACTCGAGAACCTCACCTACGTCGACACCCTCAAGAAGCTCGCCTCGCGGGTCGGCATCGAGGTGGTCGAGCAGGCCGTCGATCCGCGCGAGTCCGCCGAGCGCAAGCGCCGCGGCCGCCTGCTCGACCTCCACCGCGAGGTCAGCCGATTCTTCCACGGCCTGCTGATGCGCTCCGAGGCCGCGGCGCACGCCCGCGACTACCTCAAGTCGCGCGGCTTCGGTTCGGAGATGGCCAAGCGCTGGGAGATCGGCTGGGCACCGGAGCCGACCCGGATCTTCCTCGACTGGGCGCGCGAAAAGGGCCTGCGCGGACGCGACCTGGTCGATGCCGGCATCGCCGTCCAGCGCGAGACAGGCGGCATCTACCTGCGCTTCCGCGACCGCCTGATGTTCCCGATCCGCAACGACCACGGCGACGTCATCGCCTTTTCCGGCCGCCAGCTGCGCGAGGACCCGCGCTCGGGGAAGTACATCAACTCGCCGGAGACGCCGCTGTTCCAGAAGTCGCGCGTGCTGTTCGCCCTCGACCGGGCCCGCAAGCCGATCCTCGACGCCCGGAGCGCGCTGATCTGCGAGGGCCAGATGGATGCCGTGGCCTGCCACGAGCAGGGCATCGGCCACGCCATCGCCGGCCTCGGCACCGCCTTCACCCCGCAGCACGCCCGCACCCTGAAGCGCTACACCAAGCAGGCGGTGCTGTGCTACGACTCCGACAAGGCCGGCTACTCGGGCGCCGAGCGCGCCTTCCGCGAGCTCGCCGGCGAGGGCGTCAGCGTGCGCGCCGTCGCCATGCCCGCCGGCGAGGACCCCGACTCCTTCATGCAGAAGCACGGCGCCGAGGCCTTCCGCGCCCTCGTCGAGGCCGCGCCGAGCTTCTTCGACTTCGCCATCGACCGGGCCCGCGCCGACGGCCGCCTCGAGGACCCGCAGCAGCGCGCCGAGTTCGCCCGCGAGATGGCACCGTTGCTCGGCGCGGTGTCGGATGCGGTCAGCCGCGACGCCCTGATCAACCACGTCGCGACCCGCCTGCAGGCCGGCGCCCCGGAGCTGCGCGAGGCCATCGCCCGCTCCCAGCGCGGCAGTCCGCGGCGCTTCGAGCGGCGCCACGACGACACCCCGGAGCCGGAGAAGCCGGCCGAGCCCACCGTGGTCGACTCCCCGCTCGGCTACCTCTGCTCGCTGGCCCTGGCCTCCAAGGAGGCCCAGGAGTGGCTCGGCGAGCAGTGGGAGACCCTCCACGAGGTCGCCCCGCAGCTGCGCGGCGTCGCCCTGCTCGAGCAGGTCCTCGCCGCCCGGCCCGACCCGGCCAACCCGGCGGCGGTGAACCGCTTCCTCGGCGACCTGGCCGAGGCCGACCGCCTCGCCCTGGTCCAGCAGCCGAGTTTTTCCGAGCCGCCGCCGGAGGACCCGCTCGCCGCCGCCGGCGATGCGCTCGCCGAGGCCAGCTCGCTGGCGCTCGAGAAGCGCGACCACGCCGTCAAGGCCGCGCTGGCCGACCCGGCGCTGTCGGCCGAACAGCGCGACGCCCTGCTGCGCGAGGCCATGGAGATCGCCACGCTGCTGGCCGCCCTGCCCAACCGCGCCCTGCGCAACGACCGCTACGCCCCCAACTCGCGGCCACGCCGCAGCCGCGAGGGCCACGAGGGCCGCGGGCCGCGCTCGTCGACCACGCCCTGACCCCGCCCCCCGCCCGGTTGCCACGGCGGGGAAAACCGCTGAGCTTGAGGGAGTCCGGCGACCCTCCCGACGGGAAAGAAATCCTTGACGGAACCCGGGCCTCCCCAAACATTCCCGCCCGCCGGCCGGGAAGACCCGACTTGCCCTATGATGGGTGAGGTCTGCCCCGGTGTCTCCGTTCCCCGCCCCACCTACCGTCCATGTCCGCCAAGAAAGCCGCCCGCAAAGCAACCCGCAAGACCACGGGTGCCAGGAAGAAAACCGCGAAGAAGGCGGTGAAGAAGGCCACCAGCAAGGCCGCGAAGAAGAAGGCGACCCCGGCGAAGACGGTGAAAAAGAAGACGGTGAAGAAAACCGCCGCGAAGAAGCCCGCCAAGAAGGCGGCGGCAAAGAAGAAGCCGGCCGCCAAGACCACCGCGAAGACCGCGGCCAAAAAACAGCCGGCCGCCAAGAAGAAGCCCGCCCCGAAGAAGAAGAAAGCCGAGATGCCCGCCGCGCAGGAGGCCAAGCCCGCCAAGCCATCCAAGGAGAAGCCGGATGCCAAGGATGCCAAGGATGCCAAGGCAGCCGGAAAGGACGCCGGAAAATCCGACGGCAAGGACGCCGGCGGCGAGAAGCGTCGCATCGACACCCCGGAGATCCAGGACAAGATCCGCGAGCTCATCAAGCTCGCCAAGGAGCAGGAGTACCTCACCTACGACGATGTCAACGAGGTGCTGCCCAATGACCTCGTCGAGCCCTCCGACGTCGAGGCGATCATGCAGCAGCTCCGCGACATGGAGTTCGACATCATCGACGCCTCCGAGGTCGACCGCTTCAAGGACAAGAAGCGCGAGTCGGGCGAT
>JAUIJB010000025.1 GCA_030430455.1 Verrucomicrobiia bacterium | reverse complement strand
CCCACCAAACCCGCCGCCCAGGTCCCACCAACCCGCCGCCCAGGTCCCACCAACCCGCCGCCCAGGTCCCACCAACCCGCCCACGACCAGCCCACTCCAGCCATGATGAAAGCCATTCTCGCCCTCGAAGACGGCCGCCGGTTTGAAGGCCGCGCATTCGGAGCCAGCGGATCCCGCACCGGGGAAATCTGCTTCAACACCTCGATGACGGGCTACCAGGAGGTCATCACCGACCCCTCCTACCGCGGCCAGATCGTCACCATGACCTACCCGCAGATCGGCAACTACGGGGTCAACCCGGACGACGCCGAGTCGGCCAGCCCCCACGTCCGCGGCTTCGTCATCGGCGAGCTCTCGCCGGTCGCCTCCAACTACCGCTCGCGCCAGACCCTCGCCGACTACTTCAGCGAGCACGGCATCGTCGGCATCGAGCACGTCGACACCCGCGCCCTGACCAAGCACCTCCGCTCGGCCGGCGCCATGCGCGCCTGCCTGACCACCGAGCTCACCGGCGAGGAGGCCGTCGAGGCCGCGCAGAAGTCGGCGCCGATGGAGGGCAGCGACTTCGTCAAGGAGGTCACCACCGAGAACGACTACCTGTGGGAGCGCGACTCGCGCCGCTTCACCCTGCCCAACACGGTCACCGGCCAGGAGGACTCGTGGATGGAGCTGCCGCCGGTGAAGCACCGCATCGTCGCCTACGACTTCGGCGTGAAATACAACATCCTCCGCCGCCTGCGCCAGGCCGGCTTCGAGGTCGAGGTCGTCCACTCGCGCACCCCCGCCGAGCAGGTCCTCGCCCGCAACCCGGACGGCATCTTCCTGTCCAACGGCCCGGGCGACCCGGCCGCCCTCGGCTACATCCACGACGAGGTCCGCAAGCTCATCGGCAAGAAGCCGATCTTCGGCATCTGCCTCGGCAACCAGATCCTCGGCCACGTCTTCGGCGGCAAGACCTTCAAGCTCAAGTTCGGCCACCGCGGCGGCAACCAGCCGGTCAAGGACCTGCGTACCGGCCGGATCTCGATCACCTCCCAGAACCACGGCTTCGCGGTCGACCCGGAGAGCTTCGAGCACAACGTCGACGTCACCCACATCAACCTCAACGACGACACCGTCGAGGGCATCCGTCACCGCGACCACCCGATCTTCAGCGTCCAGTACCACCCCGAGGCCGCCCCCGGCCCCCATGACGCGACCTACTTCTTCGACGAGTTCGCGGAGCTGATCGACCAAGTTCGTTAGTGGTTATTCGTGATTTGTTGTTGGGCTCCCATCCACGGACGACCAATAGCCAATATCCAGTAACCAACAACCCTCACCCATGAACACCATCGTCACCGGTCTCCAGTGGGGAGACGAAGGCAAGGGCAAGATCGTCGACTACCTCACCGAGAACACCGACGTGGTCGTGCGCGGCCAGGGAGGCAACAACGCCGGCCACACGGTCATCGCCCGCGGCGAGAAATACGTCCTCCACCTGCGCCCCTCCGGCATCCTCTGGGACGGCAAGCTCAACGTGATCGGCAACGGCGTCGTGCTCGACCCGGCCGGGCTCGTCGCGGAGATCGAGCGCATCGAGGGACAGGGCGTCGCCATCAACCCGGAAAAGCTGCTCATCTCCGACCGCGCCCACGTCGTCCTGCCGCTGCACAAGGAGCTCGACGCCGCCCGCGAGGCCGCCCTCGGCGACCGCCGCATCGGCACCACCAAGCGCGGCATCGGCCCGACCTACGCCGACAAGGTCAACCGCAACGGGCTGCGCGTCGCCGACCTCTTCGACGAGGCCTTCACCCGCGACACCATCGCCCTGCGCACCGCCGACGCCAACGAGATCCTGCGCCGCTACGAGCTCAGCACCTTCGACGCCGGCGAGCAGTTCGACGAGGTCATGCGCGCCTTCGACCGCCTCCGCCCCCACGTCGCCAACACCATCCCGGTCCTCCACGAGGCCTGGAAGGGCGGCAGGAACATCCTCTTCGAGGGGGCCCAGGGGACCCTGCTCGACATCGACTTCGGCACCTTCCCCTTCGTCACCTCGTCCAACACCACCTCCGGCGGCTGCTGCACCGGCTCCGGGCTGCCGCCGACCGCCATCGACCGGGTCATCGGCGTGTGCAAGGCCTACACCACCCGCGTCGGCGCCGGGCCCTTCCCGTCGGTGGACGAGGGCCTGTCGCAGTACCTCCACGACCTCGGCCGCGAGTTCGGCGCCACCACCGGCCGGCCGCGCGGCTGTGGCTGGCTCGACGCCGTGCTGCTGCGCCAGGGCTGCATGATCAACGGCGCCACCGGCCTCGCGGTCACCAACCTCGACGGCCTCGACGACTACGAAACCCTTCGTATTTGCACGGCCTACGAGATCGACGGCGTCCGTCACGACCTCCCGCCGGCCGACCGCCACGCCTGGGACCGCGCCAAGCCGGTCTACGAGGAGCTCCCCGGCTGGATGAGCGACACCACCGGCTGCACCCGCTACGACCAGCTGCCCGCCCGGGCCCTGGACTACCTCGGGCGCCTGTCGGAGTTGTGCGACACGCCGATCCAGTTCGTCGGCGTCGGTCCCGACCGCGCCCAGACCCTGGTGGCGACGAAATAATCCGGCGACGGGAAGTTTCGTCTTCACCACGAATTCGAGAAGCCTTCATCTGGGTCCGGCCGCGTTCGCCTGCGGTTGCCTACATGCCCGAGGAACCACCACCCCCCGTCCACATCGCCGTCATCATGGACGGCAACGGCCGCTGGGCGAAGGAGCGCGGCCTGCCGCGTCGCGAGGGTCATCGCGCCGGGGCCGAGTCGGTGCGCCGCTGCGTCGAGGCCTGCAAGGAACTCGGCGTGCGCTACCTGACGCTCTACGCGTTTTCCTCCGAGAACTGGAACCGCCCGCCCGCGGAGATCACCGCGCTGATGACCCTGCTGGAGCGCTTCCTCGAGCAGAAGGCCGAGGAGATGATGCGCCAGAACGTCCGCCTGCAGGCCATCGGCCACCTCGAGCGGCTGCCCGACAAGACCCGCCGCAAGCTCGAGGCGGCGATCGAGCGGACCGCCGCGAACGACTCGCTGACGCTGGTCCTCGCGCTGTCCTACGGCTCGCGCGAGGAGATCACCGAGGCCGCCCGCTCCCTGGTCCGCGAGGCCGCCGCCGGGCGGCTGGGCCCCGACGAGGTGACTCCCGAGCGACTGGCCGGCTACCTCTACACCGCCGGCATCCCCGACCCCGACCTGCTGATCCGCACCTCGGGCGAGATGCGGCTGTCGAACTTCCTGCTGTGGCAGATCAGCTACGCCGAGCTGGTGATCTTCAAGAAATTCTGGCCCGACTTTGGCGAGTCCGACCTCTTCGAGGCGGTCGGCGAATACTCCCGCCGCCACCGCCGCTTCGGCGGGCTTTGAGGACGGCGGAGTGGTGGTGGCGCCGGCTGGAAAGCACGGGTTGGGTGGTGAGCGGCTGGGGGTGGAGGTGTCGTGGGGCCTGGTGGCGGTCCGGACCGGCTGGAAAGCGCGGGCTGAGTGGTGAGCGGCTGGGAGAGCAGGCGGAGCGCAGGGCATGGGACCGATAGGACCTATGGGACCGATAGGGCGTGAGGCTGCGCCTCACCCTTGCACTTGGGACGGCTCCGGAAGGTGAGCTTCCGCGCACCCATCTTCGCAGTTCCAGGACCGACACTGCGGAGCCCAAGAGGTGCTTTCATAGGTCCTATAGGACCCATAGGACCTATTCCCTGCGCTCCGCCACCACCCGCCCCACCCCAAATTTTACTATTGCGAACGATTCTCATTTGCCGTAACACATCCCCCGTGACCCCAACCCAACTTCACCAACTTCTCGCCACGGTGGTGCCGACCACGGCCGCGGGTGCGGACCTGGTCCTCGACCTGCGCGAGCTGCTGCTGTCACGCGGTCACCCGGGGAAGTGCGTGCGTTGTTTCTTCGGACTGCTGGGCGAAATGGACCGTCCGGGGGCCCTCTTGCCGCTGCGCGGCTGGCTCGAGGAGCAACTCGAGATCACCGTGGCGGTCGATGGCGCCCTGGTGGAGGCGCTGCCCGTCCGGCTTGAGGGCAGCGAGGGAATCCACGATTTCTGCGAGCGGGCGATCCGCACGGTCCACCGCGACCGTGCCTACCGGGGCAAGCGCATTGACCTCGGCTTCCGATACCGCGAAGCTGCGTGAGCAAGGTTCATGGGTAGAGCTGCGTAGTCGGTTTTTACCCGCTTGCACCCGCGGCCCAAGTTCCGCAGCTTTCCGGGCCGCCTCCCCATGGCCGAAACTTCCGGACCAACCATCCTGATCGTTGACCAGGATCATGACCTGCTCGAGTGGGCGACCAAGCACCTCGCCGCCGACGACCTGCGCATCCTTCGATGCGACCAGGCCGACAAGGCTGCCAAGGTGCTGGAGAAGACCGAGGTCGACCTGGTCATCTCGGAGATCCAGTTGCAGCCATTCGACGGCCTCGAGCTGCTGACCCGGATCCGCCAGCAATCGCCCTCGACCCTCGTCATCCTCACCGCCGGGTTCCCGAGCACGGGCCAGGTCATCGAGGCGACCCAGCAGGGCGCCCACGACGTGCTGCGCAAGGAGGCGCTTCCCTTCGAGCTGCGCCCCGTCGTCGAGGACGCGCTGCAGATCGCCGAGGACCGCCGCTCGGCCAGCCAGCCGGAACAGGAACTGCCCTCGCTCGACGGCCGCGTGAAGATCATCGGCGTGTCGCGCGCGCTGCAGGACGTCTTCAAGATCGTCGGCCGCGTGGCGCGATCGGACGCGCCGGTGCTGGTCACCGGCGAAAGCGGCACCGGCAAGGAGCTGGTCGCCCGCGCGGTCCACGAGTACTCGCCGCGCCGCAAGGCCGAGTTCCTGGCGATCAACTGCGGGGCGATTCCCGAGAACCTGCTCGAGAGCGAACTCTTCGGCCACGAGAAGGGCGCCTTCACCGGCGCCATCGCCAAGCGCGCCGGGCGCTTCGAGCAGGCCGACGGCGGCACCCTGTTCCTCGACGAGATCGGCGACATGCCGCTGTCGGTCCAGGTCAAGCTGCTGCGCGTGCTGCAGGACGGCACCTTCTCGCGGGTCGGATCGAACGAGACGCTCTCGGCGGATGCCCGCATCGTCGCGGCCACCAACAAGAACCTCGCCGACGAGGTGGTCGCCGGACGCTTCCGCGAGGACCTCTACTACCGCCTCAACGTCGTCGAGGTGAAGCTGCCGCCGCTGCGCGAGCGCCCCGAGGACATCCCTCTGCTGGCCGAGTTCTTCCTCCAGCGCCTGACCCGCAAGAACGGCATGGCGCGGATCCGGCTTTCCGACGAGGCGATCGCCCGGCTGCAGGAACACCGCTGGACCGGCAACGTCCGCGAGCTGGAGAACACCATCGCCCGCGCCTGCGCGCTGGCCTCGTCGAACGTCCTGCTCCCCGGCGACATCCCGCTCGCGGTCGCCCCCGGCGGCGACAAGAACCTGCGCCAGCAGCTCGACCGCCTGCTCGACGCCATGCCGTCGGGAAATGGCCAGCGCTGGATCCTCGAGGAGGTCGCCAAGCGGATGATGGAACGCAACGAGGGCGACGTGAAAAGGGCGGCTGCTGCTCTCGGCATCACCGCCACCGAGCTGCGTGGGTTGTTCCGCGAGGAGGCAGCCCCCGCCGTCCGGGACCGCCGTGCCGGCACCGCGGGAGCCGCGCCGAAGTCGCGCCGCTGAGGCCGCCATCCGGGAACCTTGCAGGGACCCGGGACAGGCCATAGCCTGCCGCCATGCGTCGCGCCGGACCGCTCCTGACCGCCCTGCTGCTCGCCCTGCTGATCGCCGGCTCGGGGGCCCACGCCCGGGCGCAGGATTCCGCGGCACCCGCAGCATCGTTCTTCGAGGACGGCATCGATGCGCTGGCATCGCACCTCTGGGAGGTCGCGGAGACCCGATTCAGGCGGGCCCTCGAGGATCCCGAGCTCGAGCCGGAGCGCCGCGCCGAGATCCTGCTCCGCCTCGCCGAGTCGCAGGTCCGCGGCGGCCGCTCGGAGGCCGCGCTCGAGACCCTCGCCGAGCCCGTCCTCGCCGAGGACCCGGCGCGGCCCTACTGGACCGCCCAGGCCCTCGCCGGGCTCGGCCGGCTGACCGAGGCGATCGCCGCCCTCCATGCGGGCGCCCTCGACCCCGGTGCCCCGCACCTCGGCGAGGCGATGCTCAGCAAGGCCGGCCTGCAGCGCGCCCTGGGGGACCCGCAGGCGGCCCTCGCCACCATCGAGCGGCGCCTGCGCGACTTCCCGTCCTCGCCCCGCAACCGCCTGCTCAAGGCGGAGATCCTGCTCGACCAGGGGGATCCCGCAGCCGCCCTCGAAACCCTGCCGGCCGATGCCAGCCTGACGGGGCAAGCCGCCGGGCGCGCCGCCTACCTGCGCGCGCGCGCCCAGCTCGACAGCGGCGACATCGCCACGGCGATCGCGGGATTCGAGGCCCTGCTCGAGAATCCCGAGGGCCAGCCGCTGCGCCTCAACCACGCCGCCACCCTCGGCCTGGCGCAGGCCCACCTGTCCTCCGGCGAGCGCGCCCGGGCCGGCGACACCCTGCTCGCCTTCATCCAGCAGAACCCCGACTCGCCGCTGCTTGAGCAGGCCTTCGGGCTGCTGCTCGAGTGCCTGCCGGAGTCGCCGGCGCCCAACGACGCGATCCTGACCCGCATGCGCGAGTGGATCCCCACCCCGCCGCCGCCGCCACCCGCCGCCGTCGCCGCCACCAACGGTGCGGTCTCGTCGTGGCCGTCCGCGACCACCGCCAGCGCGGCCGCCTCGCGCCCGCTCGCCCCCGAGGCCCTCTTCCACCTCGCCGTCGGGCTGCGCCGCGAGGGCTCGACCGAGTCCCTGCAGACGGCGCGGAGCCTGCTCAACCGGCTGCGGCTGAGCTACCCGAAGCACCCCCTCAGCGCCCGCGCACTGCTCACCCTCGGCCGCTGGAACCTCGCCGATGGCCGCCCGCTCGAGGCGGCCGCCTGCCTCGAGGCCGTCGCCGAGCTCGGCGACGGCGCCCCGGCATCGCTGCGCGCCCAGGCCCTCAGCCTCGAGGGGGCGCGACGCTTCGCCGACGGCAACTTCGCCGCCGCGGCGGCCGCCTTCCGCCGCGTCACCGGGCTGGTCGACGGCCCGGCCCGGGCCGCCTCGCGGCTCAATGCCGGCACCGCCCTGCTCGCCGGCGGCCAGCTGGCCGCCTTCGCCGAGCTCAGCAGCGAGGTCGACGACCCGACCCTTGCCACCAGCCTCGCCCTCGAGCGCGCCCTGTTCCTCAGCTCCTTCCGCGACCCCGAGGCGCTGCCGACCCTGAAGTCCTTCATCAACCTCCACCCCGACCACCCGCGCATCCACGAGGCCCGCCTGGCTGCGGCGCTGGCCGCGCTGGATGCCATCCCGCCCGACACCGGCTTCGCCGCCACCCAACTCGCCCTGCTCGACACCGAGGCGCGCCAGGTGCTCCCCGCCGCCTCGCTGGCCCTCGCCGACATCCGCCTCCACGAGCACCTCGACGAGCCGGACGAGGCCGCCGCCGCCGCCGTGGGCTTCCTCGAGGCCCACCCCGACGACCCGCGCCGGCTCGAGATCGTCTTCGAACTCGGCCGGGCCTACTTCCAGGGCGGCAACTACCACGACGCCCGGCTTCAGCTCGAGACCCTCGCCACCGAGCACCCCGACAACGACAACGCCGATGCCGCCCTGCTGATCTCGGCCCGCGCCGCCGCCCTCAGCGCCACCCCGCAGGCCCGCGCCGAGAGCATCGCCCTGTTCGACCAGCTGATCGACCGCCCGACCCCCTTCACCGACCTCGCCCGGCTCGAAAAGGCCGACCTGCTGGTCACCCTCGCCCGGCTCGACGAGGCGACCGAGACCCTGCTGCCGTGGTTCCAGCGCATCGAGGCCGACGACCCCCTGCTGCTCCCCGTCGGCCTGCTGCTCAGCGACGCCCTCGTCGCCCGCGCCGAGGGCCGCCCGGAGGAGCTGCTGCGCGCCGTCGAAGTCCACGACCGCCTTTTGGCCGACCTGCCGGAAGGCGACCCCGGCCGCCACCGCGTCCTGTTCGAAAAGGGCCTGAACCTCGAGCAGGTGCCCGGCCGCGAGGAGGATGCCGTCGAGGCCTACTACTCGGTCCTCGAATCCGCCGCGAACACCACCGGCGGCGACTGGCAGGCGATCGAGGGCTGCGGCTTCAAGGCCGTCAGCATCCTCGAGAAGGCCAAGCGCTGGCGGGCCGCCATCGCCATCGCCGAGTCGATCGCCAAGCTCGGCGGCCCCCGCGCCGGCGAAGCCGCCGAACGCGCCAAGGCCATCCGCGGCCAGCAGTTCATCTGGGAGGACTAGGATCCCACCCGGACCCGCCAAGGAGATCCCACCCGGACCCGCCAAGGGGATCAGGGAGTCACGCGGCAGCGAAACACCCCCCACGGCGCGCCGGCCTCACCGGCAGCGAGTGAAACATGGATCCGCAGGTGGGGCCCGAGCACCTGATCCGGCTCCAGCCTCGTCCATCCGCCAGCCGGCCCCACCGCGGGATCCCAGCCCTCGAGTCCGTAGTCCCTTCCGGGCTGGAAGCGCGTCGCCTCGAAGCAGAGTTGGTTCTCGTGCCGGTAGATGCGCAGGCCCCGCGGCAGGTCCGGATCGTCGGGATGGCCATGAAAGGCCAGCTCGCTTGCGTGATTCCTCCCGTCACCGTCACGATCCGATCCACCATCCTCGTCGAGGCCGCCGAGATAGAGCCGCTCCCAGTCGTCGGGCAGGCCGTCTTCATCCTCGTCCCAGGACCGGATCCGCGTCGCCAGGGTTACGCCCGGGCCGAAATAGCGCGTGGCCGGCACCCAGTTGGAGCTGGCGAGCAGGGGATCCGGCTCGGCCCTCGCGAGCAGGCGCTCGAACTCCCCGGCAAGGAGGTTGTAGTAGCTCATCTCCCGCTGGTTCAACAACCTGCCGTTCGACTCGACCACGAAGCCGATGCGGAAGTGGTGTTGCGCCGCGACGGCCGCCGGAACGCGCGGGCCGTGGACCGCGATGACGTCCTCGATCGCCCGGGTGAGAACCACCTCGTCCGCCCGGACCGGAATCCCGTCGATCAGGCGAATCACCGGATGGGTGCCCGCCGGGTCGCAGAGCATCAGGGGCCCGACCTCATGGGGGCCACCAAACCCGGCGAGGTAGCGGTCCATCGGGGCCATGCGGCGAATTCGGCTGCGCGAGCGCTCGTCATCGATCCACCACCCGCCTTCCGGTCGCGGAATCCAACCGTAGCCACCCAGAATGCTGCCGACGTTGCTGTAGACGCTCCAGTGCCAAGCGTCGCTCTTGAGTCCGAGCCCCCAGTCGATCGCGGCCGACCACTGGTGGGTGAGTTCATGGACCGCGTTGTTGATCGAGAGCCCGCGGCGACCGGCGTCGAGCAGGTTGACACCGAGCAGCCGTCCGCCACTGCCGTATTCGCCGGTCCTGTCGTCAATTCCGAGGCCGATGCCCTGGACCGAGTTCTTTACCCCGAGGTGCAGGCCGACGATGTAGTTGGGGGAGGCGGTCCTCGGCAGCAGCTCGCCTCGCACCGTCGAGAGCACCACCAGGAAATCGAAGTCGTCGGGCAGGACCTCGTAGACCGCCGCGATGAGGTCCTCGAGGGCTTGCTGGGCCCCGCCGCCCAGGTCGTGCAACCTGGCCTGGCCTACCGGCAGGTCCGGCCCCCGCAGGTTGACCAGATGGGATGCTAGCTGGCAGCCATCGTCGACAAGCTCGACGCGAGCCGGCGCCTGGTCCGGGTCGAGCAGCCCCACGCTCGGCTCGACCAGGAACTCGACCTCGCTGCCGTCGGTCTCGACGATGGCGACGGAGGCCACGTCCTCGATCGCCAGCCCCTCCAGGGTCTCGGACTCGCAGCCGAAGCGAGCGGGTCCGGCCAGTGGCTCCCGGATGATTTCCCCGCTGGTGAACACCCCGTCTCCCGCCACGGCGTCCCCGCCGGTCCCGTCGTCCAGGCAGTCCGGATCCGCCACCGCAAACCTCGCGCCGATTTCCGTCAGGTGAATCCGCGCGACCGGGCGCCCCGGGCGCACGAGGATGCGGAAACCCTCCCCTCCGCCGGAGTCGATCACTCCGGGAACCAGCTCATAATACTGCGCCGACGGGGTGCCGGCAGGGAGCGCGCCCCCGGCGCAGGTCCCGCAGACCTGCGACGGCTCGGCCGCGACGCCGGATACCAGCAGCGCCAGGTCCAGCCCGACCAGCCGCACAACGGAACATTTCCTCATCACGCCACCCCCTCCGAAGCTAGCATCGCCGGAAACCGCCGAGGGGAAAGCAGGCGCAAGAATACGCCGAGAATCCGGCAAAATCCGCCGGCTCGGGATCCGGCTCTCTTCACGCTTGGCAGCGACGATCTCCGCTTTAACCTCCCGCGTCCCCACAAACTGATGTCTTCTCCCAAACTCTTCGCACCCGGCCCCATCGACGTCTCCCCCGAAACCTTCGCGGCGATGTCCCACACCATGATCGGCCACCGCGGCAAGGATTTCGAGGAACTCTACGCCTCGCTCCAGCCCGGCCTGAAGACCCTCTTCGCCACCGAGCGCCCGGTGTTCCTGTCGACCTCGTCGGCCTGGGGCGTGATGGAGGGTGCGCTGCGCAACCTGGTCCGCAACAAGGTGCTTTGCCTGTGCTGCGGCGCCTTCTCCGACAAGTGGTTCAGCGTCGCCAAGAGCATGGGCTACGAGGCCGACAAGATCCAGGTCGAGTGGGGCGAGGCGATCGACCCCGCCGCGGTGAAGGCCAAGCTCGAGGAGGGCGGCTTCGACACCGTCACCTTCATCCACTCGGAGACCTCCACCGGCGTGCTCAACGACCTCGCCGGCGTCGCCAAGGTGGTGAAGTCCTTCCCCGACACGATGCTCATCGTCGACACCGTCTCGTCGCTGTCGACCGTGCCGGTCGACTTCGACGTGCTCGGCATCGACGTGATGCTCGCCGGCGTGCAGAAGGCGCTCGCCCTGCCGCCGGGCCTCGCCGTGTTCGCCGTGTCGGAGGCCGCCATGCAGCGCGCCGCGGGCACCCCGAACCGGGGCTACTACTTCGACTTCCTCGAGTTCGCCAAGAACGACGAGAAGAACAACACGCCCTCGACCCCCTGCATCGCCACCCTCTTCGGCCTGCAGTACATCCTCGGCGAGATCGACAAGGAGGGTCTCGAGCAGCGCTTCGCCCGCCACCGCGAGACCAACGCCATGGTCCATGCCTGGGGCGACCGGCACGGCTTCGAGTGCTTCGCCCCCGAGGGCCTTCGCTCGCAGGCGCTGACCTGCTTCACCACCCCGGACTCGCTCGACCTGCCGGCCTTCATCAAGGGCCTCAAGGAGAAGCACCATTTCCTGATCAACGGCGGCTACGGCAAGATCAAGGGCAGCACCTTCCGGATCTCCAACATGGGGAACGAGACCACGGCGACGATGCAGGAGCTCATCGACGCCATGGATGACGTGCTGGGGGGCTAGAGCATTTTCAGAGGAGACGTCGCCGATGGGGGCGATGAGACCCTCCCACCGGGTTTTCTGAATCGGCTCTCGGGAATTCCGCCAGGTGTGCTATCGGTAGAGAGACTCTGGAAGCCCATCCGCTTCCAGGGAAAGTCTCCCTTGAACCGCGCCCACCATCCTCCGCTCGCCGCCGCCACCGCCCTGGCGGCTGCCGCCCTCGTCGCCGGCAGCCCGTGCCACGCGGAATCCCGCAGCTTCACCAGCAACGACGGCCGGACCATCGAGGCCACCCTCGAGAAGATCCAGCGCGACCAGGTGACCCTCCTGCGGGACGACGGCCAGAGCTTCACCTTCCCGATCGAGTTCCTCTCCGCCAAGGACCAGGAGTTCATCGAGCAGCGACGCAAGGAAATCGCCCGGGAGCGGGTCGAGCCGCTCAACCAGGCCGCCGGCCACCCGCTGTTCAACACCGAGCCGATCCTCGCGCGCCCGGCCGCGGACATCGCCAAGGCGCTCGGGCTGCGCCGCGAGTCGCAGACCGAGGGGCTGCTGTCGTGGCGGCTCTACGCCGCGTTCCACGGCGACCCGCCCGGCAGCTACCGCCTGTTCGGCGCCATGCCCTACTCAATCGCCCTCTACGCCGACCCGGACGGCAGCTTCGGCAACCTCTCGGTGGTCTATGCCAACAAGGGCGACTTCGGCTCCAAGGCCGGCATGGGCGAGGACCACTTCGGCGGCGGCGACGGGGCGTCGGAGGACAGCCTCGCGGCGGCGATGGAGCGCGACTTCGAGAAGATCACCGCCACCCTCACCAAGTCCCTCGGCGAACCCACCCGCCAACGCTTCGGCGAGGGCAAGTCGCGCCGCACCGTCAGCCGCTGGGACAGCGGCGACGCCGCGATCCTGCTCGCGCTGGAGGACGAGGAGTTCGTCAACCTCAGCATCGTCTCGCCCGAGTCCGCCGACTCCGGCGGCAAGACGAGCAAGGTCGACGACAGCCGGATCAAGCAGCGCATCGCCGGTGCCGTGCAGCGCAGCGAAAACGGCGACGTCCTGATCCGCGGCATCCCCATGGTCGACCAGGGACCGAAGGGCTACTGCGTGCCCGCCACCTTCGAGCGCGCCATGCGCTTCATGGGCATGGAGGCCGACATGTACCTGCTCGCCATGGTCGGCCAGAGCAGCGCCGGCGGCGGCACCTCGCCGGAGTTGCTCATCGACGAGGTGAAGTCGCAGGTCTACCGCAAGGCCCGGCGGACCCGCGACGACGACCCCGACAAACTGAGCATCTCCCGGCTCGACCGCTACATCAACGAGGGCATCCCGGTGATGTGGACGATGTACTCGCTGCCCCTCTACAACGCCGTCGCCGACACCAACACCGAGGAACGCGGCGAGGTCGACGACTGGGACGCGTGGGCGCGGCGCATCGCCGGCCAGGCCGAGAAGTTCGACGACCTCGAGCAGGCGCCGGGCAACCACCACATCTGCATGATCATCGGCTACAACGCGAAGACCGGCGAGATCGCCGTGAGCGACTCCTGGGGCCCCTCCTACCGCCTGCGCTGGGTGCCGGTCGCCGCCGCCAACTGGGCCCACGGCGGCCGCCTGTTCATGATCATGCCGTGATGGACCGCGCTACCCGCGGTTCATCAGCTCCTCGATCTCGCCGGCCTCGATCGGGATGTCGGCCATCAGGTCGAGGTTGGCCTCCTTGCCGATGAGCACGTCGTTCTCGAGCCGCACGCCGAGCTTTTCCTCGCGGATGTAGATCCCCGGCTCGATGGTGAACACCATGCCCTCGGCGAAGGGCTCGTGGGGCGGGGCGACGTCGTGGACGTCGAGCCCGAGGTGGTGCGAGGTGCCATGCATGAAGTACTTCCGCACCAGCGGCTTGTTCTCGCCCTGCTCCTTCGCCTCCCGGGCGCCGATCAGCCCGAGCCCGACCAGCTCCTCCTCCATCAGCTCGACCACCTGCTTCTGGTAGGCCAGCGGGGTGTTGCCGGGGCGGAGGATCCCGTTGGCGCCGCGGAAGACCCGCAGGACCGCGTCGTAGACCTCGCGCTGGCGCTTGGTGAAGCGGCCGTTGACCGGCACGGTCCGGGTCAGGTCGGCGTTCCAGCCGCCGTATTCCGCGGCGCAGTCCATCAGCACCATCTCGCCGTCCCGGCAGACGCCGTCGTTCTCGAGGTAGTGCAGCACGCAGGCGTTGGCGCCGCTGCCGATGATCGGGTTGTAGGCGAAGCCGCGCGACCCGCGGCGGATGTACTCGTGGACCAGCTCGGCCTCGATCTCCCACTCGCCGACGCCCGGACGGATGAAGCCGAGCGCGCGGCGGAAGCCCTCCGCGGTGATGTCGCAGGCCTTCTGGATGAACTTCAGCTCCTCGGGGTCCTTGATCATCCGCAGCTGGTGCATCAGCGGCGCGAGCCGCTCGTAGCGGTGCAGCGGAAAGCGCCGCTGGCACTCGCGGATGAAGCGGCCGTTGGCGGTCTCGACGCTGACCGCCGAGCGCAGGTGCTCGTTGGTCGCCAGGTAGATGTGCTCGACCTGCGGCGCCAGCCGGCCGAGCCAGCCGTCGAATCCCTCGCTCCACTCGACCTTGGCGATCCCGGTGCGCCTCCGGGCCTCCTCCTTGGAGAGCTTCTGGCCGTCCCAGATCGCGATCTGCTCGCTGGTCTCCTTGACGAAGAGGATCTCGCGTTCCTTCTCGTCGACCGCGTCGGGCATCATCACCAGCACCGTGTCCTCCTGGTTGACCCCGGTCAGGTGGTAGAGGTCGGCGTTCTGGATGAAGGGCATCGTGCCGTCGGCGTTCGTCGGCATCACGTCGTTGGCCAGGACCACGACGAGGCTGTTGGGCTTCAGCAGCGCCCGCAGCCGGTCACGGTTGCGGACGAAAAGGCCGGGGTCGATCTCATCATGGCGCATCCCCACCATCCAAGGCGGGGCGCTGCCGGACGGCAACCGCCAATCGGCTCCCGGCCATCGAAAATCCGCCCCCGGCCGCCCTCTCAGCCACCCCTCCAGTTGAGCTTCTGGCGCAGCGCCTCGTAGAAGGATCCTCCCTTGAGGCGCAGCAGCTTGAGCTCGTAGTCGGCCCGCCGCACCTCGACCCGGTCGCCGGCGTCGACCTCCACGCAGTCGCGGCCGTCCGCGGTGAAGAGCATCGGCTCGACCGACTGCGCGTCGGGCTCCATCCCAATGACCACGCCGTCGTCGAGCACCAGCGAGCGCTGGCTCAGGGTGTGCGGGCAGACCGGCGTGATCACGAAGACCCCGGCCGAGGGGCTGATCAGCGGGCCCCCGGCGGACAGCGAGTAGGCCGTCGAGCCGGTCGGAGTCGCCACGATCAGGCCGTCGGCGCGGTAGTCGTTGAGCAGCTCGCCGTCGACCGTGGCGCGCAGCGAGACCAACCGCCCGGTGTAGCCGCGCGCCAGCACCGCCTCGTTGAGGGCGAGGTGGTTCGAGGTGCTGCCATCGGCGCGAAGCACCCGCGCGGCAAGCAGGGTCCGCGGGCTGACCACGACGTCGCCCGCGACGAGGGCGTCGGCGAATTCCTCGATCTCGCCGTCGGTCACGGTGGTCAGGAAGCCGAGGGTGCCGATGTTGATCCCGGCGATCGGCTTGTCGGTGCCGCCGATCGACGAGGCGGCGTGGAGCATCGTGCCGTCGCCGCCGAGGACGACCAGCACCTCGGCCGTCGCCGCCAGGTCGCCGGCAGCGATCCCTCCGGCCCGCCCGCAAAGGCCGGCCGTCTTCTTCTCGAGCACCGGCTCGAGACCGCGTGCCGCCAGCGCCCCCAACAGGTGGTCCAGCGCCGACCGGGCGCCGGGCTTGTGGGGGTTGGCGATGATCCCGACCTTCATGACCCAAGCCCTAACGCCTCCCGCCCCAGCGGGCAATGGAGATCGGCGGAGGTCGGAGGTCGGGCTTCTCCGCAGCGCAGCTGCCCATCGGACCGCAGGCTTGAGCCTGCACCGTGGCGCCCTTGCACTCCGCCTCCACACCTCGTGGCCGACTGCAGTCGGCGCTCCGATCCGCTCGGCCCCTCTCCACATGCTACTCGCCTGCCCGCCACCGCTCGAAGAGCGACGGCGGGGCACGGCGGCACAGCCGCGTCACCTCAGCCAGGCCAGGAACTCGCGGTTGCCGTCCGTCCCGGTGATCGGTGAGTCGACGACCCCGACCCACTCGCGTCCCTGCTCCGCAACGAAGGAGCGGATCTTCTCCACCGCCTGCTCGTGCAGCGCCGGGTCGCGCACGATCCCGCCCTTGCCGATCTGCTCGCGGGCCAGTTCGAACTGCGGCTTGACCAGGCAGATCACCTCGCCGCCCTCGTCGAGCACGCCGAAGACCGCGGGCAGGATCCTGGTCAGCGAGATGAACGAGACATCCATCACCACCAGCCCGACCTTCTCGCCGAGGTCCGACTCCACCAGGTGGCGGGCGTTGAACTTCTCCTTCACCACCACCCGCGGGTCCTGGCGGATCTTCCAGGCGAGCTGGTTGGTCCCGACATCCACCGCGTGCACCCGCGCCGCGCCGCGCTGGAGCAGGCAGTCGGTGAAGCCCCCGGTCGAGGCGCCGACATCGAGGCAGGTGCGGCCCTCCACCGCGATGCCGAAGTGGTCGAGCGCGCCCTCCAGCTTGAGCCCCCCGCGGCCGACGAACTTCGGCCGCTCGCGCACCTCGAGCGCGGCGTCCTCGTCGAGCCGGGTGCTCGCCTTCTCGACCACCCGGTCGCCGCTGCGGACCTCGCCCGCCATCACCAGCCGCTTGGCCTGCTCGCGGGTCTCGCACAACCCGCGCGCCACCAGCAGCACGTCGACCCGCTCCCTGGCCATCACTCCGCCTCCACGGGGTCCTCGACGGTCTCGACGGTGGTGGCGCGGTTGACCGCGTCGATGAACTCGCGCAGCCGTCCGAAGTTCCCCCGCCGGTGGCGGAACACCAGCCGCGGCAGCCCGGCCATCTCGGGCTCGTTGTCCTCCTCCTCGAGCGCGCCGCGCTGCTGCATCCGGCCCGCCTTGATGACGTCGCCGAACTCCTGCTCGAGCCGCCCGACCTCGCCCTCGGCCAGCGGGTTCATCAGCCGCATCACCAGGCGGTCGCCGACGTAGCGGTAGGAGTGGAAGGTGCGGTAGAAGCCGACCACCTCCTCGACGGCCTCCTCGATGTCGTCGGTCACCCGGAACAGGGACAGGTCGCTCTCCGAGATCATCCCCGAGCGCAGCAGGTGGTCGCGCACGAACTGCTCCCAGAACTTCCAGTACTTGCCGCCCTTCGCCTCGACCAGGACCATCGGGTAGACCTGCGCCTTGCCGGTCTGGATCAGGGTCAGCGCCTCGAAGACCTCGTCCATGGTGCCGAAGCCGCCCGGGAAGCCGGCGGTCGCGTCGCTTTCCTTCACGAAGGACAGCTTGCGGGTGAAGAAGTAGTTGAACTCGACCAGCTTGTCGTCGCCGGCGATGAACTCGTTGGCCGTCGCCTCGAAGGGCAGCACGATGTTCAGCCCGAAGCTGTCCTCGGCGCCGGCGCCCTCGTTGCCCGCCGCCATGATGCCGGGGCCGGCGCCGGTGATGGTCATGAAGCCGTGCTCGCGCATCTGGCGGGAAAACTCGACCGCCGCCTGGTACTGCGGGTCGTCCGGCCGGGTCCGCGCCGAACCGAAGACCGACACCTTGCGGAAGTCGCGCCACGGCCCGAAGACCTCCTCCGCCGCACGCATCTCCTTGAGCGCCCGGTTCATCATCTTGAAGTCGCCCGCCGTCACCGTGCCGCGCGAGATCCGCACGGCAGTGATCATCATCTCCGCCAGCAGATCGGCCTCGCCGGCCCCGGCGGCCGCCTCGGCCAGCTCCATCACCCGGGCGTCGAGCTCGCGGTCGCCGGTCGACCCGACAAACGACCTCCGCCCGTGCTCGGCCATGCCCGCCGTGAAATCCCGCTCGACCGGCACCGGCGACTTCCGCGCGTGTTTCGTCATGCCCCAGAGTAGCTGGTAGCGAGTAGCCGGTAGCAAGTAGCAAGTAGCAGGGGCGCTGAGCAGAACGCGGCGGAGGCGCCCCTTCGCTCCGCCTCCACACCTCATGGCCGACTGAAGTCGGCGGTCCGATACGCTCCTCCCTGGCTTTCCCCAAGCGCCTCTTTCACAAGTTGGAGGATGACAAATGAGCGGAACGGCAGGCTCCTCACTCCTCACTCCTCACTCCTCACTCCTCACTCCTCACTCCTCACCGCTCACTGCTCACCGCTCACCGCTCACCGCTCACTGCTCACTGCTCACTGCTCACTGCTCACTAAACCCAACACCTCACCCGCCCCCGGACCCGGCGGGCCCCTCCGCCCCGGACCACTTTTTCCTTTCTACTTTTTACTCGGCACTGCGGCGCCGCCGCCCTTTTCTCACCCCGTGACCCACCAGCGCACCGACGACCTCCGCATCTCCGGCCTCAACCCCCTCATCTCGCCGGCGGTGCTGCACTATTTCCAGCCGGTGACCGAGGAGGTCTCCGAGCTCGTCGCCGGCGCGCGGCACGAGGCCGACGCCATCCTGCGCGGCGAGGACGACCGCATGCTGGTCATCGTCGGCCCCTGCTCGATCCACGACCCGGAGGCCGCCGTCGAGTACGGCGAGAAGCTCAGGCCGCTGATCGACCAGCACCGCGACGACCTGCAGATCATCATGCGGGTCTACTTCGAGAAGCCGCGCACGACGGTCGGCTGGAAGGGCCTCATCAACGACCCCCACCTCGACGGCTCCTTCGACATCAACCAGGGCCTGCGCGTCGCCCGCGGCCTGTTGATCGACCTCGCCAACCTCGGCGTGCCGGCAGGCACCGAGTTCCTCGACACCATCTCGCCGCAGTACATCGCCGACCTCATCGCCTGGGGCGCGATCGGCGCGCGGACGACCGAGAGCCAGGTCCACCGCGAGCTCGCCAGCGGCCTGTCGATGCCGGTCGGCTTCAAGAACGGCACCGGCGGGTCGATCCAGATCGCGCTCGACGCCATCCAGTCGTCCTCGCGCCCGCACCACTTCCTCTCGGTCACCAAGCAGGGGGTCTCGGCGATCGTCTCGACCACCGGCAACGACTCCTGCCACCTGATCATGCGCGGCGGCAAGAAGGGCCCGAACTACGAGAAGGGCGACATCGACGAGGTCGTCGCCATGCTCGAGGAGCAGAAGCTGCCGCCGCATGTCATGGTCGACTGCTCGCACGGCAACTCGCGCAAGGACTTCCGCAACCAGCCGCTGGTCGCCGCCAACCTCTGCAACCAGGTCGCCTCGGGCTCCCGCGCCGTGGTGGCCGCGATGGTCGAGTCGAACCTGGTCGAGGGCAACCAGAAGCTCGTCGACGACCTCTCGCAGCTGACCCGCGGCCAGTCGGTCACCGATGCCTGCATCGGCTGGGACGACACGGTCGAGGTGCTCGGAAAGTTCGCCGAGGCCGTCCGCCAACGGCGCGGTTGAGGAGGCCCGGATCAGGGATGCCGGATCCTGGATCCTGGATCCTGGATCCTGGATGGAAGATGGGAGATGAGCGTGTGAGGCGCCAAGCGCTCTCCAAGCGATCCTCCGCCGCGGACAACGATTGCTTCCCTCCCTTGGCTTGGCACGACGCCAGAGGTGCCTTCATCGGACCGCAGGCTTCAGCCTGCCCCGAAGCGCCCTCCCGCTCCGCCTCCTCACCTCCCAGCCGACCGAAATCGGAGCCCCGAGCCACCCGGCCATCGGACCGCAGGCTTCAGCCTGCCCCGAAGCGCCCTCCCGCTTCGCCTCCTCACCTCTCAGCCGACTGAAGTCGGCGCTCCGATCCACCCGGCCACTTTCTACTTTTTACTCGGCACCGCGCTGCAGGCGCTTCTCCAACGCCTTCACCCGCTTGAGCAACTCCGGCAGCTTGCGCAGCGCGGCGCGCTGCTTCTGCTCGGCCATCAGCGGCTGGGCCGGGATGCCGCCGTACTTCTGCCCGCCCGCGAGGTTGGAGCCCACCCCCGACCGGCCGGCGAACATCGCGCCGTCGCCGATCTTCAGGTGGCCCGCGATGCCGGCCTGCGCGGCCAGCACCACGTACTTCCCGGTCCGCGAGCTGCCCGCCACGCCACTCTGCGAGACGATCAGGTTGTGCTCGCCGAGCTGCACGTTGTGGGCGATCTGGACGAGGTTGTCGATCTTGGTCCCGGCACCGACCACGGTGCGCCCGAAGCGGGCCCGGTCGATGGTCGTGTTGGCGCCGATCTCGACGTCGTCCTCGAGCTCGACGATGCCGATCTGGTCGACCTTGACGTGGCGTCCGTCGACCTGCTCGTAGCCGTAGCCGTCCGACCCGATCACCGCGCCCGGCTGCAGGATCACCCGGTCGCCGATCACGCAGCGCTCGCGCACCGTCACGTTGGCGTGGAGCAGGCAGTCGCGGCCGATCCGCACTTCCCCGCCGACCACCGCGTTGGGGCCGATCTCGCTGCCGGCGCCGATCACCGCGCCCGCCATCACCACCGCCCCGGCGTGCACGCGGACCTTCGCGGGGTCGCATTCCGCCCCGTCGGCGATGACCGCGCGGGGGTCGATGCCCGGCCGGAAGCTCCGCTTGAGCGCCCGGGTGAAGTGCTCGACCGCCTTGCCGAAGGCGAAGGACGGGTTGTCCGCCGCCAGCAGCGCCGCCCCCGCCGGGCCGTCCGCGATGCCGCGGGGCACGATCACCACGCCGGCGCGGGTCGCCTGGAAGTCGGCGTGGTATTTCTCGTTGCCGAGGAAGGAAATGTCGTCGGCGGTCGCCTCGTCGAGCGAGGCGATGCCCCCGTAGGACGAGGAAAGCTCGCCCCGGACGATGTCACCATCGACCAGCCGGGCGAGCTCGCTCAGGGTCAGGGTCAGCGAGAGGGCCAAGGCCGTGGAGTTTTACTCCTCGCCGCCCTCGGAGGCGGCCTCCTCCGCGCCGGAGGCATCGGCCGGAGCGTCCTTGTTGAGGTCCTTGAGGAGGACACCGGTGATGTCGGTGGCATCCTTGGTGTAGAGCAGGAAGGGGACCTGCGAGGTGCTCAGGCCGGACTTGTCGAAGACGTAGTCGTAGTCCTCCGCCTTGGCCTGCTCCTCGACCAGCTTGCGGATCTCCTCGAGGATGCCCTTCATGCGCTGGACCATCTTCTCGTTGAGCGCCTGGTTGCGGCGCTGGAGGAACTCGCGGCGCTCGCGGTCGAGCGCGATGCCCTCGTTCTGCTTCATCTGCCACTCCTGGTAGACCGTCTGCTTCTTCGAGTCGGAAATCGACGGGTCGTCGAGCTGCTTGCGCATGTTCTGAAGGTCGGTGTCGAGCTCGCGGATGGTGGCGAGGCGCTCGTTGTTCTCCTTCTGGATGCGCGCCCGCTCCACGTTGATCTGCTTCTGCGCCTCGTTGGTGCGGTGGTACTCCTTGAAGAGCTCCTGCATGTCGACGGTGGCGATCTTCAGCTTGCCGTCCTGGGCGGCGGCGGCCCCGCAGAGCCCGAGGGCCAGCACGAGGGCGGTGATACGGCGAATCATGGTCATTGTATGGATCTGGAACGGGTTTCCCGGGTGGGTGTTGGCGTGAACGTGAACGGAATTCCGGGACCCGTCAACGATCCTCCCCGGCCGTTCTCGGGGCCGTCCCGGCGCTTTCCCCCCTTGCCCGGCGGCCGCGGGTCGCGAATCCTCCCGCCATGCAGGTTTTCACCGATCCCGCCGGGCTCAGCGGGCCCGACCGCCGCCGGGTGCTGGTGCCCACCATGGGGGCGCTCCACGACGGCCACCTCGCGCTGGTCCGCCGGGCCCGCGAGGCCGCCGGCCCGGCGGGCGAGCTGGCGGTGTCGATTTTCGTCAACCCGATCCAGTTCGACCGCCCCGGCGACCTCGCCGCCTACCCGCGGCCGCTCGAGGACGACCTCGAGCGCTGCCGCGAGGCCGGCGTGGACCTCGTCTTCGCCCCGCCGGCCGACGCCATGTATCTTCCCGACCGGTCGATCCACGTCCACGAGACCTCGCTGTCGCGCACCCTCTGCGGGGCGACCCGGCCCGGCCACTTCGACGGCGTCTGCACCGTGGTGCTCAAGCTCTTCAACCTGCTGCGTCCCGTGGCCGCCGTGTTCGGGGAAAAGGACTACCAGCAGCTGGCGATCATCCGCCGCCTGGTCCGCGACCTCGATGTCCCGGTGGAAATCCTCGCCGTGCCGACGGTCCGCGAGGACGACGGCCTGGCGATGTCGTCCCGCAACCAGCGACTGAGCCCCGAGCAGCGCGGCGACGCCCCGCGGATCCACCGCGCGCTGGCGGCGGCGGTCTCCCTCCGCCCGACCCACCCCGCCCCCGCCGACCTGCTCGCCGCCGTGCGGGCTGACATCGAGTCCCCGCTCAACCGCGTCGACTACCTCGAGCTGGTCGACCCGGAGACCCTCCAGCCGGTCGTATCCCCCGACAACCCCGACCGCCCCGCCCTGCTCGCCAGCGCCGTCTTCTACGGCGAGGTCCGGCTGATCGACAACCAGCTCCTCCCGCCCGCCTGACGAACCGCCATCCCTCCGCACCATCCGCATCTCCGGCGCCGCCGCCGCCGGGGCATCGATGCAGCCAGCATAAAGCCTTGGCCTCCCCGCCCTTCCGGCGGTTCAATCCCCCCCTCCCGCCAAGAGCCTTCGCCGCTCCTCGCTCCACGCCCCCGATTCCCTTGTCCTCCGACTTCCTCGTCATCGGTTCCGGCATCGCCGGCCTGTCCTTCGCGCTGCGCGCCGCCGCGCACGGTTCGGTGACGGTCCTCTGCAAGGGCAAGCTGCTCGACTCGAACACCGCCTGGGCCCAGGGCGGCATCGCCGCGGTGCTGCCGGAAAACCTCCGGACCGAGGGCGATTCGGTCGACCTCCATGTCGCCGACACCCTCGATGCCGGCGCCGGCCTGTGCAACGAGGAGGTCGTCCGCACGATCGTCGGCGAGGGCGCCGCCGCGATCGACGACCTGGTCGGCAACGGCGCCGACTTCGACCGCGAGTCCGCCGACCCCGCCCGCTTCGCCCTCGGCAAGGAGGGCGGCCATTCGAAGCGCCGGATCCTCCACGCCCGCGACACCACCGGCCGGGAAATCGCCACCTCACTCGTCGAGCAGGCCCGCGCCAACCCCGCCATCAAGCTGGTCGAGGACCACTTCGCGATCGACCTCATCACCACCGGCAAGCTCGGCATGGTCACCGAGGACCGGGTGCTCGGCGCCTACGTGCTCGACCGCCACAGCGGCGAGGTGAGGATCTTCCGCTCCGACCGCATCGTCCTGGCCACCGGCGGCTGCGGCAAGGTCTACCTCTACACCACCAACCCGGACTCGGCCACCGGCGACGGCGTGGCGATGGCTTGGCGCGCCGGCGCGCGGATCGCGAACATGGAGTTCATCCAGTTCCACCCGACCTGCTTCTACAACCCCGCCGCCATCGGCCCCGAGGCCCGCTCGTTCCTCATCAGCGAGGCGGTCCGCGGCGAGGGCGCCACGCTGGTCAACGGCCGCGGCGAGGACTTCGTGGCGCGCAGCGACCCGCGCGGCGCGCTGGCGCCGCGCGACATCGTCGCCCGCGCCATCGACCGCGAGCTCAAGCGCACCGGCGCCGCCTGCGTCTACCTCGACGTCACCCACAAGCCGAAGGGCTTCATCCGCGAGCGCTTCCCCTACATCCACGACAAGCTGGCCAGCTTCGGCCTCGACTGCGAGAAGGAGCCCATCCCGGTCGTCCCGGCGGCCCACTACCAGTGCGGCGGGGTGGTCACCGACGTCGACGGCAAGACCAGCATCCGCGGGCTGTTCGCGGTCGGCGAGGTCGCCTGCACCGGCCTCCACGGCGCCAACCGGCTGGCCTCGAACTCGCTCCTTGAGGGCAACGTCCTGGCCCGCCGGGCGCTCGAGGCCATGCTGCGCCGCTACGCGCCGGAGAAGGACGCCCCCGCGGCCCCCGAGATCCCCGCCTGGGAGCACGGCGACACCACCCCGCCGGACGAGCTGGTGGTGATCTACCACAACTGGGACGAGCTGCGCCGGCTGATGTGGGACTACGTCTCGATCGTCCGCACCAACAACCGCCTGCTGCGCGCCGGGACCCGCCTGCGCAACCTCCGCGGCGAGGTCCGCGACTTCTACTGGGGCCACCGCCTCACGGCCGACATCCTCGAGCTGCGCAACCTGGTCGCCGTGGCCTCGCTGATCGTCGACTGCGCCATCAGCCGGCGCGAATCGAGGGGCTTGCACCATACCTTAGACTACCCCCACGGCGACGAGGCCTTCCACCATGACACGGTGCTGAGGCGCTTCTGAGCCGAAATCGCCCCAAAAAGACCCGCAGCGGCGCCGCGCCCCCGCCCCAAAGAGCCCACCCAGCCCACCCAGCCCACCCATGGCCCTCCAACCGCACCGATCCACCGCCCCCCGGCGCCTCGCGCCCGGGCTCGCCGGTGCCCTCGTGGCGGCACTGGCCACCCTCCCCGGCGGCCTCGTGGCGCAGGACTACTCGAGCGCGGCCAACCTGCCGCGGGTGGTCATCCCGACCCACAACCAGCCCTCGATGCGCACCGCCGCCGCGGCGCGCCGCGGCAGCGGCCAGCTCTACCCCTGGCGCAAGAACATCACCGCCACCGTTTTCTGGGTCGGCGAGCGGCCCACGGCACGCAACCCCACGCCCAACCACAAGTCGTCGTGGGACCAGCAGTGGGTGCAGAACTTCGGCGGCTACGACAACCCGGACCCGGGTGCCCGCGTCGCCTGCCACACCACCAGCGACTTCCGGCCGAAGGGCTTCGCCCCGGGACTCAACCCCTTCTACATCGCGCTGCCCTACAACGACGTGAAGAGCTACCGCTCGCACAAGCCGGAGGCGGCCCGCGTGATCCCCTGGTTCAAGCGCATGAACCCGCGCCCCGGCAGGACCGTGCTCAAGGGGCGCTGGGTGCAGATCTACCACGATGGCCGTAGTTGCTACGCCCAGTGGGAGGACTGCGGCCCCTGGGTCACCGACGACTGGCGCTACGTCTTCGGCGGCGCTCCGCCGAAGAACCGCGCCAACGGCGGCGCCGGCATCGACATCTCCCCGTCGATCCGCGACTACCTCTCCCTCAAGTCCGGCGAGAAGTGCCACTGGCGCTTCGTCGAGGCCTCGCAGGTTCCCCACGGGCCGTGGAAGCGCTACGGCACCCGCCAGGCGGCGCCCCCGGCGAACGGCCAGGACCTCGAGTCCAAGCGGCGCTACCTCGAGTACCTCCGCAAGCTGCGCGACCAGCAGTACCGCCAGCGCTCGCTGAGCGAACTGCAGCGTTGACCCGGACACCGCCCGGGCCCTTCTCTCGGGCGCCCCGCCTCCCGAGCCCCGCGGGGCCCGCCGATCCCGCCACGTCCGCCTTGTCCGCCACGTCCACCATGTCCGTCCGCACCCGCTTCGCCCCCTCGCCCACCGGCTACCTCCACGTCGGCGGCGCCCGCACCGCCCTGTTCAACCACCTCTTCGCCCGCCACCACGGCGGCGCCTTCGTCCTCCGCGTCGAGGACACCGACCAGGCCCGCAACACCGCCGAGGCCCGCGCCGCGATCTTCGAGGGTATGAAGTGGCTCGGCCTCGACTGGGACGAGGGCGAGGGCAAGGGCGGCGACCACGGCCCCTACGACCAGTCCGCGCGCAGCGAGCTCTACGACAAGTGGTTCGAGGTGCTGCGCGGGAAGGATCGCGTCTACGAGGACGACGGCGCGTGGCGCTTCCGCTTCGAGCGCAAGCCGGTGACCATGACCGACCTCGTCTGCGGCGAGGTGACCATCGACTACACCAACCTCGACAACACCCCCGACATGGTGGTGCGGCGCTCCGACGGTTCCTACGTGTTCCACTTCGTCAACGTGGTCGACGACCTCGAGATGCGGATCTCCCACGTGATCCGCGGCGAGGACCACCTGATGAACACGCCGAAGCACCTCCAGCTCTTCGAGGCCTTCGGCGTCGAGCCGCCGCAGTACGCCCACATCCCGCTCATCCTCAACGCCGACGGCTCGAAGATGTCGAAGCGCGACGAGGGCGCGGCGGTCGGCGACTATCCGCGGCAGGGCTTCCTCCCCGCCGCCGTGGTCAACTTCCTCGCCCTGCTCGGCTGGAACCCGAAGACCGAGGAGGAGGTCTTTTCCATGGAGCAGCTGATCGAGCGCTTCTCGCTCGACCACGTCAACCGCGCGCCGGCGCGCTTCGACGCCGAGAAGTGCGCCTGGCTCAACCAGCAGCACCTGCTCCAGCTGCCGCCCGCCGACTTCGCCGACGCCGCCCGTCCCTTCGTCGATGCCGCCGGCCTGCCGGTCCACGAGCGCTACCCCGCTGCCGCCGCCGCGGTGCAGGAAAAGGTCCGCCTGCTCTCCGAGGTCCCCGCGGCGCTCGACTTCCTGCTCGCGGACGAGATCACGATCGACGAGCAGGTCCTCGCCAAGGTCCGCAAGAACGACGCCGCGGGGCCGCTCCTCGCCGCCCTGGCCGAGGCCCTCGAGGGCCTCGCCGACTGGTCGGCCGACAGCGCCCGGGAAGCCATCGGCGCCACCGCCAAGGCCAACGGTGCCAAGCCCGGCCAGCTGATGTTCCCGACCCGCGTCGCCCTCAGCGGCAAGGGCGGCGGCCCCGACCTCGGCGACATCCTCGCCATCCTCGGTCAGGACACCGCCGTCCAGCGCCTGCGCGCCTTCGCGATCCTCCTCGCCAGCTGACACCACCGGACCGCGCGACCCCAGTCGCGCCCGGCCCACCGACGCCTGGCGCCCGCCATGGAAACCCCAGCCACCCTCGCCACCCTGGCCGAAGCCGCCAGCGGCCCGCATCCCGCGCGCCTCGCGGTGATCGGCCACCCGATCGCCCACTCGCTGTCGCCGCGGATGCAGCAGCCGGCGCTCGACGAGGCCGGCATCGACGCCCGCTACATCGCCCTCGAGGTCGCGCCGGGCGAGGTGAAGGCAGCCTTCGCCCGCATGCGCGAGCTCGGCTTCATCGGCTGCAACGTCACCGTGCCGCACAAGTTCGACGCGCTCGAGGCCTGCGACGAGGTCGACGACATCGCCCGCGACCTCGGCGCGGTCAACACGGTGCGCTTCGACCCCGACGCCATCCGCGGCACCAACACCGACGGCATCGGCTTCGAGCGCGCGGTCGAGGAGGCCTTCGACTTCAAGCTCGCGGGCGCGGACGTCGCCATCATCGGCGCCGGGGGCGGGGCGGGAGGAGCCATCGCGGCGCACTGCGCCCGGGCGGGAGTCTCCGTCCTGGTCCTCGCCAACCGGACCCTCGCGAAACTCTCGGATCTCGATCGCCGCTTGAATTCCCGCGGCTTCGAGGCCCTGACCATCGCGCTCGACGACCCCGACCTCGCGGCGGTCGTCGGCGCCAATCAGCTGATCGTCAACACCACCTCGCTTGGCCTCAGGCCGGACGATCCCTCGCCCCTGCCGGCGGACTGCCTCAACGGAAGCCACTGCGTCTTTGACACGATCTACAAGCCCACCGCCCTCCTTCGCGACGCCGGGAAGGCGGGCGCGAAGTGCGCCAACGGCCGCCTGATGCTGCTCCACCAGGGCGTCGCCGCGTTCCGCTTCTGGTTTCCCGACAGCGACCCGGAGGCCGCCATGCGCGCCGGCCTCGATGCCGCCAGCCAGCCGTGACGCCCGAGGTCGAACGCTTCCTCCACCTGGCGACCCGGCCGCTCGAGAAGCGCCCGGACGACCGCGAGGAGGCCAAGGCCGAGTTGATGTCGCGCCTCAGCCAGGGCGGCCGGCCGCTGGAGACCCTCTCGCTCACCGCACCCAGCGCCCGCCTCGCGGCGGCGCCGGTCTCCGGCTGGCGCCGCCGTGGCGTCATGCTCGGCTGCCTCGTCCTGGTCGTCGCCGGCTTCATCGCCGCCCTGCTGGTCTGGGCCGGCGAACTGATCGCCGTCGGTTCCGCCAGCACGCTCACCTTCGGCGTTCACTACGGCGACGGCCGTATTGACGACAACTTCGCGATCCGCCACCTCGACCGCCACATCGACCGCCGCGCCCCCGGCCTGCCGCTCCATGTGCGGGCCGGTGAGAATTTCAACCGCGCCAGCCAGCGGGCCTCCGAGGCGAACTCCGACGACCTCGGCCTGCTCCACCTCGCGATCCTCGGGCGGGAAGCCGACGAACCGAAGGAGTTCTCCTTCGCCGACCGCGACAACCCGCTGCGCCGTCGCGCCGACGCACTCGACGGCGACAACGCCCACTGGCCGCTGCTGCAAGCCGAGAGCTTCGTCCTGCGCGAGACCGGACGCGAGCGGGGCCGCTACTGGTTTTCCTCGACGTCCTCTTCCCTCGACGAGGAGGCCCTGGATGTCGCCCTCGGCACCATCGAGGAGGCGAGCGAGCGGCCGCTTTACCGCGATCCGGTAGGCTCGCTGCGGCGCCGCCAGCTGCTCGCCTTCGGCCCGGGTCGGGGAGTGATCGACCACCAGATCGGCATGGCCGTTGCCAGCATGGGCAGCATGCCGGAAATCGGCAGCGAACACTTCCTCCAGGTCCTGCTCAATGCCGGGGGACGCCACTACCAGGGCGCGGGCGACGAGCCGGAGCTGCGCCACCTCGAGGAACTCTGGCGCCACTGGGTCCGCTGGACGATCGAGGACCTGGAATCCGGCGGCGCGCCGGACCGCCACCTGATCAACCGGCTGGAGAGCGCCGGCCGCGGCCTTTCCGAGCATCGTCCCAAGGTCCCCGGCCCCGCCGGGCAGGACGCCTTCAACGAGGCCTTGGTCGCCGCATCCCGCGACGTCGCCGCCTGCCACCTCGGCAATGCCAAGCCCGACCTCATGCCCCACGCGGGGCTCCGCCTGCAGGCGATGGGAACCCTCCCAGGCGACCTGACCCACGCCGAGCTCAAGCCCTCGCGCCTGGCCGAGTATGCGCTCTTCGACCGCGGCGTGGCCTTCCTGTTCCTCTTCCTCGTCCTCGTCGCCACGGCTTTCTGCGGCTTCGAGGGCCACCGCCGCAAGCGCACCGTCACCGGGCTCTCCAAGGGACTGCAGCCGCTGCTCGGCTGGCGCGACCAGCTGTGGATCGGTGCCCTCGGCCTGCTGCTGCCCTTCCTGTGGTGGTGGGGCATCACCCGGCTCACCCCCCTGGGCCAGCGCGACCTCGGCCTGTGGGAGTGGGTCTCCGCCACCTGGCTGCTGCAGTGGACCGCCTTCCTCATCCTCTGCCTGGTGATGCTGTTCCAAGCCGTCCAGTGGCGCTGGTCGAGACAGGGCGAATTCCTCGGCCTGCGGCGCCCGTGGAGCTCGAGCGGGTGGGTGATCGGCGCCCTCGCCGGCCTCGCCATCCCCGCCGCCGGCCTGCTGCGCCACCTCGACCTGAAAACGGACGACGCCCACGGACTGTTCCTGCTCGCCGTGGCCGGCAGCGCGGCGGCCGGCCTGCTATGGCTGCTGTGGATGACCATCCTCAACCTGTTCACCCCGGGCGCCTCGGCACTGCGCGCCAACCTCATCATGCGCACGGCCCTGCCGTGGTGCCTGGCGCTCGCCCTGATGGCCCTCGCCGCCCAGCCGCTCCTGCGCCTCGCCGAGGCCCACTGGCACGCCCGCGACCCGCTGCTCCCGGTCACCACCAGCGGCACCCACGCCAACGCCCTCGAGGAGCGCCTCGCCCGCGGCTACGCCGAGGCCCTCGCCCCGCTCGGCGCGGAAAGCCCCTGAGACCGCGTCCACGGGACCACGGGAGGATGGGGGTGTCGAAGGTGTCGGGACCCCGCCATGCGCCACCGGGCGCGAATTGTCCGCGTGCGGAGGCCCCGTTTCCATGCTTGGTTGGCGCCGCATGAAGTCCGGGCCATTCCTTCACCCTTGCCCCCTTATCCCCACCCTCCTCCTTGCCCTCGCGGCAAGCTCGCTCGCCGCCCCGCCCCCGACCGGCGCGATCACCCGCCACGAGTGGTACGGCATCGGCGGCACCGCCGTCGCCGACCTGACCGGCGACACCGACTACCCCGAGTCGCCCGATGTCGCGACCACCAGCAGCAGCTTCCACGCCCCCGTCAGCCGCGGCGAGAACTTCGGCACGCGGATGTTCGGCTGGGTCCACGCCCCGGTGAGCGGCGACTACACCTTCTGGATCCACGGCGACGACAACTGCGAGCTGTGGCTCAGCACCTCCCGCTACCCCGGGGATCGCGTGCTCGTCGCCAGCGTCCCGGATTGGACCGACGACGGCGAGTGGAACAAGTTTCCCGAGCAGCAGTCGACGACGATCCCGCTGGTCGCCGGCGAATACTACTTCATCGAGGCCCTCCACAAGGAGGGCGCCGTCGGCGACAACCTCGGCGTCGCCTGGTCCTACCCCGGGCAGGCCCGCAGCTACATCCCCGGCAGCCAGCTCAGCGAGTGGCAGAACCTTCCGCCGGACGCGAACACGGACAGCGTGACCCTCGGCATCGGCGACACCATCGCCGTCAACGTCCTCGCCAACGACCGCGACCCGAACGGCCGCGGCGACCTCGACCCGTCGACCCTGCAGGTCGTCTCGGACCCGGCCGCCGGAAGTTATACCCTCGACCTCGACCACGACCGCATCGTCTACACCCACACCGGAACAACGGTGGGCGGCGACCAGTTGAGCTACGAGATCCGCGACCAGGCCGGCGAAGCCGCCACCACCACCCTCGACCTCACCATCAGCGACGCCCTGCGCCTGCCCCAGACGACCTCCACCGTGCCGCTCGACCCGCCGGCCGAGTCGATCGCCTTCGAGGACGCATTCCCGGGCGTCAGCTTCAGCGAGCCCGTCGCGGTGCGCTCCGCCCCGGGCGATAGCCGGCGCCTGTGGGTCTGCGAAAAGACCGGCGACCTCGAGCTCATCCCCGACGTCACCGCCGCCTCGCCCGGCAAGGTCCTCTTCCTCAACGTCGACGGGATCGTCAACGCCCGCAGCGGCGAGTCCTTCACCACCACCAGCGAGTGCGGCCTGCTCGCCGCCGCCTTCCACCCGGACTACGCCGACAACGGCTGGTTCTTCACCGTCTACGACCTGCTCATCAACGGCACCCGCCACCAGCGGCTGTCGCGCTGGATCGATCCGGATCCCTCCGACAACACCGCCGCCGGCGCCACCGAGCAGGTGCTCATCGAGCAGACCAACGTCCAGCCGAACCACAACGGCGGCGACCTCCACTTCGGGCCCGACGGCTACCTCTACATGAGCTGGGGCGACGAGGGCGCGCAGAACGACAGCATCGGCAACAGCCAGCACATCGACGGCCAGTTCTGGTCGTCGATCATCCGCATCGACGTCGACCTCGAGGACGGCGTCCCCGACGACGGCAACCTGCCGCCGAACCCGCACCCGTCGGTCGTCCTCCACGACGGCGCGGCGCTCTACGAGGTCCCCGCCGACAATCCCTGGGCCGCCGCCTCCAGCTTCAACGGCCGGAGCATCGCCCCGGCCGGCGACATCGACCCGGCCGACGTCCGCACCGAGTTCTACGCGGTCGGCTTCCGCAACCCCTGGCGCTTCAGCTTCGACCCCGTCACCGGCGACCTGATCTGCGGCGACGTCGGACAGGACCAGCGCGAGGAGATCACCCTCGTCACCCTCGGCTCGAACCACGGCTGGTCCTGGCGCGAGGGCGACATCCCCGGGTCGCGCGCCGGCCAGCTGATCGACGGCGCCGGCGAGGGCGACGCCACCCTTACCGAACCGCTCTACGCCTACGCCCACGGCAACGGCGAGTTCCAGGGCAACTCGGTGACCGGCGGCGTGGTCCACCGCGGCGACCGCGTCGCCTCGCTCTACGGCCACTACCTCTTCGCCGACTTCAACAGCGGCAACGTGTGGAGCTGGATCGACGACCCCGACATCGGACCGACCGTCGAGCGCATCCTCGGCGAGGCCAACATCGCCGCCTTCGGCACCGACCCCTCGAACGGCGACACCCTCGCGGTCGACTACGGCGACGGACGCCTGCTGCGGATCGTCGACCAGGACGTCGATGACGGCTTCCCGCGCCATCTCGCCGACACCGGCATGTTCTCCGACCTCAGCGACTCGGCCAACCTGGTGCCCAACCCCGGTCTGGTCCCCTACGACGTCAACCTGCGCTTCTGGACCGACGACGCCGTCAAGCAGCGTTGGTTCATGATCTCGAACACCAGCGACATCTTCGGCTTCTCCGCCGAGGGGAACTGGACGCATCCCACCGGCGCGATCTGGGTGAAGCACTTCGAGATGCTGCAGGACGACAGCGACCCGGAGTCCGGCTTCCCGCTCGAGACCCGCCTGATCGTCAAGACCGCCGACGGCAACTACGGCGTCTCCTACCGCTGGAACTCCGCCGGCACCGAGGCCGTGCTGGCCCCGGCGGAGGGCGTCGACTTCAGCTTCACAGTCACGGCCGACGGCCAGCCGCGCGAGCAGACCTGGCACATCCCGAGCCGGGCCGAGTGCGCCCGCTGCCACAACCCGGCCGCGGGGCACGCGCTTTCGTTCAACACCCGCCAGCTGAACCACGACGGCCACTACCACGAGCTTGGTGGCAACTTCCTCGAGCTGCTCGCCACCGTGGGCTACCTCGACTCCGACCCCGGCGACACCGCCGTCCTGCCCCGCCTGGTCAAGCCGGACGACACCACCTACTCGCTCGAGGCGCGGGTGCGGTCCTACCTCGCCGCCAACTGCGACTACTGCCACCGCCCGGGCGGCGGTGTGCCCGGCAACCCCTGGGACGCGCGCCACGAGCTCACCCTCGACCAGACCCGCCTGATCAACGAGCTCGCCGACAACCCGCTCGACCCCGCCGACCGCTACGTCGTCCCGGGCGAGCCGTCGCGCTCGATCATCCTCAGCCGCATCGCCGAGACCAACGGCTACAGCCGCATGCCGCCGATCGACTCCAACCTCCACGACCCCGAGGGCATCGCCCTGCTCACCGAGTGGATCACCGAGGAGGCCACCGGCGAGGTCAGCTACAGCGACTGGCGCATCGCCCGCTTCGGCGACGACAGCTCGCCCGAGGGCGAGCCCGGCGAGGACCCCGATGGCGACGGCCGCAGCAACCACGAGGAGTGGCTGCAGAACACCGCCCCGCTCGATCGCGCCAGCCGCTGGGAGCTGCTGCTCGACCGGAGCCAACCGGGCACGGTCAGCTACAGCGGCCTCGGCAACCGCTCGGTGGTCATCGAGCACTCGCCCGACCTCGGCAGCTGGTCGCGCTGGGACGTGCCCGGCAACGACGGCCTGCCGCGCAACCCCACCGAGGTCCACGAGCTCAGCGAATCCGACCCCGGCCCCGCCGGATTCTACCGCGCCGTGGTCGAGGAGCGCTGAACCCTCCGCCGACCCCGCTCACCCCCGTCAAATCCGGCGAAAAATTTCGCAGGATTTGAACATTTGGGGTGCTTAGCGGTCATAACCTACAGAAGACGGGCACTCAACCAACCAGCCAGTCTTCACGTAAGGGTGAACAGCACGTTGTCAACGCAGGCCCCCTCCATGTGAGAGCCAGGTTGACGATGATATCGGCCGCCGGGGGTGGGACCCCGGCGGCCTTTTTCTGTACAGGGCCTCGTCCCTCGTGATCGTTCTCGTCCCTCGTCCTCGATCCGAACGCGCTGCTCGAGAACAAGGACGACAACGAATCGGCACTCCCCCCATCGGACCTCAGGCTTCAGCCTGCCCCGAAGCACCCTCCCGCTCCACCTCCTCACCTCTCAGCCGACTGAAGTCGGCGCTCCGATCCACTCGGCCATCGGACCGCAGGCTTCAGCCTGCCCCGAAGCACCCTTTCACTCCGCCGCCCCACCACACCGCCGACCGCAGTCGGCGCTCCGCCTCCCGGCCACTTTTTACTTTCTACTTTTTACTTTTCACTCGCCTACCCGCCACCGCCTGACGAGCGAACCCGGCCCTGCGACGCAAGCACCCTTGCGATTCCTCCGCGCAGCCCCTACCCACCCGCATGCAGCGCCCGGTCCCCGGCCAACGATGGATCTCCACCTCCGAACCCGCCCTCGGCCTCGGCCGGGTCGAGGAGGTCGAGGGCAACACCGCGCGCATCCGCTTCCCCGCCGCCGAGGAAACCCGGCTCTACGCCCTCGACTCCGCCCCGCTCGTCCGCGTGCGCTTCAGCGTCGGCGACGAGGTCACCGGCCGCGACGGCACCCCCTTCACGGTGACCGCCGTCGACGAGGACGACGGAGGCGACGGCCTGCTCGTCTACCGCGGCGACGACCACCGGCTCCCCGAGGGCGAACTGCTCGACTCGCTCAGCTTCATCCGCCCCGAAAAGCGGCTCCTCGCCGGCCTGACCGACCACCCGCGCGACTTCGACCTGCGGCTCCGCGCGCAGGCCTGGAACGCGCGGATCCGACGTTCGTCGGCCCGCGGCTTCCGCGGTGCCCGCATCGACCTGATCCCCCACCAGCTCGCCATCGTCGCCGAGACCGCCGGGCGGCTCCAGCCGCGCGTGCTGCTCGCCGACGAGGTCGGCCTCGGCAAGACCATCGAGGCCTGCCTCATCCTCCACCGCCTCCACCTGACCGGCCGCGCCGACCGGATCCTCGTGCTGGTTCCCGAGCCCCTCCTCCACCAGTGGTTCGTCGAGATGCTGCGGCGCTTCAACCTGCTCTTCGCGATCTACGACGAAGGCCGTTGCTCATCGATCGAGGCCCACGACCCCGACGCCAACCCCTTCCTCGACAGCCAGCTCATCCTCGCCTCCACCGACTTCCTGGCCAACGCGCCGGACCGCGCCCGGCAGGCCCGCGACGCCGGCTTCGACCTGCTGGTCGTCGACGAGGCCCATCACCTCGAATGGTCCGCCGAGGAGGCCTCGCCGGCCTATGCCGCGGTCGAGGCCCTGGCCGCCATCGTCCCCTCGCTGCTGCTGCTGACCGCCACCCCGCGCCAGCTCGGCCCCGAGGGCCACTTCGCCCGCCTGCGCCTGCTCGACCCCGCGCGCTACGCCGGCCTCGACGAGTTCCTCGCCGAGGCCGCGTCCTACGCCCCGCTCGCCGAGGTCATCGAGGCGCTCGAGGCCGGCGAGATCCCCGCGGACGTCGGCGAATTCGCCGCACGCTCACCCCGCGCCGGCTCCCACCTCGCCGCGCTGCGCGCGGGCGACGAGAACGCCCGCGCCCCGCTCGTCGCCGAGCTCATCGACTCCTTCGGCACCGGCCGCGCGTTCTTCCGCAACACCCGCGACCGGCTCAGCGGCTTCCCCGAGCGCCGTCCGATCCTTCACCCGCTGCCCGAGGGCGCCTCGCCCTACCGCTGGCTCGCCGGCCTGCTGCGCGAGCTCGACGAGGCCGAGAAGGTCCTGCTCATCACCCACACGCCGGAGGCCGCCATGACCGTGCAGGAGAGGCTGCTCGAGCAACTCCATGTCGAGTCCGCGCTGTTCCACGAGGACCTCGGCCTGGTCCAGCGCGACCGCAACGCGGCCTGGTTCGCCGACCCCGAGGGCGCGCGGATCCTGATCTGCTCGGAGATCGGCAGCGAGGGGCGCAACTTCCAGTTCGCCCACCACCTCGTCCTCTTCGGCCTGCCGCGCGACCCCGAGGTGCTCGAGCAGCGCATCGGCCGGCTCGACCGGATCGGCCAGACCGAGACCATCCGCATCCACGTCCCCTACGGCGTCCATAGTGAATCCGAGCGCCACGCGCGCTGGCTCCACGAGGGCCTCGACGCCTTCTCGCGCCCCCTCAAGGGCGCCACCGCCCTGGCCGAGCGGCTGCTGCCCGAACTCGAGCAGCTCGACCCCGCCGACCCGGCCGGCGCCTCCGGTGAGTCCGCCTTCGAGGACTTCCTCGCCCGCAGCCGCGCCCTCCGCGACGAGGTCGCGGCCGAGCTCGGCCGCGGCCATGACCGCCTGCTCGAGCTCGGCGCGCCGGACCCCGAACGATCCGCGGAGCTGATCGAGGCGATCGGGCAGGCCGATGCCGACCCGCGCTTCGAGCGCTTCGTCGTCCGGCTCTTCGACCACCTCGGCCTCGACGTCACCGACCTCGCGCCGCGCTGCCACCTGTTCCGCCGCGGCCAGCGCCTCAGCGAGGCCTTCGCCGGCCTGCCCGAGGAGGGGCTCTCCGCCACCTTCGACCGCGCCACCGCGCTGGCCCGCGAGGACCTCGCCTTCCTCACCGCCGACCACCCGCTGTTCCGCGACGCGCTGGAGCAGCTCCTCGACGGCCAGACCGGCAACGCCAGCTTCGTCCACTGGAAGACCGGCGAGGGCAAGGGCATCCTGCTCGAAGCCGTGTTCGTCCTCGAGGTCCTCGCCCCGAACCGCCTCCACCTCGACCGCTTCCTGCCGCCGACGCCCGTCCGGGTCGTCATCGACCATCGCGGCGACGAGTTCGCCGGTAAGCTGGCGCCCGCCCGGCTCCAGCCCGGCGACCCCCGGCCGCTCGTCGGCCAGGACCGCTTCCGCCGCGAGATCCTGCCCGCCATGCTCGAGGCGGCGAGGACGCTCGCCGGGACCCGGGCGGCAAGCCATTCCTGCCAGGCCGCCGGGGCAGCCCGCGAGGCCTTCGAGCGCGACATTCAGCGCCTCGAGGACCTCGCCACGCGCAACCCCGGGATCCGCCCGGGCGAAATCGAGGCACTCCGCGTGGCCGCCAGGGAGACCGCCGCCGCGCTCGACTCGACGCGGCTCCGGCTCGACGCCATCCGCCTGGTCTGGCGCAGCTGAGGTCCCTCCCGCCGCACTCGCCGCCCCGGGCCACCCCGCCCGGAACCCACCCTCACTCGGGATCGGACTCGACCCGGGACGCCTTCGGTTCGTCGAGCTTCAGGCCCATCCGCTCGGCGCGCCGGCGCCACAGGTCGCGCGCCCACGACTGCAGGTCGGCGATTTCGTCGGACTCGTCGATGATCTCCACGCCCATGATGGTCTCCAGCACGTCCTCCAGGGTGACCAGCCCGACCACCGTGCCGAATTCGTTGACCACCAGCATCATGTGATGGTGCTCACGAAGCATCTGGCGAAACAGGCGGTCGAGCTTCACCCCGCTCGGCACCGCCTCGAGCGGGCGCCGGAAGGCCTCGAGCGTCTCGTCCCCCTGACCCTTCATCCCGGCCAGCAGCACTTCCGAACGGATCACGAAGCCGTCGATCTGGTCGCGGGTCTTGCCGTGGACCGGGATCCGCGAGAAGGGCGTGTCGCCCAGAGCCTGCGGAAACTCGTTCAGCGTCATCGTCTCCGGCAACACCACCATCACCGTCCACGGCGTCATGATGTCGTCGACCCGGAACTCGTCGAGCTTGAGGAGGTTGCGCACCATGGTGCCCTCGCGGTTGTCCAGCGCGCCCTCGCGCTCGCCGAGCTGCGCCACCGCCAGCAGCTCCTCGCGGTGCCGCGGCGCCTCGTGGGCGCGGCCGAAGGTGATCAGCCGCGTGATCTGGCGGCACAACCACACCAGTGGCGCGAGGATGTGCTGCATCCATGGCAGGATCCATGCCGTGAAGGGCGAGAAGAACCCGGCGTAGCGCGCCCCGAGCGTCTTCGGGATGATCTCGGTGAAAACCAGTACCGCCAGGGTCAGCGCGCCGGCGAAGATGCCCCCGGTGGCGTCGCCGAAGACCTTGGCATACTGCGCCCCGGCACCGGTGGACCCCATCGTGTGCGCCACGGTGTTGAGGGTCAGGATGGCCGACAGCGGCTTCTCGATGTCCGCCTTGAGCCGCTCGAAGCCCGTCGCCCAGCCCTTGCCGGCCTGCTTGGCGGCCTGGATCGACGACGGCGTCACCGTCAGCAGCGTGGACTCCAGGAGCGAACACAGGAACGAGAATCCCAGCGCCACCAGGACGTAGATCACCAGCAAGGTCATGCCCGGGCAGTCTGGCGCCCCCGCGCCCCGCGTCAAATGATCGCCGCCGCCGATGCCGCCATTTCCCTTTCCCGGATCCGGCGGCGCCACCATGCTGGGGCGTGCTCCTCCGCCTCCTGAAGCGCGCCGGCCACTACCCGGCCCGGGCCCTCGCCGTGTTCCTGCTGGCGGTGGTCGGCACCGCGCTGGTCCTGGTGCTGCCGGCCATCGCCCAGCGCTTCACCGACACGGTCATCGGCGAGAACCGCGCGGACATGGTCGTGCCCACCGCCCTGCTCGGCATCGGCGCCATCGCCCTGCGCCAGGTCCTGCTGTCGCTGCGCACCCTCGCCGCCCAGTCGCTCGAGCAGACCCTCGTCCACGACCTCCGCGTCCAGCTCTACGACAAGCTCCAGCGCCTGCCGGTGCGCTGGTTCGACCGCCGCGCCTCCGGCGAGATCATGAGCCGGGTGGCCGACGACGTCCCGGCGATGGAGCGGGTCATCGTCGAGTCGCTCGACACCGCCCTCGCCGCGATCCTGCAGTTCTCCCTGATCCTTGTCGCCCTCTTCATCAAGGACTGGAAGCTCGCCCTGGTCACCGTCGCCCCGCTGCCGGTCATCGGCGTGATCACCTACTACTACTCCCGTTTTTCCGAGCCGCGCTGGCGCGAGTCCTCGGAGGCCTCCGCCGCGCTCCACTCGACCCTCCACGACTCGCTCGCCGGCATCCGCCAGATCAAGGCCTACACCGGCGAGCCCGAGGCGCTCGAGCGCTTCACCGCCGCGAGCCGCCACTCGCAGGACCGCCACATGCGGGTGATGAAGGGCCAGGCGATCGTCTGGCCCGGCATCTCGCTGCTCGCCGAGTCCGGCATCATCGCCATGGTCGCGCTCGGCTCGTGGCGCGTGCTCAACGACCAGATGAGCCTCGGCGTGCTGCTGTTCTTCCTGTTCGCCTGGGGCTTCATCTTCGACCCGATCTCGAAGATCAACCCGCTCAGCCAGGTCTTCAACCGCGGCCTGGTCGCCGCCAGGCGGGTGTTCGAGATCATCGACCGCCCCGACGAGCCCCACCTCGTCGAGGGCGCGCGCCCGGCCACGGTCCGCGGCGAGCTGAGATTCGAGGAGGTGTCGTTCTCCTACGGCGACGCGGGCGACGGCGGCGACGGCGCCAGCCCGGCGGTCCGCGACATCACCCTCACCGCGGCTCCAGGAACCACCACCGCCTTCGTCGGCCGCACCGGCGCCGGCAAGTCGACCCTGCTCCACCTCGTCGCCCGCTTCTACGAGCCGGACGAGGGGCGGATCCTCCTCGACGGCACCCCGCTCGCCACGCTTTCCAAGGAGTGGCTGCGCGACCAGCTCGGCTACGTCACCCAGGAGAGCTTCCTGTTCAACGCGAGCATCCGCGAAAACCTCCTCCTCGCCCGCGCCGGCGCCTCCGAGGAGGAGCTCTGGGCGGTCCTCGAGTCGGCCAACGCCGCCGGCTTCGTCCGCGAGCTACCCGAGGGGATCGACACCCTCGCCGGCGAGCGCGGCGTGCGCTTCTCCGGCGGCGAGAAGCAGCGCCTGTCGATCGCCCGCGCGCTGCTGCGCAACCCGCCCATCCTGCTCCTCGACGAGGCCACCTCCGCCCTCGACAACACCACCGAGCGCCTCGTCCAGGAAGCCCTCGAGCACCTCCGCGCCGAGCGCACCTGCTTGGTCATCGCCCACCGCCTCAGCACCGTCCGCAGCGCCGACCAGATCGCGGTCCTCGACGGCGGCCGGCTCGTCGACCTCGGCTGCCACGACGAACTCATCGACAAGCCCGGCCTCTACCGCGAACTCTGCGAGAGCCGTGCCGGGTCGGCGGATGGTGGATTCTAGATGGCGGAGGGCGGAGGGCGGAGCCAAGGCTCGTCTCATCACCCCGTCAGCCGCCCAAGAACCGGCCCTTGGATCGCGCGAAGCTCCTCTCAAGTCCGGCAAAGGCCAACGGACAAAGGACAAAAACGCGCCAGCTGAGCACGCCTCGAGTCGCCCCAATCCACTTTTTACTTTCCACTCGGCACTGCGCCGCAGGCGCCCCCCCCCCCCCCGCAGCCAAGCAAAGCGGCTCCCCCAGCCCCAAACTCCCATTTTCGGACACCCGCCTTTTGTAAAGAAAGTTGATTTTCCGATAAACTGGAGCTAATGGAATCCTGCTCCCTCCCCCATGAGCCATGAAAACACTGTTCTTTCTGCTGATCATCGGCGCCGTGCTGGCGCTGGGGGGAGCCTTCTTTGAAATGTGGACCATCCCGCGCCTCGAAGGGCGTATGCCGACCATCAGCGATTACGCGACCCGCTCGCGCGGCATCCAGGAGCGTGCCGAGAAGGAGCTCGGGCTCGGTCCGGGTGAGGCCCCGAGGGGTGGCCCGTTGGCCCCGACCAGCCAGACCACTCGCCAGCGCCAGCTCAACGACGCCCGCTCGCAGCTCGGCAACTGATCCGGGCGACCGGCCACGGCCGCCTCACGCCGACTCGGGGCGGGCGATGGGAGCGGCGCATCCATCCACTCACCCCTGCGACAAGCCTGGGACCCGGTAGCGGGCGTCACACGACGGGCAACGGACGACTCGCCAGCACGAACTCGACTCGAGGTTCATCCGCGTCCTTTCGGTGATCTCGATGGTCTCCAGCGGCTCCATCCGGCAGTCGCAGTGCGGGCAATTCGGCCGGGACACGAGCGCCTTGAACAGCACCGTGCCCATGAAGGCCACGACGCCCGCCACGAAGGCGATGCACAGCGCGGATTGAAGCGGGTCGTCCGCGCCATGGGCCTCCTGTCGGTAGAAGGCCCAGGCACCCGCCAGCGATGGAACCAGGAACACGGCGAGGGCATGCCGCATGTTCCTTGCATGGAAGCCCTTCAGTTCGGGTGGAGGCTCATTCATTCCCCGAAGGCATCAGCCCATCCAGAAGCCCTTGCGGTGTGAGATCCCCAGCACCTTCTGGCATTCCGGGCAGAAGTAGATGTAGCGGACCCCGAATCCGCCGCTCAGCCGGTTGGACAGAACCGTCCTGAGGGGCTTCTCGCACTGGGGGCAGATTGGCGATTTCTGGTTGTCTTCGATAACGTTGATCATGGGGTGCTCCGGCTTCGTGTTTCCACGAGCACCATCCTATGCAGGCACGAACCCGTTCGCCGACTCCACAGTTCCCGCACTCTTGTATCCCGGCGCCGAAGCACTGCCGCCCCCCGTCGCCGTCGGCGCGACCCGCTTGACGATCTCCACCGCTTGAAACGAACTGCAGCAGGGCCGCCGAAGCAACGAGAACACCAATCGACTGACCCGCCGGAATCCGCCGAAGTTCGCGAACATGGAAAACTCACCCAGGAGCAATGCGACCGCATCGCCGGGAAGCTCAACCGGAGGCCCCGGAAACGCCATAACTACTACTCACCCGAGGAGATCTTCTTCGAAGGACCTTCTGTTGCACTTGGTCCTTGAAAGCAGGCAATTATTGTTCCTTCGGGGTTCGCCCCCAGAATATGCCAAGGACCCCGAGCATCAATCCAACGAGTCCCGGCCAGCTTGGAGGAACGGCGTCAGTCGCGATATGCTCGATCCACTCACGAAATGTCCAAGTCGGGTGTTCGCCTCCTAGTAGCAGCTGCCGACCCTCATCAAAGATCTGCGAAACCGCTTCATTTGATGCGTGCTGGGTCGCCCAGCGATGGAGATCGGCCTCCAGTTGCGTTGCGCTGCTCAGTCCTCGCGTCTTCGCCGCTGTGCCCTCGAGGGATGAATGAAACATCCAGACGATGCTCATGAAGATCAGCCAGACAGATGGGAGACTCTTCATTCTGCAGAACGTCAAAGGAATGGCGTCGCGGCAACGTGACGGCGGCAACGATGCAACGAAACGGTGCGGATAATGAGGCGCTGCGCAACAAAGCCGCGGTTGAGCGTCGCCATCTCCGACTTGTTAGGCACTGATTGTCTCAAGTTCGATGCGCTCTCCACCAATACGTGTTCGGGCATGCTCGATGGTGATTCCAACGACTTGCCCTGCGGAATCGTAGTCGAGCAGGGTGTCCTGATCCAGGTCGCGCGTCTCTACCACCTCGGTAGCTCGAAGCTCGAGGTAAAGGGTGTCGGTGTCTTCAAAATACTTAGCCTTCATCGTCTTGGAATCGGCGGTCGAAAAATACGTTGTGAACGGTCTCCCCGTCGTCGAGGAGGATAACCCGGAGGGCTCGATTGTCCATCTCAGGGATTCGGACCCACCTTCTGATCCGGCCGTCGCCCTGGGTCGCCTCTCGAATCGGGTTCTCGATCGCCCTGACAATCCACTCCTCAAGGATCTGTGCTCGATCTGCCCGCTTCCGCATCTCGCGAAAATACGCCGTCGTCTTCACATGGGAATCCTCTCGATACCGACGGATGATGCGAGCTTCGTTTTCTTCGCCTAGACCCTATGGCTGCGACTTGAGGCAGTCGGGCATCTCAGGGTGGGATTGAGGGTTGGAAAAGAGGTGCCGTGTCTGGTTCAAGTCGTGGGCTATTCCGCCGGCACGAGGTCGGCGGAACCTATCCACATTCAACACATTACTGATGGTGAAAACCAACGCAGACACGGCACCCGCACTCTACCTCGGACTCGACGTCCATAAAGAACAAACCACCGTCGCCATCGCCGATCCTGGGTCCGACGGCGAGGTCCGCCACCACGGCAGCGTCGCCACCACCCACGTCGCCCTGGAGCGGGTCGTGCGACGCATTGCCAAGGCCCGCAAGGTCCCGCTCGACGCCCTGCAGGTCTGCTACGAGGCCGGCGGATGCGGCATGTGGATCGCCCGCCATTTCGAGAAGATCGGCGTGCCCTGCACCGTGATTGCCCCCTCGCTGATCCCTTCCCAATCCGGCGACAAGGTCAAAACCGACAAGAAGGACGCCCGCAAGCTCGCCCGCCTCCTGCGCGCCGGCGAGCTCACCGCCGTGCGCGTCCCCGACGAAACCGACGAGGCCATCCGCGATCTCTGTCGCGCCCGGGTTGATGCCCACGACGACCTGCGCCGCGCCCGCACCCGCGTGCTCGCCCTGCTCCGACGCCTCGGCATCCACTATCCCGGCAAGACTCATTGGACCGGCATGCACTGGCGCTTCCTGCGCAACCTCAAGCTCGAGTTCCCCGCCCACCGCGTGATCCTCGAGGAGGGACTGCTACAGATCGAGCAGCTCCTCGAACGCATCGAGCGGCTCGACACCCACATGGAACTCCTCTGCGAATCCTGGGCCAACAAGCCCGTCGTCGATGCGCTCATGACCTTCCGGGGCTTCAAGATCGTCGCTGCCATGATGGTCGTTTCCGAGATCGGCGACTTTGTGCGCTTCACCCATCCGCGCCAGTTGATGAGCTACCTCGGTCTCACCCCCGGTGAATACTCCACCGGCGGCAAGCAGAACCAGACCGGCATCACCAAATGCGGCAATGCCCATCCCGCGGCCGCGGGACTGGATTCTCATCGAATGCGCCACCCACTACCGCGTGCAGCCGCGCGTCAGCTACGCCATGGCCGAGCGACAGAAAGGCAAGCCGCGATGGATCAAAGAGATCGCCTGGCGCGCCCAGAACCGCCTCCACGCCCGGTTCAAGACCCTGCGTGGAAGGCTCATGCATCACAACAAGGTGAAGGTCGCCGTGGCCCGCGAGCTGACGGCCTTCATCTGGGAGTTGGGACTGAAGATCCAGACCAACACCACACGATGAAACCGTCATCACCATCCGCGCCGACCCGCAGGACCTCCACTCATCGTGAAAGCCACCGACTCCCATGAAATTGAAGCTCTACCCGGAGCCGTGCCCTGCAGCCCCGGACGGAGGAGGAACCCGCCCGCAGACCCGCCCCCGGCAGACGTTCTGGGAGCGATCATCCTGGCCAGGAAGGTCGTGCGCCCGTGCCTAGAATGGGTCGAGGTCCATTGGTGAACAAAGCTCCTGTTGGATAGGCTCCGCTGCGCGGAGCAGCCCACGCATAGCAGCATACCACGCTGAAGACGAAATCCTCACCAGGCATCTTCACCTCCCCTCCGTCCGGGCCTTCAGGGCACGGAACCCAGTCCGGAAAGTTGCCCACATGAACCTTCGCTCCGACGAGCTGACTACCGGCCCATTCTCGCGAAGAACCCTGTGGACAACTTTCCTCCAAGCCACGCACAAGCTATCATCCCCGACTCACCTATCACTCATCGAAAGTTATGGGAAAAAACTCACTTTATCTCTTGCCAAACAAGCAGCCATAGCAACGTAAAGGCCTGGCACCCGCTACCGGGAGCGCCTCTCCGAAGATCATTGCGGGTGGTCGCCACCCTCCTAATCCGACTCGGGGCGGGTAGTGGGTTGTCCAGCGCCGTCTTGTTCTGCCTCAATTTGCCGCGCGAGTCGGGAGCGAAGTCGAAGCAACCGGGTCTCGGAGACCTGCCCAAGCTCGCCCAGAATCACCGACCCGGGAATCGTCGCGACCATCCCGAGGCGGATCAACGAGGCAACCTTGAGGCCGCTGCCCCCGAAGTCATCGTCATCCGCTGCGATCACCTCGTCGAAGCCCCGGCACTCGTGCTTCAGCTTCGAACTCAGCGCACAAACCAGGAAATCGGAAAACGGAGGCATCGTGTTCAGGATGATGGCCGGTCGGGCCTTCAGGCGACCGTCTGCCTGCTGAACCCGCGCCAAGACAACCGAGCCCGATCTCATCGCCTCAGGTCGGCCTCAGTGTACTCCACCTCATCCCCATCGTAGGCCGCCGCGAGCCCGCTCTCCGCCAATCGCAGGAAGTCCTCGCGCTCAGAATCCGCATCCTCCAGGACCGTCACAATCAAACGGGCGTTGGGACGCAACGCCACCTCCTCGTCGAGCAGGACCTGCGCTCCGTCATAGTGGGCTGGAATACTCACCAATGGCATGCATTCAGTCTAGTCGGGCAACCGCCCGGGTCAACTCGGGACTCGGCGCCACCCATTCTTGGCAGAACGATAAAGGTGAGACGCGCCAACCGCGCCCTCTGAACTCAACACCATCCGCCCGCGTATGGAAAGCCCGAACCCAACACGGCGGCTGATCGGCGT